>JBEKEP010000026.1:0-32943 GCA_050013775.1 Occallatibacter sp. | reverse complement strand
TCAATGCCACCGCCATCGGCAAGGGAATGGACAACCTCAAGAAAGCCTACGGCGGTCTCGGTTACATCAACTTCGGCGTCGTGCCCCACATCGATACCGACGACAAGAAGAAGACTGTCTCCATGGTCATCGACATTGACGAGGGCAAGCAGTTCTTCGTGTCCCGCATTGAGTTCCAGGGCAACACCATCACCCGCGACAAAGTCATCCGCCGCGAACTGATGCTGGACGAAGGTTCGGTCTACAACTCCCAGTTGTGGGAGTACAGCCTGCTGCGCCTGAACCAGTTGCAATACTTCGATCCGCTGAAGGTCGACCAGGACTCCGAGGCCCACCAGGATCCGGATGCGGGCACAGTCGATCTGCTGCTCAAGGTCAAGGAAAAGGGCAAGAACTCGATCGGCATGAATGGCGGCGTCAGCGGCTATTCCGGCGCTTTCCTGGGTGTCAACTACCAGACCAACAACTTCCTGGGGTTAGGCGAAACCCTGAGCGTGCAGGCCAACCTGGGTTCCATCAGCCGCACCTTCCAGTTCGGCTTTACCCAGCCCTATATCCGCAACCGCCCCATCAATGTTGGCTTCCAGATCTTCAATCAGAAGCAGGATTACAACGCCGCCAAGAACTACCAGGCCACGACGGGCGCAGACCTCAATCTGTCTTCCGCGGAGAAGTCGCTGACGCAGAATTACAACGTCGGTTCCCAAGGTTTCAATTTCTCCGTCATGTACCCGTTGAAGCGGCATGCGTTCCAGCGTGTTGGTGTTACCTATTCGTGGAGCAAGTCCACGATCACGGCGTTCAGCACGGCCTCATCGACCTTCTTCCAAACCATCGCATTCCGCTCCGGAGTGCAGGGTTCGAACCCGCTGGCGGGGATTATCAATAGCAACGTCGGCCTCAGCTACTCCTACGACACGGTCTCGAACCCGCTGCGCCCGCACGAAGGCAAGGAGTACACAGGGTTCATGCAGATTGCCGGCTTGTGGGGCGATGTGCGCTACGTCAACATGGCGGGCGCCTACAAGCGCTACATCCCTATGCACTACCTGATCCCCACCGCCGGGGGCCGAAATGTGCTGGCAGTTCGCGCGCAGTTGGGTTACATCGAGGGCATCTCCGGCGACGTGGCCCCGCCTAACAACCGTTTCTACTCCGGCGGCGAACTGGAGCTGCGCGGCTTCGATGTGCGTGCCGCCACGCCGTACGGCTACGTGCCCACGCGGGTCAACTTCCAGCTCACCAATCCCGATGGCCAGTGCGTGCCGCGCGACCCGACCAATCCGCAGGACAACCAGTGCATTCAGGTGCCGCTGCCCGTGTACGGCATCGCCTCCATCGGTGGCGACACCCAGCTGACCACCAACATCGAATACCGCATTCCCGTCGTCGGGCCCTTCGACTTTCACCTCTTCGACGATTTCGGCATCGATTCGGCGGTCAACCACAACCAGTTGAAGCAGAGCCCCGAGGGTTTTGCCTCGCTGACCGCGCCCCTGTACGGCTGCCCGGTCTATAACAACGGCTCCTGCCAGGGCGGGATCCCCGGTTCCCTGGTTGGATTCCGGCAAAACATCCGGCCGGTCTCCGGCACCAACTTCGTGCCCCGCATGTCCACGGGCGCGGAGATTTCCGTGCTCATGCCGATCATCAACGCGCCCTTCCGGCTCTACTACGCGTATAACCCGTTGCGCCTCTATGAGCGGCCCTATTGCAACGACGTCATCCTGGGACAAAAGCAACAGAGCTGCTCGGCCGAGCTGATCACCCGCGACATGTTCCCGACGGGTGGCGCGGGCGATTACACCTACCAGGAAGCCATCCAGTCCTACGGTTCGCAGTATGTCTTCCGCGAGCCGCGCAAGACCTTCCGCCTCACCATCTCCACCACGTTCTAAGGAGCAGGTGTCAGGTTTCAGCCAGGAGCCACTCGATTCGAGCGGCCCTTCTCGTTTCCGGCAACGCTGGGCCGGTCTGCTCGATCCCTTTGGTCCCTTGGTGCCTTGGTCCCGGTCCTTCGCCGTTTGACGCTCCGTACCCCGGAACCTATAATCCCCTCTAGTTCCCGGCGATGCCTCGGTGCGCACAGTTGTTGAAATATGCCGCGCGCTGGAACCTCTTCGAGAGAGTCCAAAAGGCTGTGTGGAACGGATGGCCGTAGGCACGGTGTCCGCACACGGGAACTCCAAGGAGTCTTTGATACACATGAAGCGTCTGTCCTCATTCGCACTTTTCCTGGTCCTTGCATCGGCCATCACGGCCGCCGGCCAAACCTCGGCTGCTCCCAAGCCTGCTGCGCCGGCCGCGCAAAAGCCCGCCGCCGCCGCACCCGTGCCGATGGCCAAGGTTGCGGTCATCGCTTTTCAGGCCGCCGTCACCCAGACCAACGAGTTCCAGCGCGACGTTGCCGCCCTGCAGAAGAAGTACGATCCCCGGCGCGTGCAGATCAAGACTCTGAGCGACGAAATTGACACCCTGACCAAGCAATTGCAGGATCAGGGCGCCCAGTTGAGCGAAGCCGATCGCGCCAGCAAAGCCCGCACTATCGATGAAAAGAAGAAGCAACTGGACCGCGATACCCAGGATGCGCAGAGCGATTTCCAGGCCGACATGCAACAAGTGATCAACGATGTGGCCGGCAAAGTGGGCGAACTCATGAGCGAATACGCCGACAAGCACGGCTACACGCTGGTGCTCGACGAAGGAGACCAGCAGACGCAGACCGTCCTCTACGCCGTGCCTGCCATGGACATCACCAAGGTGATCATCGAGGCCTATAACGCCAAGTCCGGCATCGCCGCGCCGGCTCCAAGTCAGGGAGCCCTCGATGCGCCTCAGCCGCAACCTGCAGCGCACTGATTCTCAGTTCGTAGTTCACAATTCCTGGTTCACGGTTACGTTGGCGGCACAACTGCCAACAGACTGTGAACCAGGAGCTGTGAACTGACAACTGGCTCCCCCTATTCCCTATTCCCCGGTCCCTGCCCTATAATCCCTCTAGTTCCTGTTGACGTCTCCATTCGCGTCTTTTCCAGCCTCGCGCCGTCCGGCGCGGAGTTTCCCGTAAAAGCCGGGGTAAAGATGAGCCGCGAGGATGCGCGAAGGGGCAAAGGCTCGTTTTCTGCGTCTAAGGCAGAAGCCACACAGGGATTCCGAAGGAGTTTTCGATTCAAATGAAGCGTACTTTTGCACTCGTTCTCATGCTGGCCTCAGGGATGGTCCTGAGCGCCGCCGCCCAAACTTCGGCTTCGCCGGCCGCCGCGCCCGCCGCCGTTCCTGCCAAAATTGCGGTCATTCGTTTTCAGTTGGCCGTAGCCCAATCCAATGAGGGCCAGCGCGACTTCGCCGACCTGCAGAAGAGGTACGCTCCCAAGGAAGCTGCCCTTAAGACCCTAAGCGACGAAATTGACGGCCTGACCAAGCAGTTGCAGACCCAGGGCGCCGCCATGTCGGAGGCCGACCGCAACAGCAAGGCCAAGACTCTCGACGAAAAGAAGAAGCAGTTGGATCGCGATTCTACAGACGCGCGCGACGCTTTCCAGCAGGATATGCAGGATATGTACCAGGGCCTTGCCTCCAAGGTGTACGACGTTATGCAGTCCTACGCTGATCTCCAGGGATTCACTCTGGTCCTTGATGTCTCGGCGCAGGCAACCCCGGTTTTGTATTCCGCCAATGGCACAGACATCACGAAGGCGGTGGTCGATGCCTACAACCTGAAGTCGGGCGTGCCCGCACCGCCGGCTCAACCGGCAGCGGCCCCAGGAAGCCAGGCGGCTCCCAAGCCGGCAGCTCCCAGGCCAGCGGCACCTCGGCAGCCCGCAGCGCACTAAACAGAATTGCAGCAGAAATGCAGCAAAGGTCCCGCTTGCCGGGGCCTTTGCTTTGCGCACGGCTTCAAAGCCGCCCTCGTCCTGTGGGAAAAATTGTGGATTTCTTCCGGAAAGCTTCGCGGAAAGCTCCCTATTTTCCTCTTGCCAGCATCAATCCAGGTCTGATAAACAATTTAACTCTTTTAATTTCAACAGTAATGTGGGCAAATCACCGCGCGTACCGCAGCAGCCTCTCGATTGTGCGCACGATTGCTAGCCGGCATACCTTTCCACAATCTGTCGTGAAGATTTATTCACAAAGCCCGGCGGCGGCTAACTCGTGGCGCCGACCAGAACCATCGGGCCGGTGGGTTGTGGCCTGCCTCCCAGCGGCTCTAATGTGACCGCAAAGGCCTTGGCGGCGAGCCCGGGCGTTAGCCGCACCACCACTGCTCCGTTTTGCTGATTGGCGTCGACCAATCCGGCGCTAACGGGCGAGCCCGATGCGGGAACAAGCCAGAGCTGGTAGCTCTTGTCGGCAGGTGCAGGCGCGATTTGCCCGGAATAGACGGCCAATCCCATGCGCGCGTTGTAAAGCAAATGTGCTTGTCCCTGAGGTCCGCCCGGTTGTTGCAGAAGGGCAATCACCGCGGAATCCGGCGCACCAGTTACCTGGCCCATGGCCTGGAGGGCCGCAGCGTCCTGCGCAATCTGTGCCTGAAGCTGCTTGAGCTGCCTGCCGCGACCCAGATCCTGTTTCGCCAGCTCATAAGTCGCGAAGGCCAGCAAAGCCGTAGCTAATCCAAACCCGAATGAGAAGCGTAGACCCCAGCGTTTTTTCCTGGTTTTCAGCGGATCTGATTGCGGCGCCGGGGACCTCTTCTCGGCCTGCACCTTGTCCATTAGCGTCGATTTTACCTGCGGACGCGGAGTGACCGCGGGCGCTGCAAGTCCCACCAGCGCCGTTCGCTGCCGTGCCGCCGCAAGCTGCTGCTGGCAGTGCGGGCAGGCATGGAGATGCGACTCCAATGCCTGCTTGTCCTCGCCGTCCAGCGCGCCCAGCGCGTAGAGGTCAAGGTCATCCGGATTGGCGTGCGCTGAAGTCATCGCAGTATCTGCCTCAAAGTTTGCATCGCGGTTCTCACCCTGGTCTTTACTGTGCCCAGCGGGGTTCCGGTTCGATTCGCGATTTCACTTTGCGTCATCCCTTCAAAATACGCTAGCTCCACGGCCTGCTTTTGCTCGGCCGGCAACTGCTCGAGCGCGGCCGATATGTTCCGCGCCAACTCCGCGCGCACTGCTTCATCTTCGATGTTCTGGCCGGAGGCGAAGGTGTTCGCATAATCGCCCTCCTCCTCTTCCAGCACCTCGCGATCTCTTCTGCCGCGCAGGCGCGATATAGCGCGGTTTCGGCCGATCACCATCAGCCATGCCGGCAGCGATCCACGTTTCGCATCAAACTGCGCGGCGTTGCGCCAAAGCTGCAGAAACATATCCTGCAGCACCTCTTCGGCAGCCTGCTGGTCGCGCAGGATCCGCATCAGCATGCCAAAGAGCATGGCCGAGTAGCGGTCGTAAAGAGTCGAAAGCGCAGCCTCGTCGCCTGCCATCATCCTCTCAATGAGCGCGGAGTCGGGTACGGGCTGCGGTTGGGCAGTCACTGGGCCACGCTCCGTCGATATCTTGAGTACGCTCGGAAGACTCCCACTGGATTGTCCTTGCGGCGAGATGGGCTGGCTGGAGCCCTGCTCCATTTGCTCTTATACCACTCGTTCCCCTTGCTTAGAGCCACTGCCGGACAACTTGTTCCAGCCCGGCTGCACACCGCGAACGATTTTTTCCGTTTTGCGCAATCCGAATTCCCAAGGTCCCTCGTACATCCACCAGTACGCTCTCCCCACTGGGCGCGACTGGCAAATCAGCCGCGCCCCAACCGAACGGCAACCCCAAATTCCCCGTGAAAGGAAATCAATACCATGAAAAAGCTTCTCGCTTTGTTGTTCGCCGTCGCGCTGGCCGGTTCGGCCTCCACTGCCTTCGCCCAGGAAGACCCGATGGTCGGCGGCGCAGCCATGTTCCCCACCAAGAACATCGTGGAGAACGCGCTCAACTCCCAAGACCACACCACGCTGGTAGCGGCAGTCAAGGCCGCCGGCCTTGTGGACACTCTCGAGGGCCCCGGCCCGTTCACCGTCTTCGCGCCCACCAATGAAGCCTTCGCCAAGCTGCCGGCGGGCACCGTCGACAATCTCCTCAAGCCCGAGAACCTCGACATGCTGAAACAGGTGCTCACCTACCACGTGGTCCCCGGCCGCATCACCACCAACGACTTGAAAAAGATGATTCACGATGGCGGCGGCAAGGCCACGCTGACCACTGTCGAGGGTGGCACGCTGACGGTATGGTGGAAGGATGGCAAGTTCATGCTGACCGACGAAAAGGGCGGCATGGCTGCCATTACCATTCCCAACGTGTATCAATCGAACGGCGTTATTCAGGTGATCGACACCGTTCTCATGCCGTAGTCGCAAGGCGTGATTCGTGGATTGTGACTCGTGAACAGCGAATGACTCCAGCATTCGACCACGATTCACGGTCCACGAATCACGCGGTCATTTCTGCTGCTCTTCGCCCACGCGCAAAACCGCCAGGAACGCCTCCTGCGGAATGTCCACTTTCCCGATCCGCTTCATGCGCTTCTTGCCTTCCTTCTGCTTTTCCAGCAATTTGCGCTTGCGCGTAATATCGCCGCCGTAGCATTTGGCGAGAACGTTCTTGCGCAGGGCGGTCACCGTCTCGCGGGCCACAACCTTGGCCCCGATGGCAGCCTGAATCGCCACCTCGAACTGCTGCCTCGGGATCAGTTCGCGCATCTTGGAAACCAGCGCGCGGCCCCGCTCATAGGCGTGGTCCTTGTGCACGATGATGGAGAGCGCGTCCACCGGTTCGCCGGAAACCAGGATGTCGAGCTTGACCATCGGCGACTCCCACTCTCCGGCCAACTGGTAATCCAGCGAAGCGTAGCCACGCGAGATGGACTTGAGACGGTCGTAGAAGTCCAGCACGATCTCATTGAGCGGCAACTCGTAGCTCAGCAATACGCGCGTGGGCGTTACGTACTCGAAGTTGCTCTGCTTGCCGCGTTTCTCTTCCACCAGTTTCAGGATCCCGCCCACGTACTCCTCGTTAGTAAGGATCTTGGCGGCAATCACCGGCTCGCGGATGCTGTCGATGCTCTGCGGCTCGGGCCAGCGCGACGGGTTGTCGACTTCGATCTCGCTGCCGTCGGTGAGCCTGATGTGGTAGCGCACGCTGGGCGCCGTGGTGATCAGGGCCAGCTCGTACTCGCGCTCCAGCCGCTCCTGGATGATCTCCATGTGCAGCAGGCCCAGAAACCCGCAGCGGAACCCGAAGCCCAGTGCGACCGAGCTCTCGGGCTCAAAGAAAAAGGAGGAGTCGTTCAGGCGCAGCTTTTCCAGAGCGTCCCGCAGCAGCGTGTGTTCGTGCGAGTCCACGGTGTAGAGCCCGGAAAAGACCATGGGCTTGATGTCTTCAAATCCGGGCAACTGCGCGGTAGCCGGGTGCGCTTCATCGGTGACCGTATCGCCGATCTTGGTGTCGCCCACGTTCTTGATCGTGGCCGCGAAAAATCCCACTTCGCCCGCGGAAAGCAGGCCAATCTCCACCGGCTTCGGCATCAGCACGCCCATGGACTCGACCTCGAACGATTTGCCATTCGACATCATCCGGATGCGTTGCCCTTTGCGTATGGTTCCCTGCATTACGCGCACCAGCACGATGACGCCGCGGTAGGCATCGAACCACGAGTCGAAGATAAGCGCCTGCAGAGGGGCATCGGGATCGCCAGTGGGGGGCGGTAGCCGGTGCACGATCGCTTCCAGTACATCGTCCACGCCCTGTCCTGTCTTGGCGCTCACTGGGAGCGCGTCGGTCGCGTCCAGCCCCACGGCCTTTTCGATGGCTTCTTGTGTACGCAGGATGTCGGCCGACGGCAGATCGATCTTGTTGATCACGGGGATCACTTCGAGGCCGTGATGGATGGCCAGGTAGGCATTGGCCAGGGTCTGCGCCTCCACGCCCTGGGTGGCATCCACCACCAGCAACGCGCCCTCGCATGAGGACAGGGAGCGCGACACCTCGTAGCTGAAATCGACGTGGCCCGGCGTATCGATTAAGTTGAGTTGGTAGGTGTTGCCGTCGTGCGCCTTGTACATCATGCGCACAGCGTGCGCCTTGATGGTGATGCCGCGCTCCCGCTCCAGGTCCATATCGTCCAGGATCTGGGCCTGCATCTCGCGTCCCGTCACCGAGCCCGTAAATTCCAGTAACCGGTCGCTCAGCGTCGATTTGCCGTGGTCGATGTGTGCGATGATGGCGAAATTGCGGATAAATTTCGAGTTCATGATGGGATCGATCGGCGCGCCGGGAGAACAAACTCTAGGATATCAGCGCATGCTCTCCGGGAACTTCTGGACTCTCGCATTGCCGCGGCAGTATTGATGGCAAAAGGGCACTCTTCGCGCCAGGATCATCTTCAGGACGGGATGCCGATGATGTTGAAGGTGGCGTCGGTCAGAGGCTGGCGCTCGCCGGGCGGCAAGTCGCTGTCAAAAAGGGTGTAGCCCAGGTCGCGTAGCATACGGGACTCTTCGTCCCAATTATGCCGTGTCAACTCAAAAATCAGGATGGGACGCTTCGCCTTGAGCATGTTTCGTGCACCCTGAAATACGGCCAGCTCAGCGCCTTCCACGTCGATCTTCAGTACGTCAGGCGGAGGAAGGCGATCGGCGAGCCAATCGAGAGAGACGGTCAATACGGTTTCTACCTCGCGGACCCCGCCGCTTTCGCCCAACTGAAACCCCTCTAGAGCATTCGAGGTACGGCTGCGCTGGGCGATCTGGAAATGCGCCAGAGACAGATCCAGAGCGATGGCACAGGGGACGATCTCAACGGGAGCGGCCTGCGGGTTCAGTCGCGCGGAACGCCGCATAAGACTGGCCATGACGGCGTCAGGCTCGAAAGCAAATACGCGGCCGTTTGCGCCAGCCAATCCCGCGGCGGCAAACGAAAAGAGCCCCATGTTGGCCCCGACATCCCACACGACGTTTCCCGGTCTTACCGTTTCAGCCGCGTTTTTCAGCAGGTTTTCGTCGCCTTTGATCCCCCGGCTCGGGATCCAATAGCGCAAGCCGGCTTCAGGCGTGAGATAGAAGCGGCAACCCCCGTAGATTTGAGGCAGACGGTAACGAAACGATCGGCCGCGACTCAGTCGTTCTGCAGCGGTTCTGAACATCGCCGTGTGTCTCCATCTTGAGAAAAATAACCAGGATGACAAGCATCTCGCGGTGCTCACACAACATTCTTGCACATCGCTGATCCTCCCCTCTTCGCCGGCTACGAGGCGGCGCTGCGTGTTTTCTGCCGTGGCCGAGGGGCGCCATCATTGCCCATTTTCGCCGCCAACCGGCCCCGATGCTGTTCTCATAAAAAAGAGGTTAGCGCTCTGTGGCTGGCGCGCCGCGCGACCTACTCCAGGTCATGGCTTATCATCGGCATAGTGCCCAATGTGACCCCATCGAGGCCTTGCCGGACAGGATTCTCCGTGCGCTGCGCGGGGAAGCGATTTCTCGCGCCGATCTGCGCCCTTCTGGTGCTGGCATCCGTCGGCTGCACGCCGACAGACACCGCCGCAGGGCCGGCTCGCCAGCCCGCGCAGGCCACCGCGCCGCCGCTTCCGGCTCCCGTTGCGCCGCAACCCGCTCCCGCACCCAGGCCGACCGCAGAGCAGCAACGCGCGCGCCAGTTGATCGGGCAAGTTGAGGCCGCGTACGCCTCGGGCGACGCAGACTACCGCAAGGGAATGCTCGCTGAAGCCAAGATTCAGTTCGACCGTGCCGTCGATCTCATGCTTTCAAGTGGGCTCGACATCAAGGCCGACCCGCAGTTGCAGGACGAGTTCGACAAGATCGTCGACGAGGTCAACGGCCTGGAGATGGAGGCCCTGAAGCAGGGCAACGGCTTCGTTCCCAAAGAGGAAATCACGCCGGCCGAGGCCGCCAGCGACATCACCTTTGCCGTTGATCCCAATCTGGTAGCCAAGACCACGGCCGACCTGGCCACCACCAAGTCCGATCTGCCGCTGGTGTCGAATGAATACGTGGCCGCCTTCATCAACTTTTTCGCCTATACCCAGAAGGGCCACAACACGCTTTTACATTCCTTCGAGCGATCCGGACGCTACAAGACGATGATCCAGCGCGTCCTGGCCGAAGAAGGTGTGCCGCAGGATCTGATCTACCTGGCCGTGGCCGAATCGGGCTTCCAGCCGCAGGCCGTCAATCGCAAGTCCAGGGCGGGCGGCATGTGGCAGTTCATGCCGGGCCCCTACTATGGCCTGACCCGCAACGCCTACGTCGACGAGCGCTTCGATCCCGAAAAATCTACGCGCGCCTACGGCCGCTACATGAAGTTTCTTTACGACGAACTCGGCGACTGGTACCTGGCCATGGCCGCCTACGATCATGGCGCGGGCAACATGCAGCACGCCGTCCAGAGAACCGGATACGCCGATTTCTGGGAGCTTTATAAACGCGGAGAGCTGCCCAAAGAGACCGCGAACTATGTGCCTGAAATTGTCGCCGCCATCATCATCGCGAACCATCCGCAGCAGTACGGCTTTGACGACGTCACCCTCGATCCTCCCGTCCTCACCGATACCGTCACCGTCGACTACTCCATCGATCTCCGGTTGGTCTCTGACTTGGTCGGCGCTCCGGTCGACGAGATCGAGGCGCTGAACCCGAGTCTGCTGCGTATGGTGACGCCGCCCGATACCCCCTTTGATCTGCACTTGCCCGCCGGCACGGCCACGCTCTTCGAGCAGCGCGCCGCCGCGATTCCTGAAGCTCGCCGCAATTCCTGGCGCTACCACCCCGTCGCGGCCGGGGATACGCTGGCCTCCGTGGCGCAGGAGTATCGCGTTCCCGTGGCAGAGCTGGCCACGGCCAACCAGCTCACCTCCAGCCAAAGCCTTGCGGGTATCGATGCCCTGGTCGTGCCAGTACCCGTTGTCGCCGAGCCCCTGGCGCGCACCCGGCTTTACACTGTCCGCCGCGGCGATACCCTGGTGACCATCGCCGACCGTTTCGGCGTCTCCTTGAGCCAGCTGCGCAGCTGGAACAGCATTCCCTCGGGCATCCGGGTGGAAGCCGGACGCCGCCTGCGCGTGGCAGAGCCAGCGCCTGTTCGCACCTCCTCGACCCACCGCCGCAAGGGCTCCAGCGAAGGCTCGGGCGCGGCCACGTCCACGCATCGCCCCGCCGGTTCCGCGCCCAAATCAGCCCATCCCCAGGCCTCGAAAACCCCTGCCCACGCCACCAGCAGTGCGACCCACAAGTCCACGCACCCCGCCCGGCCTTCGCGACAGTAAGAAAAACTGCGGCAAATTCCCATTCCTGGCTTGTGTTTTTCTTGTCTTTGTGTACAAGCTAAAGCTACAATCGCTTGCGCAAGCACGATGACTCCATCTGCTGTGCGAAAATGCAAACGAAATCATGAGCAGCGGCAATCCGCTGGAGGCAATGGGATGGATGAAGTGTTCAGGATGTACGCAATGAGTGACGGCGATCCCCTTGGGAAGCCGAGTGACCTGGACCGCGAGCAGGTCGAAGCCTTTGCCGACGAGGAAGATGAGTTGGAAACCGCCGGCATCCTCACCTCCTCAGACGACGATGAGGTAGTGGCGGAAGAGACCGTGATCGTGATTACCGCAACGCCGGCGCCGAAGCCCGCCAAGAAGGCCCCGGCCAAGAAGGCGGCCAAGAAAGCACCCGCCAAGAAAGCTGCGAAGAAAGCTCCGGCCAAGAAAGCCGCCAAGAAGGTTGCAAAGAAAGCCCCGGCCAAGAAGGCGGCGAAGAAGGCGGCCAAGAAGAAGGCTCCTGCCAAGAAAGCCGCCAAGAAGGTCGTCAAGAAGGTAGCAAAGAAGAAAGCTCCGGCCAAGAAGGCAGCCAAGAAAGTCACCAAGAAGGCCGCCAAGAAAGCCGCCAAAAAGGCTGCCAAGAAGGCCGCGAAGAAGAAGTCGAAGAAGTAGCCTCGGCGCCTCTGTCGCAATGCCAGGAGCGCGTGACGCGGCGCGATCCGGCCCGTGCGGGTTCGGTGGCTTGCTGCAACGCGGCCCGTGAAATTCGAAAGGCCCGGTTCGTCGCCGGGCCTTTTCTTTTGCGCAGTCCTTTTGGTCGGGCCGCTCAGTCCGCCTCCAGCTGCTTGAAGTGCCAGCGTTGATGGCGTAGGTAATCCTCAATCAGAAAGCGCAACGTCACAGGCGCATCGACGCCCACTACGCACTTCGCTTCCAGCCGTTCCTCGGGGACCCTGTCCACCGCGGCCGCGAGAATCTCGTGCTCCGCTTCCCACCAGCGCAGCAAGGTCTCCCAGGACTGGTCTGCGTATCCATGTGCCGCCACCCATGCGTCCTGCGCATACCCGGGACCGGCATATTGCCCATCGATGGTCGCCCTCACAAATCGCTGGCGGTTGTTTGCCGCCGAATCAAGCAGGTGCCCCACGATCTGTTTCCGGGTCCATCCGCCCGCTCGCCACGGCGTATCGGCAAGCGAAGGCGAGAGCACCCTCAAGGCGCCCCGCAGCCGCTCGATCTCCGTGCGGAACTCGAGCGCAGTCTCTGTCGGCATCGGTCACTCCTCGAAATGAATCGGGCCTGGAAATGAATCCGGCGCGATATCCGCGCTACGGCAGCGCCGCAAGCACGTCAGAGGCCGCGTTGGGCGGCGACACCTTCACCCACACCTTGGCGATCTTGCCCTGGGGATCGATGAGGAACGTGTTGCGGTTGGCAATCGTCATGGGGCCAAACGCGCCCAGAGACCCATACGCGCTCACCACCTTGTGGTCGGGGTCCGCAAGAAGATGGAAGGTCAGACTATCCTTGGTGCAAAACTGCTTGTGGCTGTCGACGGTATCCACGCTCACGCCGAGAATCACGGCATTCTTGGCATCGAACTGGGGCAGCGCATCCTGGAACTTGTGCGCCTCGATGGTGCAGCCGGTGGTCATGTCCTTGGGGTAGAAGTAAAGTACCACCCACTTGCCCCGGTATTGATCGAGCGAGACGGGCGTTCCGTCCTGCGAAGGCAGGGTAAAGGTGGGCGCTTCCTGGCCCACGGCGGGCATTTCCTGAGCAGCCGCGCGGGTGGCGAAGAAGGGAATCGCCGCCAAAACGGCGATGGATAGTCCGATGACAACAAGCTTATTCACGACAAACCTCCTGAGATGAAGGGTCAGGTTTCAGGTGTCAGGGGTCAGAAAAACAGCGGGCTCCGGGGAATTTCCTGCTGAGACCTAAAACCTGAACCCTGACACCTGTATATCACCGCCGCGCGGCCACAATTGTTACGCCAGCGTCACTCGCTCGCTTGAGCAGCGCTTCGCGATCGAACAGCAAAGTTCTTCCGGCTTCGATGGACAGGCAGGTTGCTCCGGCGCGGAGCATGGTCTCGACCGTCGGCAGCCCGATTACGGGCACGTCGAAACGCATGTCTTGATTGGGCTTAGCAACTTTGACGACGGTCAAGCGGCGTTCAAGGGTCGGGGTCCCCGCGGATCCGGGGCCCCCCGCGAGCGGACTTTGCTCGCTGGGGTGGAGGGACAGGTCTTCGTCCGTGGGGTGAAGCGTCGAAGCATCTGCTTCGAGGGTCGCCATCAGCCGCCCCGCCCGCTCGATTGTGGCGTCCGTGCCCTCCATGGCTTCCACAGCCATGCACGCCTGCGCCGCCACCACTACAGTTTGCCCGATGTCGTATCCGGCCAGCGCCCCAGCCACGCCCAGGCCGTACTCAATGTTCTTGCACTCATCTTCATCCGGCGCACGCTCGGTCAGCACGCCTTCCTCGGCCAGCAACGGCTCCAGGAACTGGGTCGAACTGATCAATTCAATGCCTTCATCGCCGAGCACCTTGGCCACCGCGCCCAGCAGTGCGTCGGTCGATCGCGTTCTCAGGTTCAGCAGCAGCTTGGCCAGCCGCCAATCAGGCCGGATGCTGGAGAAGATCTGCTTGTGCTTGACTTGACCAGCCATCACAGCCTTCTCGACGCCTTCTTTTTTGAAGGTTTCGATCAGCCGCGAAAGCTCGCCCAGCGAAAGCCAGTGCACGGTCACGCCCGGGTCGGTTTCGGCGCGCCGGTCGATCTCCGGATCGGTCTCTTCCTTGATGGCCGCGACAACCACCGTCAGCCCCTCGGCCCGCGCCGCATCGAGCAGCAGGAAAGGAAAGCGACCGTTGCCGGCAATGAGGCCAAGCTTCATCGTTACTTGATCACTCCGCGCTCGCTGCGCTCGATGAACTTGACCAGCAGGGCCACATCTTCGCCTTCGAGCGTGCGCATTTTTTCGACGGCCTGCGTAGTGTTCAGTTTGGCGGCGAGCAGGTACCGGTAGGCCTTTTGCAGGCGCTGCAACCGCTCCGGCGAAAAGCCTTTCCGCTCCAGGCCGACCTTGTTGATCCCGAAGGCCCGGTTCTCGCGCCGCGCCGAGGTGAGTGAAAACGGAAGCACATCCTGCGTCACAATCGTTCCGCCGCCGACGAACGCATGCGCGCCCACCACGCAGTGCTGGTGCACCGGGCAAAACGCGCCCAGCGTCACATCGTCCTCAATAGTTACGTGGCCGGCCAGCGTAGCGGAGTTCGCCAGGATGCAGCGGCTGCCCACATGGCTGTCGTGGCCAATGTGGGCGTAGGCCATCAGCAAGCAGCCGGAGCCCAGGCTAGTCACACCGCCGCCACCCACCGTTCCGCGGCTGATAGTCACGCATTCGCGGATGGTGTTGCCGGCGCCGATTACGGTCTCGGTGGGCTCGCCCTTGTACTTCAAGTCCTGCGGCGCCACGCCGATGGAGCAAAACGGATAAAACGTGTTGCGCGCTCCGATGCGCGTGCGGCCGTCGATGACTACATGGGAGATGAGATTGCATTCCTCGCCCAGTTCCACCTCCGGACCAATGGTGCAATAGGGCCCAATCGTGCAGGATGCCGGGATCCGCGCGCCGTCTGCGATCACCGCGCTGGGATGGATGCTCACACTGTCTCCGATGCGGCGGCTGCCGCGGAAGAATCTGCCGCCGCCTTTTTTCCCTGCGCCCGCGGAACGATCATGCAGGTTAGCTCTGCCTCACAGGCAAGCTTGCCGTCCACGTATGCCTTGCCCGCCATTTTGCCGGCGCGCGGGCGGAAGCTCACCACGTCCACTTCGATGCGGAGCTGATCGCCTGGCGTCACCGAGCGGCGGAACTTGGCACCGTCGATGCCGGTGAAAACCGCCAGCTTCGAGTGCCGATCCTCCATCTCCGACAGCAGCAGCACCGCGCCGGCCTGCGCCATCGCTTCAACGATCAGTACGCCGGGCATGAGCGGCGCGCCGGGAAAGTGGCCCTGGAAAAACAGCTCATTCATGGTCACATTCTTGATGGCGACGATGCGCTTCTGGGGCTCGAACTCCAGCACGCGGTCGATCAGGAGAAAGGGGTAGCGGTGAGGCAGGAAATCCATGATTTCCTGGATGTTCAGCGTCATTCTGCGGCTCCTAGGGAACGGTTCTTTTGGCTGTTTAGTGCTCGTAGGGATTATAAATAAGCGCGCGCGTCATTTTCCGGGAACGGCGGCAGGTTTGGCTCGCGTCTCAGTTTGACGCAGTTGTGAAAGGGCACGACTGTAGTCGTGCCGTAAACGCAGCAAAAAACGGCGGGGCTTTAGCCCCTGAGGCCTTGGGTTGATTCGCTGCGCCTCGGGTCAATTGGGCTATAGTATCGCTAGCTGTTCCCCGTTCCCCACAATCGATTGGACAGACACATGGCGCATGACGTCTTCATCAGCCATTCCGCGAAGGACAAGGCCACCGCTGACGCGGTCTGCGCCATGCTGGAGTCGAACGGAATCCGGTGCTGGATCGCTCCGCGTGACGTACTTGCCAGTAGAGAATACGGCGAGGCCATCATCGACGCCATCGAAGAATGCCGGATCATGGTGCTGGTTTTCACGGCCAACGCCAATGCCTCGTCGCAGATTCGCCGCGAGATCGAACGGGCCGTCAATCATGGTGTCGCCATCCTGCCATTGCGCATGGAGGACGTGCTTCCCGGCAAGTCTCTTGAGTACTTCATTGGCAACGTTCACTGGCTCGATGCCCTGACGCCGCCATTTGAGGCTCATCTCAAGAATCTCGCGGGGACGATCAAGATCGTTCTGGCGCGCACGGAACCGGGCGGATCGCCACCGCTGCCGCAAGAAGAAAGAATGCCGGCGAGCCGCAGTATCGGCAGTGCGGAAAGATTTCCCGAAGCGGCAGACGTGCGCGAAAAGGCGCCGGCCCCGCGACTCCTATGGAACACACGATCATGGACATGGGCCGCGGGGACCGTTTCGGCCGTCCTGTTGGTTGCGTTGTTTATTGGTATGCATTTCACTTCGCATCAGGCCTCGCCAGCTCCGTCTCCACTCGGCACGGCTCCGGTGCAGGGTATTCCTGGCACAGCACAGCCAATCGGGCCTGGCGGGGCAGCGCCGCCGCCCCCTCCTCGGACCGCCCCGAACAATGCGGCCTCGCTGCGAGATACGATGAGCGCCATCCAAAAAGAACTGAGCAGTATCGGCACTTTGAACTATACCGTCTATATCCAGGACAAGACCGGTGGCAGCACCTCCCAGAAGGTCTTCGTCAAACAATTCACCAACGTGGTCGCCGACCCGGCCCAATGTCGCGTGTCTTACCACTTCAGGGTGTTGCAGGCCGGCGCGGTCACGAAGGACAAAGACGCCTGGTTTGTTCTGCCCGCCGTGACGAGCGTCGTATTCGAGCCGGAGAGCCAGTTACTAACGCAGGAGAACGCATCACAAGGTCATACCAACATCGCCACCTCAACCGCTCCGCCCGTGACGGCGCTCATCGTACGGCGGGCCTCCGTTTACAACGCGTTCCCATTCACCGATATGGGTTCCGCGAATCGCTTCGCCAGCAATGTGAAGCAGGCCGTGAAACTCTGCGGTGGTCACCTCGCGAACTAAACGTCTACCGCTACCGCTTCACCTTGCGCGCCTCGGCATCGGGATCCCAGAATTCCGCGGGCAGATTCTGGTTATAAGTCACGTGCGTCACGTAAAACTGGCGAACGGTGTCGCCATTTTTGAGCCGCGTGACGGTGAACGGGGTTGGGAACCCGTCCATGACGTGATAGTCGTCGTACTCCTCGGTGTCGGTGTTCTTGTCGTGGTACACCGGATCGCGCCACTGGAATGTGCGCGCGAGGGGCAGATGGGTCTGCTCGTCCATCAGGATCGTAATGGCTTCATTCTGCGCTGAAATCAGCGTCACCTGTTCCGCCAGATGGCGCTCGACCATGTGCTCGCCCTCGTAGAGAAGGATCGTGTTCGGATCCTTGAGCCACACCCTCACCGCCATCTCGATGGAGTGGTCGCGACGCCGCAGAAAGTCGTCCACAATGTCTTTGTCCTGCGGCTTCTTGCCGCGATAGGTCACTTCCCAACCCTGCCGGCCCACAAAAAACTCCACCACGTCGCGGTGCTTGGTCACTTCAATGCGGTCATGGTCGGGCCACTCGTGGAATTCGAAAAGATCCTCGGTTCCCAGGTCGGGATTGCCCTGGAAAAACGCGGCAACGTGCCCCTGCTGCATCTCATTCTTCATGTCGAGCCACGCCTGCCCGCCCAACGCCCTCACCATGGCGTCCAGCTTCTCCCGCGCCTGCTGCGCGTTCTTCTGCGCCGCTTCGTCGGTCGCTTGCGCCTGCGCCCGCATCGCATGCGGCGCCATCAGCGCCATTGCCGCGAGCGCGATCATTGCCAGTTTCCCGATTCTCATCGTCCCCCTCGAAGCAGCTATCAGTCGTCAGCTTTCCGCCCGCGAGTCCATGGCTGTCGGCGGTTTGCGGTTCCCTGATCCCTGGTCCCTGCCTTTATCCCACCAGCACCGCTCCGCCGTTCACGTTCAGCACTTCGCCCGAGATAAATCCGCCCAGCGGTGTGCAAAGAAAAACAATCGGGCCTGCAATCTCCCGCGGGCTTGCCACGCGTCCCAGGGGAATCGCCGCGGCAATCTTCTCGCCCGTCGCCGGATCGGCCAACGTGGCTTTCGACATGTCCGTGGCCACCCATCCCGGCGCGACGCAATTCACCATGATCCCCTGGGGCGCCAACTCAGTCGAGAGGCTCTTGGTAAGACTGATCAGCGCGCCTTTCGTCACGGCATAGTCGGCATGGTACGCCTCGCCCCGCTGACCGGCGGTGGAGCTGACCAGCACAATGTGACCCCTGACTCCGCTCTTGTCCAAGGGGCTGCTGCATGCAATGCCCACCGCCGCCTGCACCAGCCCAAAGACCGCGTCCAGGTTCACCGCCAGCGTGTGCCGCCCCTGCGCTTCGTCCATTTGCGCAATGGGCACGTCCTCGGCCTCCCACACGCCGTGGTTGGCCACCAGAATATCCAGCCGGCCCATCACGGCCACAGCGCTCTCGACGAGCTTCCGCCCATCGGCCGGCGAACTCAGCTCCTGTTCAATTGCCACGCATAGCGGCTCACCTGTCGCGCCCGTCCCGCCGCACTCCGTCACCAGCGCGTCGGCCTGTGCCAGCGCCTTCCGGTAGCTGAAGGCCACGCGCGCCCCGGCCGCGCGCAACAGGCGCACGGTTTCGGCGCCAATGCCCCGCGACCCGCCGGTCACCAGCGCAACTTTCCCGTCCAGATTCAGCGCGAACGCCATAGGGTCACGCTATCGCAAAACCAGAGTCGATGTACACCGAAGCCGCAGCGACCCGGAATCGGGCCAGACCTGCACTATAACTCTGGTTTTGCCGTAAAGCATTGTCAGAGGGGATGTCGAGGCGTCTTGCGGCCTCAAACCGCGCGCAGCACCCGTGCCGGCAGCAGGATGATGGATTTCACCAGTTCCAGCACGCCGCCCACGGCGATGCCCACCACGCGGAACGGCAAAAGCACCAGCCACACAAACGGATAAAGCACCAGGGCCAGCAGCGCCAGCGGCCAGCACAAGATAAGCAGAATGCAAAACAGAAGAAATTTGACCATCGCCTTACTTCCTCGCCAATGAATGCCTGCATTTGCTGCATTCAAAATTATCCTACGAAGGCGGGCCGGCGAAAGTTCCGCCGCTTATCACTGCCGGCCAAGCCCAACGCAGCTCGGCATCGGGTCAATTGGGCCACATGGCATTTCGCTTGGGAAATGCCGGTCCGTCCGCTGCCCTGCGCGGATACTTCCAGATCATCAACGGTCCGACTCCAGAATCGTGCCTTTGTAACCGACGACCCACGCCCGCGTGCCATCCGCGGTTCCGAAAATCGAGTTGAGGGAAGATCCGGTGCCGCTGTTGCGCACGGCCCATGTCGCGCCCCCGTCGCCCGACGCCAGGATCGTGCCCCCCGTGCCGACGGCCCAAAGATGTCTGCCGTCGCTGGCCCCGAAGATCGAGACAAGCCACTCCTTCGTGCCGCTGTTGCGCGCTGTCCAGCTCGCGCCTCCGTCGTCCGACTCCAGAATCGTGCCGTCCGTGCCAACGGTCCAGAGTCGTCTGCCGTCGCCGGTCCCGAAGATTACATAAAGGGTCTCAGTGGTGCCGCTGATGCGCGCCGTCCAGGTTGCGCCTCCGTCGTCCGACTCCAGAATCGTGCCTTTGTCTCCGACGACCCACACACGACTTCCATCGCTGGTCCCGAAGATCGATTCGAGATACGCTGGGGTGCCGCCGCTGCGTGTCGTCCAGGTTGCGCCGCTGTCGTCCGATGCGAGAATCGTGCCGTTCCCGCCGACGGCCCACAAACGACCTCCGCCGCTGGTGCCGAAGATAGCGTTGACGGAAGCTCTCGTACCGCTTTTCTGCCCTTTCCAGGTTGTGCCGCTATCCTCGGATTCCAGAATCGTGCCTTTCTTGCCGACGACCCACAGACGCTTGCCGTCGCTGGTCCCGAAGACCGAGAAAAGATCACTTTTTGTGCCACTCTTGCCCGCCGCCCAGCTTGCGCCTTCGTCCTCCGATTCCAGAATCGTGCCGTCATCGCCCACGGCCCATAGATGCTGGCCATCGCTGGTTCCAAAGATCGAAGTGAGGATTTGCGTCTTACCGCTGTTGCGTGCCGCCCAGACTGTACCGCTTGCCGGCACAGTTTCCGTCTGCGCCTGCGAAGGGTTCGCGGATGCGATTGGCACAGTCGAACGATGATAGACGTACAGTCCCAAACAAACGATTCCGACGCAGAGGGCAACCGCGAGGGCCGCAACGGCTTTTCTCTGTGCTGTCGACAGGTAGTCTGCCGCGTCGTCCCCTGATTTCGCAGGCACCGCTTCCATCGGCATGGGGTGCTGGAGCTCGGCCTTGCGGTGTTGCGCTTCCTCGCGGACCTGCCGCTCTGCAGCTTCCTTGCGGCGCCGATCACCCAGCTCTTTTTCCCACTGCTTGCTCTCCTCTGCTTCGCGTTCCCGCTGCTGCTTGATTTGCGCCGCTTCTTCTTCGGCGCGCAAGGCTGCCTGTGCCATTGCTTCCCGCTCCGCCGCCTCGTGCTCCGCGGCTTTCCGAGCGACGCGGCCCAGCTCTTCTTGGTCTTGCCGCTGCGACCTCGGCTGAGAGCAAGGAATTACGTCCGCCTCGATGACGACTTCCTCGGGCGGAGCGTCGTGAGCGTGCTGCGCCATGGTAAAGGAACCATGCGGCTGCGGGGTCTCGCGAATCCTCTTTAATTGAGCTTTGAGTCCGTCCAGAATCTGAAACCGGACCTTGGCCCATTGCGGCTCGCTCTCCGTGTAGTCGATCAGCGGGCTGCTGGGAACCATTTGGCGATCGGCGAGGAAGGGATATTCGCTCCAGTCGCATGGCTCAACCAGTACAGGCACAACGATCATCTTTCCCAGCCGCGCGCGCTCAGCAATGCGGGGCATCTCCCTGATCTCGATGAAGTCGGAGTTCAAAAAGCTCTGGCTCACAATCAGTAGCGCGATCTGCGACTGATCGATCTGCGACTCGATGAACCGCCTGAACTCATCGCCGGGCCTGAGTTCTTTATCGAACCAGAAAGCGACATTGTGCCGGCGCAGCGAATCCTTGAGGAAGGGAATCAGGCCGTACCGATAATCCGGGTCGAGCCATCTTTTGTCTTCGCGGGCGTAGCTGACAAAAACGTGTACGAACTCATCGGGTGCGCCCGGGATTGCGTTTTCGTTCATGGATTCGAGGACCTGACGATTGGGGCGGTCTGCTAAGGCCACTATAGGCTAAGGATGTTCAGATCGAGCATAGAAATATCGAGGGCGATTCGACTCGTCGGGGGCCATTGCCTGTGCCAGACAATGTAGTACCGGAAGCACCGGCCCGCACACTCACCGCTTCTTGGCTTTTTCTTTGGCTGCTACCGTCTTCTTGCGCTCGCGGATCACCTTCGCGCGCTCTTTTTCCGGAAGCGCCAGCACGGCCTTCGTCTTGTTGGGGAGCTTTTCGAAAATCAGTGCATGCGCCCGGCGCAACTCATCTTCAATCTCCCGCGGCCGCAACACATCCCACCGCTCCACGGCCACCCAAAATGCGCGTGCCAGGTGCGGCGACGGAAGAATCCCCTCGCGCTCCAGCAGTTCGTGAAAACGCTCCGCTCCGCAATGGAACCACAACACGCCGGTCCCCGTGCCGTCGAGGTCGGTCATGGCAAACATCTTTCCACCAATGTCGCGGTCTCCCGCCCAATAAACCAGGTGGTGGCCCCAGTTCAGCGTCTCCGCGGCATGTGGCAGCTTGAGACAGATCTCGCGAATCCGCTCGTTGTCCATGCAGCAGAGTGTAACCCCGCAGCGGGAGTCTTGGGCTGACTTAAACTGGCGCTATTAAATCGTGTATTGAAACAGTCGCGTAGTATCCCATCCTTTTCCGCAAAGTGTGCGGAAAAGGATGGGGTACGAATGCAATATTTAATCGCCGAATAAATATTTATGGCCCGACTCTAAACAAATCCGAGATTGTTGGTGCCGAAGTTGCCAATCGACGGCAGCACGGTAGGCAGCTCCGACGCGCTTACGCCAAACCACTGCGCGAGGGTGGCCGCATACTGCGAGCTGGCCGTGGTCGGAACCCAGCGGCCGTTCGAGTCTGAATCATCCGGACCGCCCAACGCCAAAGTCGGATAGGTGCCATAGATTTGTCCGCCCTTGACCGCGCCGCCGATCACGATGTGGTGCGATCCCCACGCATGATCGCTGCCATTGTTTGAGTTGGGCTGGAAGGTACGGCTGAAATCCGACATGGTAAAAGTGGTCACTTCGCTGGCCACGTTCAATTCCACGGTGGCGTTATAAAAAGCCGCGAGAGCCGGGGATATCTCCGCCAGCAGCGTGCTCTGCAGCCCGAGTTGGTCGGCGTGCGTGTCAAAGTTGCCGATGCCGGCAAAGAATATCTGGCGCTGCACGTTGAGTGCGGAGCGGACCTGAATGATTTGGGCAATCTGCTGCAGTTGCGCGCCGAGCCCGTTGTTCGCCGGGAAAACCGTCTTCAACGGTGTAATGGATTGCACTGCGTCAGCAAGCGTCTTGGCGTAAGCGTAGGCATTGGTGGTGATGGAATCGTCGGCCTGCACCAGAGAGATGCCGCCGTCCAGGGTCAGCAACGCCTGCGCGGTAAGCTGGCGCGCCGAGCATTCTGAGCCTTCCGAGCAACTCGCTTCACCCAGATTGCCAGGCGACACGGAGACAGGTGTGGTCGAAATGCCGTTGCAGAACAACGTGTCTCCGGCCACTGAAGTAATCATGGGGATGGCAGCGCCCGAGTTGTAGCTGGCTCCGAGCACATCGGCCATGCGGCCGGCCCAGCCAGTGGGAGTGGCCGCGCTTTGTGCTGCATTCTGCCACTCCAGTTGCTGGTCGGGATGGGAAAACAAGTTTGTGGGAGCAGTCTGCCCGGCCTGGTATTGCGCCCGCGTAAGCGGCTGCACCAATGTGCCCACGTTGGCCACGAAAGCAGCATTGCTGCTGTTGAAGAGCGTTTGAATGTCAGGCAGGCTCGGGTGCAACGCGAAGTTGGGCGCCGGAGTCAGAGGCAATAGCGAACTCTGCGCCAACGCTAGATCGCCGCGCAAAGAAGAGTACTGTCCATAACCGGTTGTATCGAACGGAATCAGCGTGTTGTTCGCATCGTTGCCGCCAAACAGAAAAACGCACACCAGCGCCTTGTAGCCGCCCGAACTCTGTGCAAGAGCGTTGAGCGCTCCAAACGGGCGCAGGCCCAGAACATTGCCGGCCGCGGCAAGGCTCGCGCAATTGATAAAGGTCCTCCGGCTCGTTCGCATGGTATCTCTCCTATGGGGATCGCCCCCGCTCCGGCCTCTGTTCCTAGTGCATAACTTTGTATTGCGACGATGTGATTACCAGGTAAGTGGCTATGCGTACCTGCTGCGCCGTTCCCAGGCCATCGATAGTGTTCAAGATCTCGCTGCGCATGTCGCTCGGCATCTGCCCGTGCATGAAGATCGTGCCCAGCATGTCGACCATTTGGCCGGGGCTACTGGCCGCCAGCAGTCCCAACGGGCTGGTGGCGCTCAAATCGATGTTGAAGCTGGTAATTTTGTTGTTCGCCAGGTTATTGGCAAGCGAAAGGCGCAGGATCGCCGTTGCGGAGTTTTCCAAATCGAACTCCGGCGCATTCAGCGTTGTCCCCGGAATTACGTAGCTCGGCGGGAAGAAGTTGAAGACCGCCCCTGACCGATAAGGGCGTTCGCTCAGGTTGTTGGAGTAATTCGAAAGCGAAAAATACGATCCGTTCGCGTCAGTGTTGGTAAATCCCGCAGCGCGCAAAAAGTTCGTCATCCACAGCATCGGTTCGCGCAGATGCCCGCCGTCGTAAGTTGGGTCGGTATCCCCCGCGCGTGCTTCCTGGTCTTCCAGGATGGCGCGGATCACCGCCTGCATGTCGCCGCGCACGCCATTGCCATTGTTGGCGAATACCGCGGAGATGCGCGCCACGTAGGCTGGACTTGGTGTGCTTGTGACCAGATGCTGGATGAGCTGCTTGCACACGAACGGCCCCACGTTGGAATGGTCGAAGATGTTTGTCAGCGCTCCCTGCAGGTCCTCCTCTGCGGTCTGCCCCGCGGGCAATACCGTGCCATTCAGGAGCGTCTTCGTGGTCGCGTCGTGCTCGCTCTCGACAGCCACCATCGGCGCCAGGTAATTCGCCGTGTTGTTAGGAAACTTGGTGGGTACGCCGCCGCTGGCTGTGGCATAGGTCCAGCCCGTGTAAGCAGCGGCAAACTCCTGCACTTGATTTTGCGTGTAGGTGGGGATCGGATTCCCGCTGCCGTCGAGCTGTAGCGTGCCATCGTCGTTGAGCATGTCCAGTCCGATGGTGAACAACTGCATCAGCTCGCGTGCGTAATTCTCGTTGGGGATTTCACCGGCCGGCGCCTTGGCGCTGTTCAGCATGTTCAGGTACGCGCCCATTCCCGGCGACACCGATACGTCGTGCATGATGGTGTAGAAATTCGTAAATGCATCCTGCGCCAACGTGTTGTGGTAGTAGGTAATGGTCGTGGCATTGTCCGTGTCGCTCGAGATCACGAAGATTTCGCTGAGCGCGAAGGCCACCCGCTGCCGCAATTGGTCGGGCCCCGTAAGCACCGTTTGCCACCACTCTGACTCTTCGCAGTTGGTGGGCGTATTCGCAGCCAGACACAGCGCTGGCAAGGGCGTAGGGATGTTCGCAAGCGGCGTGTCGGGCGTGCTGAACTGCTGTGTGATCCAGGCATCTACGCCCGTTGACTGCACCTGCCGGATGGTGGTGAGCGTCGGCCCGAACGTGGCCTGATCGAGCAGCCGCGCCGCCGTGGCCACCGTCGTCACATAAATGGCTGCATTCACAGCGTTCGATTCCGCCGGGCCTGGGCTCGGATTCGTTACGTTCACACTCAGCGCCGTGGTGCCGCTGGGAATGGTGACGGTGGCCTCCAGTTCGGTCGAAGACACGAAAGTCGTCGTCACATTTGCGCCGCCCGCCTGGACCTGAGCGCCGTTCACAAAGCTGGCGCCGTCCACCTCGAGCGTGTAGCTGGTTCCTGAGGCCGGAGTTGCCTCGGCCGCTGCGATCGACGGAATTGGATTAAGAATGCTCACCGGCGCCGTGCCGGAAACCGACGGCGACGCCACGCTCACGGCCGTTACATTCACGGTGTTGGTTGCCGGGATGGTCGACGGCGGCGTGTACAAGCCCGCGGCGGTGATTGTGCCCACAGTGCTGTTGCCGCCCGCGACGCCATTGACCTGCCAATTCACTGATGTATTCGCAAGATTGCTGACGGTAGCGGTAAAGCTGTCTGTGCTTCCCAACCGCACCTGGCCGGCGCCTGAAACGGTGACTGAAGGTTGCTGTTGCGGCGGTGTAGAGTTTCCACTGCCACCGACCGAGGAGCCGCAGCCATTGATGAGAACGGTAACGCCAAGCGCGAGCGCAGGGCTGAGGACAAGACCGCGGAGCCGCAGGTTCACGGGGGACCTCCTTACGGCGGGGAAACAAGTCCCGCGGTAGTGCGGGACAGAGGGCATTCTAGTGTTAACCATACGCCCGGGGGAAAGTTGCGCTGATTTGCGGAATTATTTCAAGCCCCGCGCCGCCGGGCGCCGCTCATTGTCCATGCAGCAGGTGATCGAATCCCGGTCCCTGAAAATTCGCTTCAAAGTCTTTGAACCGGCGTTCCAGTTCCCACTGGGCTGCGGCCTTCTCGCTGCCACGGAGGAAATCGTCGCAGGTCCCAGGAGTCTTTCCGTCGAATTCAGCCTTGCATGCACCCACCATCTGTCGAAAATCGTCCGGCTTGGCCCACAAACTCGCGCCGGGCAGAAAGCTGTGTTCCATCCCCGTCCGCGCCAGTTGCTTTAGATCTCTGTAAGTCAGTCCGTAGTCGATTGCCGCGCGCACGTATTCATGGGTCAGGTCGATCCGGCTCACGCCTTCGTCGTCGGTCGAGAGCGCCACGGGCACATGCACCGAGTGATACACGGGGAACGGATGCGCATCCCCCGCCACGCCCAATATCGCCTCATTCGAGCTCAGGTTGATTTCGACCATCACGTGCCGATCGACCATCTCCGTCAGCAGATCCCGCGCCCGGTCTTCGTACATCACGTCTACGCCGTGGCCGATCCGCTCCGCGTGGGCCAGCTCGATGGCTTGGCGAATGTGGAAGCGCAAGCCCTCGGGCGGCACCAGCCCCGGCGCCAGCTCGCCCGCGTGCAGGGAAATGTGCACATTGGGATACAGCGAATGCAGAAAGCCGATCATCTTCATCTGCATGGTGTAGTCGCGCATGGCCACGTAGTCGTCTTCCGGCCGGACGAAGTTGATGCCGACCCACGTGTCCTCTTTCGCGTCGATGCTGGCTTCGGCGGTCTCGAAGCCCAGCAGCGTTTGCGCGAAAACCTGCTCCGGCGGAAAGTCGCGCAGCACTTGCCAGATGTAGCGAACCTCGACCTGGCAAGCTTGCGCCGCCTGCGGCGTGCCGCAATGCTCCAGTTGTTTGCGTTGCGCTTCCGCCGCGCGCACTTCTTCGCGGTCCGCGGCTACCTCGTCGCGCAATCCCTTGTCCAGCAATTGCTGCCGGAACTGCGCGAACGCCTTTGGGTCGGCCTGAGCCAATGCCGGACTCCAGCCGATGGCCTTTGCGATTTGCGTGGCATGGCTGAAGGGCGGCGTCACCATCAGCTCAAGATACTGCTGGTTCTGCGCCGCGGCGCGACTCGCCACCTCGTCGACCCACTCGCCAGTGTGATCCTTGAGTCCGCCGGTGCGGTCGAAAACGGCGAAGAACTGGTCGTGTTCGCTCCATCTATCTGTGGGGATAAAGCTGCGAGTCGACAGCGAATCGATCAGCTTGTCATAGAGCAATTGGGTCGGCCTGTCGATGTTGCCGGAGAGCTTTGCTGCCGGAATCAGTTTGCCGGTGCAGGGCGGCTTGGCGAGCGAAAACGCAACCGGATCTACGCAAGCGCCGTCCTCGGCGGCGTCGCGGATCAAGGTCTCTGCGTACACCGCGCCGGAAAGATGCACGTGCAGATCGGCGCCCTTGGGAAAATCGCTCAGGAATGCGCGCAGCGCCTCCGGTCCCTGGTGCAAATTGGCTTCGTAGATCAGCGCGGTTCGTGCTTCGGCCTTGGTAAACGTGCCTTGACTGTTAGGCCTCGGCCCGCACCCTGCCAGCACAACTCCTGCTCCCCCGATAAGGCAGAAAAATCCAATCCGGCTTCGCATAATTGCCTTTCAGTGTAGTCCGGCGCGCAGGGGTTTGGCCTCTCAGATTCCGATTGGTATACTGGGTCTGGTTGTTTTGAGCGCACGGCAAGTGGAAACGCCCACCTTACCCGGCAACGCCCTCGCGGCAGCACCGGAATCCGCGCAGTTTCATGCAACTTTTTGTCGCGACTGAGGCCAGATAGCTCAGTGGTAGAGCGCGGCCCTGAAAAGGCCGGCGTCGGCGGTTCAATCCCGTCTCTGGCCACCACTTTTTGAAATCCTGCAAATCTCAAAGCCGCGCTCGTGGAATTGAGCGTAGCGAAGTGGCGTTGCCCGCGGCCCTCCGAAAGGCCGGCGTCGGCGGTTCAATCCCGTCTCTGGCCACCACTTTTTGAAATCCTGCAAATCTCAAAGCCGCGCTCGTGGAATTGAGCGTAGCGAAGTGGTATTGCCCGCGGCCCTCCGAAAGGCCGGCGTCGGCGGTTCAATCCCGTCTCTGGCCACCACTTTTTGAAATCCTGCAAATCTCAAAGCCGCGCTCGTGGAATTGAGCGTAGCGAAGTGGTATCGCCCGCGGCCCTCCGAAAGGCCGGCGTCGGCGGCGATCTTGACGCCATGGCCGGGTCTGCCGCTGCGGCCCCTGCGCCGCCTCCCGACTGGCGGTATGGCAGCAAGCTGTATCGTGCGGAGCTGAACGATCCGCGCGCGGAAATCTTTGGCCATTGGCCCGACCCCAACTGCAAGGTGATCGACTGGCTTCGCCGCAACGCCGCGCCGGACTGGAATATCGCGAGGAGAGTGAACTAAGCCGATGAAATCGATCTTCGGAGTGGGTGAAGTACTGGCTCCCAAAAGCGGATCTGCACCTCACCTACGAACAGCAATTGCTCGGGCCCCCGGGAATTTCGGGGGCCCTGACGCCGATCGAAGTAAGAGTTATTGAGTTGCGAAGGAATCGCCTGACATTCCACGGTTGCCCACTTCCGTGCTGGTCCAGCCGGCTGGTCCAGAGTTGCTGTACGTGACGGTTGTAGTGCCAATGGTTCTTGACATAAAGCAGAAGCCCTTCATTCCCGGCTTTTTGGCGGTGGCGTGGGCTTCCCAGGCCATTCCATTCACGGCCAGCGTATACGTATAGCTGGGGTCGGTCTTGTTGGGGTCGAACTTCAGGCGTTCGATGCCGCTCCCTTTGGGGTACGCGCCCGACAGAAGCTGATCCAATGGGCAAGTGCGCTGAATGTCGAGCTGACATTCGTGTTCGATCTCTTCAATCGCGGACAGAAACATGTAGGCGATCTGTTCGTCGCGCTTGAGTTGGACGGGGCCATGTGCATCTTCGATGTCGACCGTGGCCTTGGTGGCGAAGGGGCCTGAGGTTGCTGTGGGACCGGAAGCGGTTGCTGCCGGGGCGCTCGCGGGAGCCGGAGATCCGACGTGGCCTGCGGCGGCATAGATGGCCGCTACTTCCGTAGGCTTGAGGGCGCGATTCCAGAGGGCTACATCGTCAATACCGCCCGGAAAGAATCGGCCGGTGAAGGTGGGAGTTGCGCCGATGGTGAAGACAGAGTTCTTGCCCGCCTGGCCTCCGCCTTTATCGGTGGCGACGGACTTGCCATCCCAGTAAATCGCGCGGACCTGCGTGGTTGTGTCGAGCGTGACAACAATCTGATGCCAGTGGCCGATCAGCGAACCCGGCGAAGGCATGTAGGAAATATGGCCACCGGCGGCGGTCCAGAACTTCACGCCATTGTCGGTGTCGATTTGCAGGTCGAAATCGTTGCCAACCTGAGACTCGCCGGCGACGTAGAAAAGGCGGCCGGCCTTCGAGGGCAATTCAGCCAGGTTGACCCAGGCCATGATGCTTCCGGCGGCGCCGATTCCACCCATTTGAGTTGTCGTGATGAATGCAGTCTGTCCGTCGAGTCTTAGGTAGCTGTCACTCGCGGTAGGGACAGGCGCTCCGGAATCGGCAATGCCGGCAGAGCCGCTCACTTTGTAAGTGGAGGTTCCGACCTGGCTTTGTCCCGTGGTGGAGTCGAGCCGGTAGAAGGCGATGGGGTGGGTGGAAAGAACCTCGGCAGGGAAGCCGGTTTGGGCTTGAAGTGCGACGCAGCCGACAGCGGCGACGGCAGCGAATGCGGCGATGGCCGCGGGGCGGACTTGCTTTGAGGCGAACATTTTGACGAGCATGGGGATGTGCCTTTCTCGTTCGTGAATTGGATGGCTTGGCCTGATTGCAGCGCGCATTGATGCGTAGCGGTTGACCGTTGTTGCTCAGCTCAGAACAGTATTGTGCATGCTATTCGATGGCAGCGACGATTTTCAATCTGATTCTGCAGGCTCTGGAGAGGGCCGACAGATGGCCTGGCTGCGAGGACGCGCCAACTCGATCAATTGAAGGGTAATAGGCTTGGACTGACTCAACACGGTCCATTCTTCGCATTACGTGCGTTTGGATCAAACGCAGCCCACAATTGACCCTGAAAGCTGACTATAAGTAACGAACGCCGGAAGCCTCAGGAGTTAAGTGGCCAGCGTAACGAAGTAATATCGTCCGCGACCCAGCGAAAGGGCTGGCGTCGGCGGTTCGATCCCGTCTCTGGCCACGCCCGTCAACCCCCTGCCGAAAAAATCAACCCGAAACCATAGAAAACATTCGGCAAAGAGAAGTCACGGCTTTGCAGAGTATTTCGCACGTCCTGCTATTCTGACCTCAAATCGACCGCAAAAAAAAATGCTTCCGAGCCGCCTGTTTACTCGTCCGATGGCCGGGATATGGGGATATATACCGTCCCCGTAAGTCATTTGTTTTCAAATATGGAGGTATGTCGTATAGGGGGAGGGGTGGGGATAACCAAAAAGTAAATAAAAGCCGGTTCACGGATCGCCCCGCGGCTCTCCGCCAAGCCGGTCAGGCTTCCTGCCGCTGCTCGCGATAGAACACGATCAGATCCATATATTTCGGCGGCGCAACGCCGAGCTGTCGCAGCATGGTGGTCACCTGCCCGCGATGATAGCTGCCGTGATTGACCACGTGCTGCAACATCTGCCAGAACACATCCGATCGCGCCGCGCCGCGGAAATCCTTGTACTCGATTCGGCGCTCGACGCCTTCCGGTCCCAGCGTTGAGAGCGTCTCGCGCATGACGCGTTCCAGCCCGGCCCACTCCTCACGCGCTGCGGCAAGATCAGCCATGCGATCCGGCGATTGAAAACCCTGCGGCTGCTCGCCGCGCCACCGCTTCAGCCAAATGGACTCCGCATCGCAAATGTGTGCGATGGTGTCGCGTATCGAACTAAAGCTATTGCCCAGCGGGTGCGTGAATTGCTCCGGTGTGAGCCCGGCTACGGCCTCCAGAAGCCGGTCGCGCGCCCAATAATTGTAGTCAACGAGAAGGCAGAGGTCGTCGTAGGTCATGGCATCCAGCTTGCGCGGCCGACTTGCGCCGCGGGATTGGCTGCGTGTCGGATCTCACGTTCAAGTCGCGTCCCCGGCCGCCACTCTCTTGAAATCCCGCGAACCGGGTCACTCCCGCACACGACCTACTTCGTCTTTTTCGGCGGCGACAACACCACGGACGCTTCGCTGGTCAGGACGCGGAAGGTGAATGTCTCCTGGAGGTAAAGGCGCACGATGGTATCGGTATGGCTGAGATAGCCGATGGAAGTATCCTGGCCGATATCGAGCTCAAAATCGCCGCCGCGCGTGGTCAAAACCACCGCACCTTCGATGGCCGGCGCCCACACAATGTTGCCGTCCACGATGCGCTTGATGTGTTCGAGAACCGGATAGCCGTGATCGCGGGTCTCGGCCAGCGCCGTATACTCGCCGGCTCCCAGCAGAACCGAATACGGTCCATTCACGCCGACCAGGCGCAGTTGGCTCAACGCGTGCGCCACCGCATCGGGGTAATCGCGAATATCCGCCGGCAGCGTAGCGATAGGGTTGCTCGTGCCTTCGCGAACGCCCTGGATATCCGCCTCTTTATAACCCTGAAAGATGGCGCGGTCTTCAGCGAAGGCCAGAATCTTCGCGGCGTCTTTCACGGCCTGCCAATCGGAGTCCTCCGATCCACGCTCCACGTCGTCGATGGCCTGGCGGGAAAGATCAAACGGCACACGCAGCTCCGCGAGACGCTTCGCCTCCCGCTGGTGGGCGATGATGCCCTTTGCAGGAGCAGTGATCGGCTTGAGATGCCCCGTCGCAACCGCGGGCAGGGAAACTCCCGCCGGTGCGGGAACGTCGACGACCCGCCGTCCGGCCAGGTAGCGCTTCAGCGTTCTGGTCGACTCTTCCTCGATCTCCGACCACGCGGCGTCAGAGATGGGCGCCAATTCACGATGGAGGTTATTCATTCTTCTCTCCCTTCAGCGATCCAATATTGAGTGATCCTGTTCCCGGTGAAGTCTCCTGCGCAGGCGGAGCCGCCGCTGGTTTCGATGCCTGCGAGGTGCCGGAAGTTGCGGAGTCCGGCGCGGCCGCGTCGAGATTGTCGAGAAACGTGGCCGATGGCACGAAAAACAAGCTGCCAGTAACGGCGCGACTGAAATCGAGCAGCCGGTCGTAATTGCCCGGAGGACGGCCAACGAACATGTTCTCCAGCATGGTTTCTGTGACTCGCGGCGTGCGGCAATAGCCGATGAAGTAGGTGCCGAACTCGCCGTGGCCGGGCCGGCCAAAGGGCATGTTGTCCCGGAGTATCTGCAGTTGCTTTCCGTCCTCCACGATGGTGGTCAGCGCATTGTGCGCCGAAGTCGGTTTTTCGGCATCGCTCAATTCCACGTCGGAGAGCTTCTTGCGGCCAATGATGTGCTCCTGCGCTTCCACAGGAAGAGCATTCCACCCCTTCATATCGTGCAGGTACTTTTGCACGATCACGTAGCTGCCTCCGGCAAAGACCGGATCTTCGTAGCTGAGAATGGCCGCCTCAGGCACCGCTTTGCCACGCGGATTTTCTGTGCCATCGACGAACCCGACCAAATCGCGATCGTCGAAGTAGCGAAATCCATGCACCTCGTCCGCGATCTCAACCGCATCGCCGATCGCATTCATGATCTCGGTCGCCAGCTCAAAACACAGATCCATGCGCTTGGCGCGAATATGGAACAGGATGTCGCCCGGGGTGGAAACCGCATGGCGGTTGCCCGCGCGAATTTCGCGAAACGGGTGGAGCTCGGCGGGGCGAGGCGAGCCAAAGAGTTTGTCCCAGGCATCGGAACCGATTCCAACCACGCAGGAGAGGCCTGCCTCAATATCGCGAAATTCGACCGCGCGAATCAATCCAGAAAGACCCGCGCAGAACGAGCGCAGAAGCGCGTAACTTTCCTCGCTCGGGCGAATGCACACCACCAGGAAGATCGCTGCGCGTGTGAGCGGCGCGATCACAGCCTGAGGAAGAACGCCCTCGTTCAATTCCCTGGATGCGTCCATTTCATAAACCTTGCTTGTCGATTTTGATGCGAAAAGATGCTTACCGACCTGGGTGAAGGTATTTTAATGCCATTGCCGCGGTTTTGCCTCGATCGCCCCAGAAAGCGATCAAAAAGCGGCGCGAACCAGGCATCACCCGCGTCCGCACCGTTCGCGTACAATGAAGCTTATCCTTTTGCGGAGGCTCACGATCTGATCGCCGCGTTCTCTACTCTCGAGCTTGCTGTTGCCGGCCCGCTCGGAGGGCTGATCCGGGAGATCTCCGCATTCCTGGCCTTCGCCCCGCAAAACAGCCTGCGCCACTACCTCAAAATGCAGTACGCCGATCAGACTTTCAAGGGCCTTTACCACTGGAATCTCTTCGACGCCTGCATGCTGCTGCCCTA
>JBEKEP010000025.1:0-33229 GCA_050013775.1 Occallatibacter sp. | reverse complement strand
GGCACGCGGAAGCCGGGCCCCATCGCGTCCACCTTGGGCGGAGCCACATGGTCGTACCAGCCGCCCCAGTCGTCCCAGGAGATAAAGATCGCTGTCGAATTCCAGTAGGGGCTGTTGCCGATGGCGTTGATGATCGACGCCACCCAGCTCGGGCCCTCGTTCCCCGATCCCGGATGGTCCGAGTGCGCGAAATCGGGAACGATCCACGTCACCTGCGCCAGTTCGCCGTGGGCAATGTCGGTCAGAAAGCGGTTCTGCGGCGAGATCACGTTGTCGTGCCAGTCCTGGCCGTAACGGATGTGCCGGATCGCCTGGTACGCCGAGAGAATAAAGAAATTGTCGCCGCTGGAGGGAGCGTAGTAACGCCAGGTCACGCCCTTCTCGTCGAGCAGATCGGCGACGGTGAGGTAGTCGAAGCAGGGAAATACGCCGGCCGTCTCGGTGCCATCGGGACCGAGCACCGCTGCCGTGGTGCTGGGATCGGCGTCGCACCCCCACACCGAGCCGCTGGGGTTTTCCGCCACATTGGCCGACTGGCCCGCGATCATGTACTGGTGGGCCACAAAACTCGGCCCGGTGTTCGACTGGAACATACGGTCGCCCAGCACGTATTGCCTGGCTAGCGTCCAATACTCCTCCACATCCTTCTCCGGCACATAGGAGTAGGGCAGCGTGGCCGGACTCGCGCCGCTCTGCGCAAATCCATCCATGTTGCCGTTATCCCAGTCCTCGGCCCAGCGCAGGTGCGAGTGGTCGAGGTCGCGCGAGTCGCTCAGCGAAACGGGCGCGAGCGCGATCGACTGGCTGCCGTTCATGCCGCTTTGCACCGTGTCGGCGCCGGGAAATCCGTTGAAGAGATTGTCGAAGCTGCGGTTCTCCTGCATGATGACCACGATGTGCTGGATGGGAGAGCCGGCGATGGGAGAAACCGTGCTCGCGGGCACGGGCGGCGAAGGAATGAATGCGACGTTGGCGTTGCAACCGGTAACGGAGGTAACCAGGCACGCGCTGCCCGCGATCAACACGAGTTGAAGCCGCAGGCGCACGGGGTAGGTGCGCCTCGCGGTCTGCGGCTTCCTGTTGGTTCGCAACATGACTGGGGATCGGTACCTCAAAGTGCTGCAATGGGCAAAGAGTAAGCCCAAAGACTGCGATTTCAAGTGATTTAAATCACAGGTTAACACTCTCTTTAGATGACATTCTGTGCAATTTTGGGCTTTCGAAGGATTGGCCATTACGGCAGGCGGTTCAACAGGTTACGTTCGATTTGGGGCTGAGGTCACCAGCGGGGGACCGCTGCTCCGCGTTTTACGTTCGATTCGCTTGCTTGCGACCTAGCTCCCTTGCTCCCTCGCTCCCTCGCTCCCTCGCTCCCTCGCTCCCTTGCTCTTTCGCTCCCAACAGCGCGGTGCCAATTCGGGCGCACGCTTCCCAAAACGCAGGACTCGGGAAGCTATCACAACCCGCGGCTTTCGCACAAGACTTGCAATTCCCCGCGTATACCCCTACTATCCGCAATAGAAACCGGCCTGCAAAGCAGGTGGGTGATCAACGCTGGTTGAACCAACATTCAATGAACAGGGGCTCGACTCGACAATCGGTTTTGTGTGCAGTGTCCGCCAGTCCGGAATGCCTAATAAACCGCGGAGAGCTCCACCGTCTTAGGACGGGTTCACCAGCACATCGCTCACGGCCCAGCGGGCCGGCTTCTACCTTCCTTCGCGCGTAATTTGATCCTCTAACCCGCGCGGAAAACTCTCCAGGCACCGCAAGAAGTGTCAGGGCACGACTTTAGTCGTGCCGAAAGTGGAGCTAAATCAACTTGGGCTTTCGCCCCTGTGCGGTTCTTCCCTCGAAGACGACTTTTTCCGCAGCCTGAGGAGACCGGCGCTACGAGTTCTCGCCGCTGCCGTATCCTGTCCTGAGTGCATCCAGTCCTCTTTCACATCGGCGCCCTTCTCATCCCGTCTTACGGCGCGGTGACCGCGCTGGGCGTGCTGCTGGCGCTCGGACTGGCGCAGCGCACGGCGCGCGTGGCGAACGTGAACGCGGCCAAGCTCTGGAATCTATGCATCCTGAGCCTGTTTGCGGCGCTGGCCGCGGCGCGGCTGCTGCTCGTCCTCGTGAACTGGAGCGCGCTGCGCCTGCATCCCGCGTGGCTGCTGGGACTGGCGATGGTGCATCATCCGCTGCTGGCCGGCACAGGCGCGCTGGCGGGCGCGGGATGCGCCCTCTGGTACGCGCGGCACAACAAGCTGCCTCTCCGCGCCACGGCCGACGCGCTGGCCCCGCCGCTGGCTCTGGGCCTCGCCTTTGAGCAACTGGGCGCGCTGGCTTCGGGATCGGGCTACGGCGTAGAGGCAGCGCCCGGCCTGCACTGGGCAGTAACCTACACGAACCCGCTGGCCGAACTCTGGAGCGGCGCGCCACTCGGGGTTCCGTTGCATCCCGTGCAAGCATACGCCGCACTCGCGTTCCTCACCCTCGCCGTGCTTCTGCTGGTGGGTCTGCCCGCCGAGCGCCGCAAAGGCGACGTGGCCGGCCTGGGCCTGATGGGCCTTGGCGTAGCGATCTACATCACCGAACTCTGGCGCGATCCCGAGGGCCGCGGCTCGCTGCTCAATGGCGCGCTCGATGGACCGCAGGTTGCCGCCAGTCTGCTGGTGGTTGCCGGGGCGCTGGTGCTGCGCGAGCGCAAAGCCGCGCACCCAACTACAGACGCAGTCCCACGCGCTGCCGCGCATGGAGACCCGGCATGAGCGCCGCGCGCACCATCGACGTACCTGCAGAGGCAAGCGGCCAGCGCCTCGATTACTTTCTGGCTACGCAACTCGAAGGCGTGAGCCGCTCGCGGGTGCAGATGCTCATCGACCAGGGCGATGTGCTGGTGGACAGCCAGGCGCACAAGGCTTCGCTGAAGCTGCGCGGCGGCGAGTGCATTACCGTTACAGGTGAGCCGCATCCCGCGCCGCTCAAGGCTGTGGCGGAGGCAATTCCGCTGGATGTGGTCTACGAAGATGCCGACCTGGCCGTCGTGAACAAGCCCGCGGGGATGATGGTGCACGCGGGATCGGGCGCGAACGACGACGCGCGCAGCCGCGGAACGCTTGTGAATGCGCTGCTGCATCGCTTCAAGGCGCTTTCTTCTACCGGCGGCGAGTTGCGGCCCGGCATTGTGCACCGCCTCGACAAGAACACCAGCGGATTGATCGTGGTGGCCAAGAACGATCGCGCCCACGCCGCGCTGGGCGCCATGTTTGCTGAGCGGCGCGTGGAGAAAACCTACATGGCGCTGGTGCAAGGCGCGGTGGAGCGCGAGAAAGGCACCATCAGCGCCGCGGTGAGCCGCGATCCGGTGCGGCGCACGCGCATGACCACGCGGCCCAGCGACATTGGCCGATCCGCGATATCGCACTACCAGGTGCTGCGGCGTTTAGACACGCGCTTCGGCAAGCTCACGCTGGTCAGCGTGCGCATTGAGACCGGACGGACGCACCAGATCCGCGTGCACATGGCGTCGATCGGCCATCCCGTGGTGGGCGATACGCTGTATGGCGGCGCGGCGCAGTTGCGCGACCAGCAGGCTCTGAACGCAGCACCTTCGCGTGCGGCACGGCGCAAATCCGACCCGGAAACCCTCCGTCTGGGCCGTAACTTCCTGCATGCGGCCAGGCTCGAAATCACGCATCCAGTCACCGGCAAGCGGCTCCAGCTGGAAGCGCCTCTGCCCCCGGAGTTGAAGGCCTTCCTCGACCGCCTGGAAGCCGCCTGAACGCGAAAACGCATCTTAACCAGGTGAGAACCCGGTGGGAGCCAACACTCCCACGGGCATGTACAGGATTGTTAGAATAGGGGCGTGATGACCCAGCAATATTTCACCCCAACGGCGGGGCTCCGCCAGCGGGGCTCGCGCATTCTATTGATCGCGCTTGCGGCATTGTTTGTTGCCGCGGCTTCCGTCGCCAGCCTTTCCGCGCAAAGCCCGGGCGGACAACCCGCCCCGGCGGCAGCGGCCCCACCTGCGCCCGCGCAGGCGGACCAGAGTGGCGCGACGACGGATGTGGGCACGCCGACCATCCGCACTACCGTCAACGAAGTGAGCCTGATCTTTACCGTCACCGACAAGCACGGGCACTACATTCCCGACCTGAAACAGAGCGACTTTGCGCTTCTCGACGACCAAAAGGCGCCGGCCAGGGTGAACTCGTTCCACCAGCAGATCAATTTGCCGCTGCGCGTGGGCATTCTCGTTGACACCAGCAGCTCCATCCGTTCCCGTTTCCAGTTTGAGCAGCAATCGGCCACCGAGTTCCTGCTGCAAGTGCTGCGAGCGAAGAACGACCGCGCCTTCGTCATGGGATTCGATGTAACGCCCACGGTGACTGCGGACTGGACCAACGACCAGGACGCTCTGGAGACGGGCGTCAACAAGCTGCGGCCCGAAGGCGGTACGGCGCTCTTCGATGCCCTTTATGTCGCCTGCCGCGACAAGATGCTGACGGAGCGTGGCCCCGAACCGGTGCGCAAGGCCATCATTTTAGTTTCCGATGGCGAGGACAACCAAAGCCGCGTGTACATGCCGGAAGCCATCAAGGAATGCGAGCGCGCCGAGACCATCATTTACGCCATCAGCACCAACTGGACGCCCAGCCGCGGCGAGGGCGACAAGGTGCTGCAGGAACTGGCCGAGCAGACAGGCGGCGAGCTTTTCTATCCTCCCTCGGCGGAAGAAATGACGACAAGCTTCAAAGACATCGAGGAAGCGCTGCGCAGCCAGTATGCACTGATCTACACGCCCGCGGACTTCAAGGCCGATGGCGCATTCCGAACCATCTATTTATATTGCTTCGATCGCAACTATCAGGTGCGCGCCAAGAAGGGCTACTTTGCGCCGCGCCAGTAAAGCGGACGCAGGCAATTCGCGGTAGCAATCAAGATCGGAGCGCGGTGAAAACCGCGCTCTTTCTGTCTTACCCGCAGTCCATGCCTCCCATGATCTCTGCGTCCCGTCCCGATTCCGGACGATCTCCCGCTCCTTTGTTCTGATCTGAACCACATTTGCATTCGTTGACGCACGGACTCATCCATTTTCGCTTCCGCACGATGAAATGAAAGTGGAGGCTCTCCGGAAGGCCGAGGTGCCGTCCGGCGCGCCTGAGGAAATCTGCGTTGAGCTCGTAGGGGAGGACGATGAATACCGTGTGCATTGGGAGTGCAGAAGGAAGCCTTTACGGAGTGAGGGGATTGCGATGATCCGGCAGGCCATCTCGTGCGACATTTGCGCCGCGGAGAAGCGGCAGACCAACCATTGGTTTGTCGCCTACGAGCAAGGCGGGGAATTGCGCGTAAGCGGATGGACCTCGCGTCATCGGCTGCGGCCGGACTCAAAGCATCTTTGCGGACAGACCTGTCTGCACAAGTTGGTGGACGAGTTTATGGCTAAATGCATTGCCAGGCGCGCGCAGCGCAATGATGAGGCCGCAGAAGCCGAAGCGGAGCCAACAACTCTGGCGGACACCAGCCTGACTTCTGCGGCGGCACAAGTTGTTGCGGCAACCCGAATCGCTGCGGCGGCTGAGGCTGCCGCGGCACCGGCAGAAGTGGAATCGTCGGCGCGTCTGATCACGCCGCCCGCGCCCGCCTTATCCGCGCCGCCTCTGCCCAAGCCGGCCTATCGCCCCCAGTCTGAGGTCGTGACCATGCCGTCGCGGCAGCTGCCTCATGAATTCCCACAGCTCCCTGCCGACACGTTGCGCTATGCCTCGCGCCGCTGGCACGCCGAAGCCTGGGAGCGAGAGCGCGAACGCGAACTGCGCGCCGTCGAAAATCATCCCGACATCGCTGCACGCCGCCGCACCAGTGCGTGAACTGCATCATCGAAGGAAGCCTTTATGTGGTTTGATCTGATACTGGTATTCATCGCCCTCACTCCTCTCATGCTCACGAGGCCGGTCGCATGCGAGGCCCACCGCAGGAAGTGAATTGAGGAACGAAGGTAAAAACTAATTCGACGGCGCCTGCTCTGCGAGCAGCGCCAGCAGTCCTGCTTCGTCGATCACCGGGATCTTGAGCTCGCGCGCTTTGTCGAGTTTGGAGCCGGCCTCTTCGCCGGCCACAACGTAGCTAGTCTTCTTGCTCACTGAGCCCGCCGTCTTGCCCCCGGCAGACTCGATCTTCTGCTTGGCCTCATCGCGCGTCAGGGTGGGCAGTGTGCCTGTCAAAACGAAGGTCAGGCCCTCAAGCTGCGAGGTGCGCTGCCGCTTCTCCGCTGTCATATCGACACCGGCGCGCTGCAGGCTACGAACCAGCGTACGATTGGCCGATTGCGCAAAGAATTCCAGGATCGCCTGGGAAATGCGCGGACCGACCTCTTCCACTCGTTCCAGTTCCTCAGCCGTTGCGACCATCAGCGCGTCCATGGAGCCGAACTCCTGCGCCAACAGTTCGGCGGTGCGCTCGCCGACAAAGCGGATGCCGAGGCCCATGAGCACGCGCGCCAGTCCCGCGCGCTTGGAATCCTCAATCTCCTTAAGCAGCGTATTGGCGGCTTTGGGGCCAAGCAGTGCTTCGGTCCTGGTTTCGTCGAGACCCGTGGCCTTATTCTTACGGGTTACCTGCTTTTCGAGCGAGAGTAGATCTTTCTCATCGAGACGGTAGAGATCCGCGACACCTTTAACCAGCTTCTTTTCCGCCAACTGTTCCACCACCGCATCGCCCAGCCCCTCGATGTTCATCACCTCGCGCCGGCCGAAATGCAGGAGGGTCTCGCGCAGTTTTGCGGGGCAATCAGCATTCACGCAGCGATAATCGACCTCGCCTTCTTCGCGAACCACTTTGCTGCCGCATTCAGGGCAAACCGTAGGGAAAACGAAGCGCCGCTTCCCGCGCGGATGATCGGCATCTTCGATCACCTCGACGACTTTTGGAATCACGTCGCCGCCGCGCTCGACCTTTACCCAGTCCCCGATCCTGAGTCCAAGGCCAGAAATAAAATCGGCATTGTGCAGCGTGGCGCGGCTCACCGTGGTGCCGCCGATAAAGACCGGCGCGAGTTCCGCCACGGGAGTGAGCTTGCCGGTGCGGCCCACCTGCACGGTAATGGCTTTCACCTGCGTGATGCCCGCCTTGGCCGTGAATTTGTACGCGATAGCCCAGCGCGGCGCGCGGCCCGTGTAGCCCAGGCGTTGCTGCGTGGCGTGCGAATCGACTTTCAGCACCACGCCATCGATCTCGTAGCCGAGTGACGAGCGCTCGCTCTCGGCATTGTCGATAAACTTCATCATCCCTTCGACGGTGCTCACGAGCTTGCGGTGCGGATTGACGCGGAAACCGAGGGCAGTGAGCGCATCGAGCGTAGCCGTCTGGCCCGCGGCGAAATATTCGCCGTCGACGAGCAGGAAATATGCGAAGAAAACCAGCCGCCGGTTGGCGACGACCGAAGGTTCAAGCGTGCGCAGCGTTCCTGCCGCGGAGTTGCGCGGATTGACGAAGGCGGAGAGCCCATCGCGTTCGCGCTCCTCGTTCAAGCGCTCGAAGGCGGCTTCCGGCATCACCACTTCGCCGCGCACCTCAAGTCTCTGCCCCTGCGGGGCGGCAGCCTTTTGGAGTTGTTCATTGGTGATGCGGAGAGGCACACTGCGAATGGTACGGATGTTCGAAGTGACATCCTCGCCGGTCTGGCCGTCGCCGCGCGTCAGGCCCATGGAGAGCAGCGCGCCGCCGTCTGGGCCGGGCTGGTAAAGCAGCGCCACGCTCAGGCCGTCGAGTTTGAGCTCGGCCGTGTATTCGACTGGCAGCGCGCCCGCCAGCTCGTGCACCCTGCGGTCCCAGTCGGCCAGCTCTCCGGCGTTGTATGCGTTGTCGAGCGAGAGCATGGGCCGCGAGTGCTGTGCCTTTTTGAAGCCCTCAGCGGGCTTGCCGCCTACGCGTTGCGTCGGCGAGTCGGGCACGATCAGCTCAGGATGCGCCGATTCCAGTTTCTTTAATTCGTTCATCAGCGCGTCGTACTCGGCATCGCTGACCTCGGGCTTGTCGAGAACGTAGTAGAGATGTTCGTGACGGCGCAGTTCTTCGCGCAGTTTTTCGATCTTGCGCTTGGGGGCCGGCTCGCTCATAGGTTTGAATTATAGAGAGGCTGCACGAAGATCCGAGCTGAAGAACGATTCTTTCGCCCCCTGCGGGGGCTGCGCTCGTAGCGAAGCCTTTTCACCCCAGGCTCACGCCTGGGGCTGCCCTCTACCGCCCGCTTTGCGGGCTTTGATCCGGCACCCGATGGAGCAGGCGAAACCAGCGAAATGCCTCGCCGGCGCGCCCTTCGCACCAGGCATGATCCAAGATGACAGGCCGGCCGCCACGCAGCATCGCGCTCGCCCAACTACCATTGGTGCATTAAATCTGAATCCCATTAAAGGCAACCGCAGGTCCTTCGATTCCGTCCCGGCAAGCCGGGACTTCGCTCAGGATGACAATTTCATTGTGATGTGAACTTCACTTTCTTCGCACCGGTCCGTTAACTCCGCGAGCACCGCTAACACCGCTTATTCCCCCTTCAGCCCGCGGTCTCTTAGCATCGGCTCGATGCTGGGCTCCCCTCCCAGCCACGTATCGTACATCTTCTGCAAGTCCTCGGTGTTGCCGCGCGACAGCACCATCTGGCGGAAGCGGTCACCGTTGGCGCGTGTCATGCCGCCGTGATCGAGAAACCACTGGAAGGCGTCGTCGTCGAGCATCTCGCTCCACGAATACGCGTAGTAGCCCGCCGCGTAGCCATTGGCCCAGATGTGCAGGAAGTAACTGGAGCGGTAGCGCGGCGGCACGTAGCTCTGGTCGAGATGCGTGCGCTTGAGCGCTTCGGCTTCGAACTTGTCGGGATCCTGGAGGGGCGCGCTCGTAGGCAGAGTGTGCCACTCGAGATCGAGCTCGGACGCGGCGAGAATCTCCGTGAACAAATAGCCTTCGTTGAAGGTCTGCGACTTGAGGATTTTTGCGGCCAGCTCGGCGGGCATTGGCGCACCGGTCTTGTAGTGGTGCGCGTAGTGCTGGAAAACGGCGGGGTAGCTGGCCCAGTGCTCATTGAATTGCGAGGGGAATTCGACAAAGTCGCGTGGTACCTGCGTACCCGACAGGCTGGGATACACGGTGTTGGCGAACATGCCGTGCAGGCCGTGGCCGAACTCATGGAACATGGTGGTCACGTCGTCGAAGCTGAGCAGCGCGGGCTGCCCTGGCGCGGGCTTGTCGAAGTTAGCCACGTTGTAGACCACTGGCAACTGGCCCAGCAGTTTCGACTGGCCGACCAGCACATCCATCCACGCTCCGCCGTTCTTGTTGTCGCGCTTGAAGTAATCGCAGTACCACAGGGCGAGTGGCTTCGAGTCGGCGTCGAAGACCTCGAAGACGCGCACGTCCTGCTGGTACACAGGAAGATCCTTGCGCTCTTTGAAGGTGAGGCCGTAGAGTTCGTGCGCGGCGTAGAAAACGCCGTTCTCGAGCACGTTGTTCAGCTCGAAATAGGGCTTGATTTCTGACTGATTGAGATCGTACTTCGCCTTGCGTACCTGCTCGGAGTAGAACTCCCAATCCCAGGGCTCGACCTTGAAGCCGCCAGCCTGGGCATCAATCAGAACCTGAATGTCTTTGGCTTCGCCCGCAGCTCTGGCCGTCGAGGCCGGGACCAACGCATCGAGAAACTTCTTCGCCGCCTCCGGCGTTTTGGCCATCTGATCGGTCAGGTTCCACGCCGCGTAGTTGGGAAAACCGAGCAGGGTGGCTTTTTCGGCGCGCAACTGCGCGAGACGGGCGAGGGTGGCGCGCGTGTCGTTGGCGTCACCGCGCTCGGCACGGTTCCAGGAGTTCAAAAAGATTGCTTTGCGCGTGGCGCGGTCGGTAAGAAACGCAAGATTGGGCTGTTGCGTGGTGTTCTGCAACGGGATCCGCCAGCCGCTCCCCTTCGCGTCCTGCGCGGCGGCGGCGATTTCCGCCTCGCTCAGCCCGGCCAGCGTCTTTTCGTCGGTGGTCGAAAACGCGCCGGCCTTGGCAGCTGCGAGCAGCTGGTTCTCAAACGTGTTTTCGAGCGTCGATTCTTCTTCGTTGAGCTTCTTCAGTTTGGCTTTGTCAGCGTCGGAGAGGTTGGCGCCGGCCTTCACAAACTGCTGATAGTCGTACTCCACCAGGCGCAGCGATTCTGCATCGAGATGCAGCGAAGCGCGCTGGTCGTAGACCACCTTCACGCGCGCAAAAAGCTTCGAGTTGAGATAAATCGCGTCCTGGTGCGCAGCCAGACGCGGAGCTTCGTACGCCTGCACCTTCTGCAAATCGTCGTTGGTGTTCGCGCCGGTCACGCAGTTGAATACCAACCAAACGCGCGTGAGCAACTGGCCACTGCGCTCCATGGAAACGATGGTGTTTTCGAACGTAGGCGGCTTGGAATCGTTGGCAATAGCCTGAACCTCGTTGATCTGCGTCGCCATGCCCGCGTCGATAGCGGGCTGGTAGTCGCTGTCCTTGATCTTGTCGAAGGGCGGCGCCTGAAACGTCAGATTACTGGGCGCGTAAAAGGGATTGTCCGGCCCGAAGGCTGCCGTTGGCGTCGGTGTTTGCGCGGAGGCGGACGCTGCCCCCAGGGCCATGGAAATTCCAGTCGTCAAAATGCTCCTTTTCACCCATTGCATGTAAATCTTCTTCATGGCGTTATGGGCCCCTCGGAAGGCCTGCTCAATCATTCTCAATTTTAGGCGAATTCAGACGAAGCCGCCGTCGCAATCGAATCCGCCACACAACACATCATGCGCCGAAGCGAAGCCCTGGGGCCGTGACAAACGGCGCCGAATACCCCCTACAATAGCAACATCCGGCCGGCGGCGTTGAAACCCGCGGCTCGTTGATAAACGGAATCAGAAGGGATCGAGAAGCAATGACAGAAACTGCAGCTGCACCTGAAGCTCGCACGCAAGCCGAAAATCTGGATCTGCTGGCCGCCGTGGCCGTAAACGTAGGACTGGGCCTGAAGCCGGGCCAGGAACTGGTGATGACCGCGTCGCTCGATTCCTTGGAACTGGCGCGCCGCATTACCGAGCAAGCCTATCGCGCCGGGGCTTCGCTCGTGACCACGCTTTTGAACGACGAAGACGCTGCCCTGCTCCGCTACCGATATGCGCCCGATGCCAGCTTCGATCGTGCGGCCAAGTGGCTCTACGACGGCATGGCGGCTGCGTTCAAAAGCGGCGCGGCACGCCTGGCGATTGCCGGAGCCAATCCCGCGCTGCTTTCGAACGAGGATCCTGACAAAGTAGGGCGCGCCAATCGCGCCGTTTCACAAGCCTACCGTCCCGCTCTCGAGCTCATTACGCGCCACGAGATCAACTGGACCATCGTTCCAAGCGCCACGCCTGCCTGGGCCGAGGCAGTGTTTCCCAACGACAGTCCGGACGAAGCCCTGCGCAAGCTGTGGGATGCCATCTTCGCCACCACGCGCATCACCACCGCGGACCCCGTAAGCGCATGGCGAGCGCACGACGCCGAATTGCAAAAGCGCGCGGCCTTGATGAATGCCAAGCGCTATTATGCCTTGCAGTACCGCGGCCCCGGCACAGATTTCCGCCTCGGCCTGGCCGACGATCACGAATGGCTGGGCGGCGGGACAACTGCGGGAAATGGTCTCTATTGCATCGCCAACATGCCCACGGAGGAGATCTTCAGCGCGCCGCACAAGGAGCGCGCCGACGGCACCGTAACCGCGACCAAGCCGCTGTCGCACCAGGGCACCATGATTGAAGGCATCCAGGTTCGTTTTGAAAAGGGGCGTATTGTCGAGGTTCACGCCACGCGCGGTCAGGAAGTTCTGGAAAAAATGATCGACACCGACGAGGGCGCGCGGCGGCTCGGCGAAGTGGCCCTGGTTCCTCACTCCTCGCCCATCGCGCAAAGCGGAATCATCTTCCTGAATACGCTTTTTGATGAGAACGCGGCCTCGCACATTGCGCTCGGCCAGTCGTACTCGTCGTGCCTGCGCGACGGAGACAAGCTAACTCCGGAACAACTCGCGGCCAAAGGCGCCAACGACAGCCTGATCCACGTGGACTGGATGATCGGGTCTGCGGAACTCGATATTGACGGCATCACCGCGTCCGGCATCGCCGAGCCGCTGATGCGCGGGGGCGAATGGGCGACCGCAATCTAAAACCTGAGATCGGATCGTAAGACGCATGGAACCAGTCACGCATTTCCTTACCGGCGCCTGCATCGGCCGCGCCGGATTCAATCGCAAGACGGCGTATGCTACGCTCGCCGCTGTGCTGGCCGCGGAGGCCGCCGATCTTGACGTGCTTTGGACCTTCACGGGCCCGGTAGAGGTCCTGAAACACCATCGCGGCATCACGCATACTTTCTGGGCGGTGCCCGTGGTAGCAGGTGTGGTGGTGGGCGCGGTGTGGCTGCTCGATCGTTGGCTCACGAGGCGGCGCAATGTTGAAACGACGGAGCAGTCGATTCAGTGGGGCTGGCTTTATCTCACTGCGTGCGTTGCGGCGCTCAGCCACTTGCTCCTCGACTGGACCAACAACTACGGCGTGCGGCCGTTCTTTCCTTTCAATCCGCACTGGTATGCGGGCAGCTTCATGTTCATCGCCGAACCGGTGATGTGGGCGCTGCTTTTCCTGGCGCTGTTCATGCCGTGGGTGCTGGGACTCGCCGATCGCGAGATTGGGGTGCGAAAGCGGCGGTTTCGCGGCCGAGGCTGGGCCATCTTTGCGCTCATCGGAATGCTGGTGCTGGGCTGCTGGCGTTGGGCCGAGCACGCCCGGGCACTGGTGATGGTCAGCGGCACGCCAATTTCCACCGAGCCGGCCCTGCGCATCGCCGCCGAGCCCTATATGGTGAATCCCTGGCGCTGGCACGCGATTGTCGAGACGCCGAATTTTTACCAGACCGCGGAGATCAACACGCGCACGGAGTCCATCGACAGCGATCCCCTCCGCGATGTGATTGACAAGCCAACCGACACTGCCGCCGTGGAGGCCGCCAAGCAAACGCCGCTGGGTCGCGTATATCTCGATTGGGGAACGTGGGCCGTATTGCGCGAAGTAGGACCGGAACCAGCGCCGGGCATGGAAACTCCGAATTTGTCGCCCAACCGCACGTGGACCACAGTCGAGTTTACCGACCTGCGTTTCGATTACTCGTTTCTCGCCACGCGCGGAGTGATCCCCGGAACCGCGGGCCAAGCCCCGCTCGGCGCCTGGGTCTATATCGTGGATGGGCACGAGGATGCCGGAGAAGTGATGAACGGACGGGAACAGCGGTAGATTCTGCGCCCGCCACCATTCAGGAGCCGGAAAAACCATCGACAATTTGCCACGGCGGAAAAATATGTTGCTTTGGTGGAACGGTTGGAGTTGACCATACGGCTCGCGCACCGCAGAATGAAAGAAGTCCTTTGTTTTCGTAATCAGGTTGGACGGGTCCGGAATCTCCGGAAAACCCCGCATCATGAGGTGGACATGGCCGCTTATCTGCTTTTGTTGGTTGCCGTTTTATCGCGCGTAATTCCTCACGCTCCGTGGTGGAGCTTTACGGCAGTCACCGGTAGCCTGCTTTACTTTGGCGCCAAGCGTCCGTGGCGTGAGATGCTCGCGCCCCTGGCGGCTCTGATCACGACCGATTGCTATTTAACGCTTTTCCGGTATTCCGGCTATTCAATGCACTGGGGTTTTTCAGCTTTCTCCTGGGGCTGGTATCTGGCCGCGATGGTGCTGGGGGCCATTCTGCTGCGCAAGCGCGTGACGCTGGCGCGCGGGGCCGCGGGCGCTCTGCTGGGACCGACTTCATTCTTTCTTGTCTCCAACTTCGGTGCGTGGTTCTCAAACCCCTTCAACATGTATCCGCACACGCTCGCCGGGCTGGAAGCCTGCTACTGGGCGGGCGTGCCGTTTTATCGCAACGATCTGATCGCGACTTCTCTCGTGTTAGCCGTGATGCTCGGTGTTCCAGCGCTGGTGCGCCGGACACACGGAGTTCGCGCGCAAGAGGCATTGGCCGGAAAGTAGCGTTGTTTTCCTGGACAAGTGCGGGTCTGGAGATCCGCACTTCGGCCGGTCAGCCACCCCAAGAAACAAACATCGTTTCCTGGGGACACCGGTCAGTAGACTGGCACTATGTCTCCAGCAAATCCACAGTCACGGAATCTTGGTACGAATCGTGCTGCCCTTCCTCACTGTGGCGGCGGATTCGTGACAATGCGTGCCGTCGATCCAAACCGACGATACGCGGTAAACGCTACATCGTTGACACGAATTTCGCGCCGGACTCGCTTTTGATCCACCCAAGTCGAGCGCAGAGTCACAGCGCTGCGCAGCGGGCAAACCAGCCTCTTCCCTTCAACTTCGACCTCGCCGTAGCTCACCAGAAAGCCGAGCCTTAGTGCCGGATCGAATTCGTCGATCTCCGCTTCGATCGTCAACCGAAGCACATCGCCCGTCACCGGATCGATCGAGATCGACCCGCTGTAGGCCGGTTTCCCGTGGTACGACACAAGCTCCCTCGTGACCGTGTCCCTCGCGCAGCAGTAGTCGACCTGATAGTGCGAATCCTCCTTCGGAACTTCATAGCGAAACACCGCAACCATTCCTGCCGAAGCCTGCTCCCAATGACTCCATGCGATGGTTCCGTGGGCCGAGTCACCCAGGACAATCGTCAAAGCCGGCCCATACTCTCCTGCCGAACTCATGCCGGGAAGCGACGCCTTTCGCGCTTCGCCAGTGCTCTGCGCGGCAGGAACTTCTTGAGAGAGCTCCATGCCGTTGCGGTAAGCGACCTCTTGCACAAAGGTCTCCACGGGATGCATTCCGCTTTGAGCGGGTCTGCCCCCTACCGCGATTGGGCGGTCTTCGAAACTGTGCGTCGTGCGTGTCGCCAGAAAGTCCGGCAGACGCTTCAAGGTGACCACGGCAAAGTTCTGTGCAGCGCGAATGATTTCCTTTTGGGCAGCGGCATCCGGCGGTCCTTTGGCAGGGCATTCCGCAGCGGGCGGCCCAAGGAATGCTGACAGATCGGCGAGGAGGTTAAGCTCCGTCGTGGTCTCTTCGCCCAGTTTCAGCTCCGTCTTCAGGCGGTCGAGCTTGAGCTCGGTCAACTGCTCGCTTAATTCGGCCCCGGCCAGTTTTTGCGCCAAATCGCTGTCGCTCACATGCTGCGCTTGCTGATCTTCGAGAAACTGCTGCAACTGCTGGACTGTCACGCGCACTGGCTCGTCGTGCGTGGCCGCTCGAGCAAAGCAGACGCTCACAATCAAAAGCAGCAGGATCTCGCTTCTGCGCATTCTCCCAATCCAGACTTTACGTCCAGCGTTTCGTTAGCCCTTGATCGACTTGCCCTGGCTTTTCTTGCGCATCCACCACCCCAGGAAACCGAGCACGGCGAGCGCGCCGATCAGTAGCACCGCGACCAGGGCGTGACGCGCCACCAGGTCGACAGCGCCGGGGCCGAGCTTGAGCACAAGCAGGGAGAGCGCCAGCCAGCGCAGCATTCTTCCCGTGAACACAGCCACCAGGAAATGGGACACGCGCATCTCAAACACGCCGGAGGCGAAGATGAACAACTTCCAAGGCGCGGGCGGCGGCATCATGGAGGGGATCGCGACGAAAAGGAACTCCTGGCGTTGGAAGCGGTCGCGCAGCTTGTCGAACTTTACGCGGTCCACGCGCTTGAGCAGGAACAGCTCGCCTCCGGCGCGGCCCAACCCGTAGGGCAGCAACCCGCCGATGGCCGAACCCGCGGCCGCGATCAGGCAATAGAGCCAGAAGTGGCTCTTGTCATTCCATACGTAGAGAGCAAGAATGGCGTCCATGGGGACGGGAATGCTCGAAGAATCGAGCACCGCAACCGCGCCAACGCCCCAAATTCCCCATTTCAACAGCGCCGGCAGAATCACCAGCTTCCATTCCGCCAAAACGTACGCGAAAAACCGCTTCAAACGCTGTCCCCTTTCGCCCCATCCTGCGTCAATTCAACAAGAACCATTGTACGGGGCGCCCTTATAAGCAAAGCTTTGCCCAAAATGAGAGAATAGACAGAAAGGACTTGAGTACGGAGCCAGCAAGAGAGTACGTGTGCTTTAAATGGCTCCATCGCACTAAATGCCCACCAGCGAAGCGCCAGCCGAAGTAGACGAGCCCAAGAGACCCGCCGAGACTAGTCCGTCACAGGACAGCTCTGCGCAGGAAACCTCTATCACGGGATCGATCCTGGGCCTGGACACTTTCTCCGCGCGCGATCTCGAGCCGCGTAAGGAAGCCGCGCAACTGGAACCCCGTGAAGAAGATACGCCCTCGCCCAAAGCGCGCGGCTCGCGCTGGGTAGACTACGAGCACCATGAACTGCTGGAGATGATCAGCGAGCTCGAAGACGAGCGACGCTGGGCGCGACTACGCGAAGGCGTTCTGTGGGCAGTGCTGGTGCATATCATTCTGCTCTTTTGCCTCTATTTGATTCCCAGGTACATTCTCAAGACGCCGATCGTCGATGACTTTGACCGTATCAAGCAGCATGAGGATCAGATCGCTCTCGATCAGATGCCCGACGCCGTGCGCCAAATGCAGAGGCAGAAGGTTGCTCCCAAGCTGCCCGCCAACAAGCCGCTCATCGACAAGCAGACGATGGAGGAGATGAAGCAGCGGGCACAACAGGCTCCGCCTCCACCCGCGCCGCCGCAGCAGCAGGCGCCGGAGCAGCCCAAGCCGCAGCCCACGCAGCCGGTGCCGAACAATCCGCAGTCGCAGGCGCCCGAAGCGCCGCACCCCCAGGCCGTCCCTGCCAAACCCAACTTTGCCATGGGCCCGCAGAATCCCGCCGATCAGCTTCGTCAGGACATGCAGAAAGCCTTGCGCGGCCAGGGACAACAAAACTACGGCAATCCGGGGGCGGGCGGGCTGTCCATGCATCCCGGCGCGGGCACCGGCGGAATCCAGGTTCTCTCTGACACGCAAGGCGTCGACTTCAGCTCCTGGATTGCTCGCTGGCACTACATTACGCAACGCACATGGGACCCGCTGATTCCCGATGAAGTGAACCCGCCCATTCTCAAGTCCGGTGTGGTCGCCGTTCACTTCAAAGTGCTGCCTAACGGCCAGGTCACCGACATGCAGTTGGATGGCCGCTCCGGCGACACGGGGCTGGATCGCGCGGCCTGGGGTGCGATTACCGGATCGAGTTATCCGCCGCTGCCGCGGGAGTTCCACGGCCCATATCTCGAATTGCGCGCCTATTTCCTTTACAACGAGGAGCCGCAATAGAGCGACGGTCAAGATGCTCTAAGAGCTCGCGTCCACGCTCAATTCGTCCGCATCGTGCGTCTTCGAACTGGCTTGCGGACCATCTGGATGCAATACGGCGTCACGATCCAGGAAAATGCCGTCTTGCTCCAGCAGCGCCTCGTACACCGGCGTATGCCGCCAGTGGCGCGCCAGCGCAAACGCGCTCATGTTGGCGATCATCAGGGGCAGCACCAGTCCATAACCGCCGGTCATCTCGAAGATGATGAGGATCGAGGTCATGGGCGCACGCACAGTTCCGGCGAACACCGCGCCCATGCCGACCACAGCGAAGGCGCCAATGGAATCGGCTGGATGATGGAAGACCGTCACGTCGAGATAGCCGACCGCACCACCCAACATGCCGCCCATGAACAGCGCCGGCGCAAAAATGCCGCCGGAGCCGCCGCTTGAGTATGACGTAACCGTGGCGGCCATCTTGAGCACGCACAAAGCCGCCATAGCCGTCACCGGAAGCGAGCCGAGAAGCGCGAGAGTCAGCGTGGGATAGGGATTGCCGGCGATGCCGTTCAAGTGAAAGAACAGCAGCGCGACCACGGCGAGGCTTCCCGTGGCCGCGCCGCCGATTGCGGGACGAACCCAGGGAGGAACGCTCGAGAGTTCTCTGAAAGCTTTGCGCAGCCATAGCAGCGAATCAGTAAAAACTACCGAAACAATGGCGGCCAGCAGGCCGAGCAGCGCATACCAGATCAGCGACGAGCTATTGGCCAGCGTGTAACTCTGCAGCCGCGGCACTATGAACATGGGATTGGAGCCGAGGATGCTGTGCTCCACCACGGCCGCCAGCGCCGCCGCCACAATCACGCCCGAAAGCATGGTCTGGTCGAGGCTGCCAATCAACTCCTCCAGAGTGAAGGTGACGGCGGCGATGGGCGCGTTGAAGGCCGCGGCAATGCCCGCCGCCATGCCCACCGAGGCCATGCGCTTCTGGTTGAGCGGGCTCAGCCGCGCCATGCGCGCAAGAAAACTGCTCATCCCGGCGCAGATCTGCACCGTCGGTCCTTCCACGCCCAGCGACGCTCCGCTGCCCAGTTGCAGCGCGCACAACACGAACTTGCCAACCGTCTCCTTCATGGTGATGACGCCGGAGCGGAACGCGTAAGCGGTTTTCACTTGGGGAATGCCGCTGCCCGCCGCTGCGGGAACCCAGTAGGTGAGCCCCAGGCCGACCACGAGGCCGCCGGCAGCGGGCGTCAGAATCATCCACCAGATCCACGCGTGCCCGGGAGCCGCGGCCGCGCGATTGATCATCAACGCATACAGCCGTGCCACGCTTAAGTGGAAGGCGACGGCAACCAGACCGCATAGGCCGCCGGCCACGATTGTGATGGCCAGCAGCCGCTGCCGCTCGTTGGGCATGCGACGCGCCAGCCACGCGACAAAGCGCGTATCCAGACCCTGAATGCCAACCCAATATTTCAATTTGGGGAATCCTTCGCTTGAGAGGAACCGTGCTCTTCAAGTATAGGAGCGGGATGAGGGCAGATCCCGCGGTGCGAAACCCCCTTGGTCCGATCCATCAAGGTTTCGGTTCCGACTCCTGCATTAGCTCGATCAAGTATTTCTCCCACACCGCAGCCACCGTGTGTGTGCCGTGGCCGCGTGTCGCGTCGGAGATGGGGATCAGCACGAAGCGCGCATGGGGCATCTGCCCCACCATCTTTTCCGCGATGCCCAGCTCCGGCGGATTGATAAAGTCATCGGCGGAATTGATCCACATCACCGGCGCCGTGATGCGATCCAGATGCGGGCTGGGATCGTAATTCCGGCTGGCGTCGAGCTGGTAGATCGAGTCATTCGCGTCTGTCGCGGCCATGGCGCGCGCCAGGGTCCGATCAACATACAGCTCCGCCGCCTGCCGGGTGGGCTCCTGCTTTTGCATCTGCAGCGGGCTGGAGCCCATGATGAGGATGATTTCGTTGGCCGTCCGCAGCCCTTCGACCGGCTCGCTCTTGTACTCGCCGTCCATCCACGCAGGATCCGCCTTGATGGCCTGAATCGCCATGTAGCGCATCATGCGGTTGCGACCGGCGATCTGGACCGGGAGGCACGCAAGTGGCATCAGCGCGTCGGCAAAATCGGGATAGGTTTCGCCCCACACAAAGGTCTGCATGCAGCCCATCGACGTTCCCAGAATCAGCCGCAGATGGTCGATCTTCATTGCTTCGAGCATCATGCGCTGGCTGCGCACCATGTCGTCGTAGTCATACGCCGGAAAGTGCGCATGCAGCCCGTCTGATGGCTTTGAACTTTGCCCGTGGCCGATGTCGTCGGGCAGGATGAGGAAATACTTGGTGATGTCGAGCGGCGCGCCTGGCGCGAACAGCACGTTCGAAAACACGGGATTCAGCAGCGAGTGCGCGCTGCCGCCTGTGCCGTGCAGCAGCAGCACCGCATTGTCCACGTGGCCTGTGGCATTGCGGTGCGGAGTGCCCAGCGTCAGATAATGCAGACGCAGTTGGGGCAGCGTTTCACCGGCGCCAAAGTGAAAATTGTCGAGGACCACCGTCCCGTCGACGGCCGGCCACGCGGGAGCTGCCGGAGCCGCGGGCGTCTTCGCCTCGGGCATCGACATGGTTTGGCATGCGCCCGCAACGGGTAGCAGCATCGCCGCGGTCAACAGAAATCGGGTCGTGTCGCTGAGCATATTCACCCTTGGGGACCTCGCTTCGAGCCTAGCGGCTGGCCATGCGATGCGCAAGGTGTTTCCACGCAACCTGCAATCGCGATAAAATATTGTTACCACCGATGCGGTCCTATCCTGCCATCGCCGGTCCGCCCCACTTCAGGCGTTTCCGCCGCGGCCGTCCTGACCGTGGACGTTGACCCTTCCCGCTGAGTAATCTAATTCCATCGCAGGCTATTTTTCAGGCGCGCCATCTCGCGCACCCAAAAGCCTGCGGGACTTTTGCGGCCCCGAGTCCGCACATCGGCTTTCCTGAAACCATCCGACCTACGCGCGGATAGAAAGGTTCTTCCCTGATGAACAGCTTTTCGAGCAAGGCCGTGCTCACCTCCGGCAATCGCTCCTACACCTACTATCGCCTGCCGGCGCTCGCCGCCCGCGGCTTCAATCTCGCGCGCCTGCCTTTCAGCCTGAAGATTCTGCTGGAAAACTTGCTGCGCCGCGAAGACGGCAAGAACGTGACGGCCGCTGACATCGAATTCCTGGCTAACTGGGACGCGAAGGCGGAGCCCAGCCGCGAGATCGCCTACATGCCTGCGCGTGTGCTCATGCAGGACTTCACCGGCGTGCCCGCCGTCGTCGACCTGGCCGCCATGCGCGACGCCATCAAGACCCTGGGCGGCGATCCCGAGCGCGTGAATCCGCTGGCGCCTGCCGAGCTCGTCATCGACCACTCCGTGCAAGTGGACGAATACGGCACGCAAATGGCCTACGAGGCAAATTCCCTGCTCGAGTTCCAGCGCAACCGGGAGCGCTACGCGTTTTTGAAGTGGGGGCAATCGGCGTTTCGAAACTTCTCTGCCGTGCCGCCCGGCATGGGCATCTGCCACCAGGTGAATCTCGAATACCTGGCGCGTGTGGTCTTCACTGCGCAGATTGACGGCGAAGCGGTCGCTTATCCTGACACGCTGGTCGGAACCGACTCGCACACCACCATGATCAATGGCCTCGGCGTGCTGGGCTGGGGAGTGGGCGGCATCGAGGCCGAGGCCGCGATGCTCGGGCAGCCCGTTTCCATGCTGATCCCGCAGGTGGTCGGCTTCAAACTCACCGGCAAGCTGCGCGAGGGCGCTACGGCTACCGATCTGGTGCTCACCGTGACCCAGGCGCTACGCAAGCTGGGAGTTGTCAGTAAGTTTGTTGAATTCTATGGGGACGGCTTATCGCAGTTGCCGCTCGCCGACCGGGCCACCATCGGCAACATGGCGCCGGAGTACGGCGCAACCTGCGGCATCTTCCCTGTCGACGCCGAGACGCTTCGCTATCTGCGCCTCACCGGACGCAGCGAAGAACAGATCAATCTGGTCGAGGCCTATTACAAGGAGCAGGGCCTCTTTCACACCGCCGGCACGCCCGAGGCCGAGTACACGCAGACGCTCTCGCTCGACCTGGGCGACGTGGAGCCTAGTGTCGCCGGACCCAAGCGCCCGCAGGATCGCGTGTTGCTCAAGGACGCGGCTTCGAGCTTCGCGCAGCAACTGCCGACGCTGCTCTCGCCCACAGCCAAGCCGCTGGGTTCACGCACGGCCACCGCGTGGCAGCGCCAGGCAGTCACCGATTCGGCGGTCGCGGAAAATGCGCCTGTGCATGTTACAACCACGGTGAAAGAGCGTTTCGGCGTCGATCCCGATCCCTATCTCGATCACGGCTCAGTTGTCATCGCAGCCATCACCAGCTGCACCAATACCTCGAATCCCTCGGTCATGATCGCCGCAGGACTGCTGGCAAAGAAGGCCGTGCAAAAAGGCCTCACCGTTCCGCCGTGGGTGAAGACCTCGCTCGCGCCGGGCTCGCGAGTCGTCACCGATTATTACAACAAGGCCGGCCTGCTGTCCTATCTTGAAAAGCTGCGCTTCAACGTGGTGGGCTATGGCTGCACCACCTGCATCGGCAACTCAGGTCCGCTGCCGTCCGACGTTTCGAAATCGATTGAAGATCACGGCCTGGTTGCGGTCAGCGTACTCAGCGGCAATCGCAACTTCGAAGGCCGCGTGAATGTGGACGTGCGCGCGAATTACTTAATGAGCCCGCCGCTGGTCGTCGCCTACGCGCTCGCCGGCAAGATCGGCCACGACTTCGATGCAACTGCGTTGGGCAACGATAAAGACGGCAAGCCCGTGTATCTGCGCGACATCTGGCCCACGCAAGCTGAAGTGTCTGCCGCGATCGAGAAAGCCGTCACCAGCGAAGGCTACCGCAGGGAGTACGCCACAGTGTCGCAGGGCGATGCCAGTTGGCAGGGCTTGAGCTTTCCTACCGGCGACGTGTACCGGTGGGAAAAAGATTCAACCTATATCCGCCAAGCGCCGTATTTTGACGGCATGACCGCCAAGCCCGCGCCCATTGAAAACATTGCCGGCGCGCGCGTGCTGGCGGTGCTGGGCGACTCCGTGACCACCGACCACATTTCGCCTGCGGGATCGATCAAGGCCAACGGACCGGCCGGAAAATATCTCTCCGAGCACGGCGTGAAACCGGCAGACTTCAATAGCTACGGCTCGCGTCGCGGCAATCACGAGGTGATGGTACGCGGCACCTTTGCCAATGTGCGCCTGCGCAACAAACTCGCGCCCGGAACGGAAGGCGGCGTCACGCGCCTGCTGCCCGAAGGCGAGCCGATGTCGATCTTCGACGCCAGCGTGAAGTACGCAGAGCGCGGCATTCCGCTCATCATTCTTGCCGGCAAAGAATATGGCTCCGGTTCCTCGCGCGACTGGGCCGCCAAAGGCCCCAAGCTCCTCGGCGTGCGCGCCGTCATCGCCGAAAGCTTCGAGCGCATTCACCGCTCGAATCTTGTGGGCATGGGCATTCTGCCGTTGCAGTTCGCTCCCGGCGAAAATGTGGAGTCACTCGGCCTTACCGGCGAAGAGGTCTACGACTTTCCCGGCCTCACCGCGCTCCTGAAAGATCGCTTTGCGAACGGTCGTTCGCTGCGCGTCAAAGCTACCGCGAGCGACGGCAAGGTGAAGGAATTCGACACGGTGGTACGCATCGACACACCGCAGGAGATCGAATACTACGAGCACGGCGGCATTCTGCAGTACGTGTTGCGGCAGTTGGCCGCGAAGTAGAGTTGCCTGAATTGCCGCATCCATTCGACTTCGGTTGCCGCATCGCACTGCGGCGACCGAAGTCGAATGGCCCCACGTTCCCCTTGTCGCGGCTCCCTTATCAGCGAGATACTATGAACGCGAAAGCTCAGCCGAGCACTTAGCCATGCCCATCATCCGAAATTGTCCGTCCTGCGGAAAGCCAAATCGAATTCCGGCGAAACATCTCGCCGACACCGGGCGCTGCGGCGCCTGCAAAACGCTGCTGCCCGCCATCGCCGATCCTCTTGCTGTGAATCCCGAGGAGTTCGACGAAATTATCCGCGACAGCAAGGTGCCTGTCCTGGTCGATTTCTGGGCATCGTGGTGCGGCCCCTGCCGTATGGCGGCGCCGCATGTGGCGCAAGTCGCGCGTGACCTCGCAGGCAGAGCTGCTGTGCTCAAGGTCGACACGGAAAAATTCCCCGAGCTTGCCTCACGCTATAACGTACGTGGCATTCCGAACTTTGCTGTATTTGCCGGCGGCAACCTCAAATTCCAGCAGGCGGGCCTGGTGGACGCCGACACGATGAAAAACTGGCTCGCTAAAGCAGTGTGACCGGCACACGAATCACCGATCGCTGTCTTTACGAGCCCGTCTTCCGCTCGTCTCCCAGCACTTCATCGAGTAGCACGCGCAGGTTGGCGGCGCGCGCATGGCCTGCGCGGGGATCGGCCGCAGTAGCCTGCGACACTTCATCGGCAAGATTCAAAGCGGCCAGCACGGCCACACGCAGCGAGTCCGCAGTCTTTCCTTGCGCCGCCACGGCGCGCATCTTAGCGTCCACATAAGCAGCCAGCTCGCGAATGTGCTGCGTATCCTGCCCCGACAGATGATAGAGCTGGTCGTAAATCTCCACCGTCACGTATTCGCTCGGTTTGCTGCGCGGTTCTTCGGCCATCTCTCCCTCACAGTTCCAGAGTATCGAGCTGCTTGAGCAGCCGTTCCACGCGTTGCCGCACCTGATCGCGCTCGGCGCGCAACGCGGCCAATTCGCTTTGCAGTTGGTCCAAAATAGGTGACTGCGTCTGCACCTGGGCTTCGGCCTCCGTCAGGCGAGCTTCCAGTTCCGCGCTGCGCGCCTCGGCTCCCGCACGCGCTTGCCGCTCGCGCTTCACCAGATCCACGGCGCGACGGATGCGCTCTTCGAGTGCCGCAAAATCGTCGGCGCTCACGGCCAAAGACGCCGGCTCCTCATGCGCGTGCTCAGGGTGCCCCTCGCTTGCCGTTTCCACGGCTCCATCCGATTCCCAGAAAGTCTCTGACATGGTTTCAACCTCCGCCAATCGGGCCACGTTTCGGTTTGAGTATAGCGCCGATCGCGCTTGATGTTTTGCTTAGATGCGCAGCCGCGCCCCAGCTTTGCCAACCGCTTCCACCACCTGCACCTGGAACTTCTGCAGTTCCTCTTCGCGCAGGGTGCGATCTGGCGCCTGAAACGTGGCGCCCAGCAAGAGCGCATACTCCTGTGCGCCAAGCCGCGCGTCGCGGAACACTTCGCGCACGCGCCACTCCACCAGCTCAGGGATCTGCAATCCGGCCATGGCGCGGTCAATCGTTTCCCAATCGATGCTCTCATTCAAAACCAGGGAAAAATCGCGACGCACCGGCTGGTAGCGTGAGATCTCGCGCGCTGCGGGCCTACGCAATGGCAACCTGTAGAGCCGGTCGAGATAGATCTCGCCTACCAGCACCGCATCCTTAATTTTTCGCGCCGCAGCCTCGCGCGGATGGAGTTGGCCGAACCAGCCAACGGTCACGCCGTCTGCCACAACGCGCGCCGAGCGATACGGATGCAGCCACTCCGGCGTAAGGCCGGCGTCCGCAGAAAAGCGATCGAAGTACTTGCCGCGCATCTCGAACCGCGACACTACCTGCTCCACCACGCCCTTCACATCGAGAAAATCAAAAGCGCGACCGGCATGCAATGCGCTCTCCGCCGGCAACGCGCCCACAGCGCCAAAGGCCAATGCCGGGCGCTCGTCCACCTTGTCGGTGGTACCGCTGAAGACTGTGCCCAGCTCGAACAACCGCACATCGTTGACGTCGCGATTCAGGTTGCCCGCAATCATGGTCAACATACCGGGCACAAGCGACGGGCGCAGCACACCGGCCTCTTCACTGAGCGGATTGCCAAGCGGAACGACGAGCGCGGGCTGCGGTGAGGCGAGCGCGCCTTCCGCCGCGGAGCAGAAGGTGCTGGAAATGGCCTCATGGAATCCGGCGGCTAGCAACGTTCCGCGCACCGTTGCTTCTTTCTCGGCCGACGGCAGTGCCCGCACGCCCTCACCAATCGAGGGCAGCGTGTTGGCGAAGCGGTTGTAGCCGTATACGCGCGCGACTTCTTCGATGAGGTCGATCTCGCGCTCCAGATCGAGCCGCCAGCTCGGCAACGTCGTGTTCCACACGTTTCTGCCTTCGGAAGAAATCTCTGGCGCCGTTGACAGTCCGCATCCCAGCGCCATCAGCACGTTTTCAACGGTTGCAGCCGTGATTCCCTCTTCATCAATCGTCGTGCCCAAAATGCGCTGCACTTCACTCAACGCGAGCGCAATAGGCTTGCGCCGCGCGGTGCGTGCCTCGGCGGCAGGAATGCGCGCATCCACCAACTCGCCCTCGATCGATCCGCCGTTCGCCAGCAGAATCGCGCTTACGATTGCCGACGCGACCGGCGCCGCATTAAAGTCCGCGCCGCGTTCAAAGCGATGGCTGGCGTCGGTATGCAGGCCGTGACGACGCGCAGTTTGCCGCACCACCATGGGATCGAACCACGCCGCCTCGACGAGCACATTCTTCGTATCGGGCGTGATCATGGTGTCCCACCCGCCCATCACGCCGGCCAGGCCCAGCGCCTTCTTGTGATCGGCGATGATCAGATCGTCGGCATCGAGCACGCGCTCCGCGCCATCGAGCGTCTTGAGCCGTTCGCCCTTGCGGGCGCGGCGCACGATGATGCCGCCCTCGAGCTTGTCGAGATCGAAAGCATGCGTGGGCTGGCCCATCGCCAGCCACGCAAAATTCGTGGCGTCAACCGCGTTCGAAATTTTCTTCTGTTCCAAAAGCGCAAAATAGGTGGCCACTTCAGCGCCCGCGAACCAGTCGCGCGATACGCCGATGGTGATGTCGCGCAAAACACGCGCGGTGAAGCGGCCGCAGGCTTCTTCAGCCTCAATCTTTACGGAAAAGGGCTGGCCGCCCGCGCGGGGTTTGGGAAGGGCGAAGTTCAATTCAGGCAGTGTGAGCCCATAGATGGCCGCTGCCTCGCGCGCGATGCCGTAGTGGTTCATCGCGTCCACGCGGTTGGTGGTGATGTCCATCTCGTAGAGCGATCCGTTGCCCTCACCGAGCGAATAAATGCCCTCGACGGCGATGCCGCGTAAGGTCAGATCCTCGGCAAGCTGCGCGTCATCGACAGCCAGGCCAGGCAAGTACGCGCGAAGCCATTTGGTCAGTATCTTCATGCGAACTGCCCCAAAAACCGCATGTCTCCCGCGAAGAAGCTGCCAATTTCGCTGATGCCGTACTTCATCATGGCGATGCGTTCCACGCCCATGCCAAAGGCGAAGCCGGAGATTTTTTTCGGGTCGTAGGCTGGCTGCTTTTCCGCGGCGAAGGCGAAGACCGCGGGATCGACCATGCCGCAACCCAGTAGCTCAATCCATCCTGACTGCTTGCACTTGCGGCAGCCCCTGCCGCCACAAAAAATGCAACTGATCTGCACGTCGGCGCTCGGCTCGGTGAACGGAAAGAACGACGGGAAGAATCGCGTTTTGACGGCCGAACCGAACAGCGCCTTCATGGCGTGGTCGAGCGTACCCTTCAAATCGCTGAAGGTGATATTGGTGTCGACGCAGAGGCCCTCGACCTGATGAAAAATCGGCGAGTGCGTGGCGTCGGCGGCGTCGTTGCGGTGCACCTTGCCCGGAATGACGATGCGCACCGGCGGCGGCTGCCGCTCCATAGTCCGCATCTGCACCGGCGAAGTGTGCGTGCGCAACAGAAGGCGGTCGCGCAGCGGCTTGCGCTCCTGCGCAGCAACCACGAGCGTGTCCTGCGTGTCGCGCGCGGGATGGCCGGGCGGGAAATTCATGCACTCGAAGTTGTAGTAGTCGGTCTCAACCTCTGGCCCTACGCCTACCGAGTAACCCAGCGCCGCGAAGACCGAAACAATTTCGTTCAACGTGCGCGTGATGGGATGCTCGGCGCCGGTGAGACGGCGCGAGCCGGGCAACGTGATGTCGATGGCCTCGGCCTTGAGCGCGGCATCGGCCGCGGCATCGGTCGGGCCTGCGCCTTCCAGCAGCGCCTCCACAAGTTCTTTGAGGACTTTGAATCGCTGACCCACGGCCTTTTTCGCCGGCGCGGGCGCCGCTTTGAGCCACCGGTCAGAGACTTCCTGGAGCAGGCCCTGCTTGCGCCCCAGCCACTGGAGGCGGAACGCCTCAACGTCGAGCGCGGCGGCGCTTGCGCGTGCCTGCGCCTCCAGCGAGGCAAACGCCTTGTCGAGCGCGGCTTCGTCAAATCCCGTCAATGCGGGTGCCGTCAGATTGGGTATAGCTTCGTTCGTCATGCCGAATGTTCAGGATAAAGCATTGCATGCAGCAGCCGCGCGCCCCAGCGCGCCCTAAAGCCCGCTACCCAGAAATCTCTGAGGAAATCCCGGGATTCTGCCGTAGCATGGTGACCATGAAACGCATCGCCGCCGCTTGCCTCGCCTTCTGTGTCCTGATCGTTGGTGCTGCCCAGCTCGCTGCACAACCTGCTTCCAACCAGGCCGCCTCTGCCGTCTATCCGCTGCAAGATGGCTTTGTCGACGCCCACGGTGTGCTCATCTACTACGTGGAATTCGGCAAAGGGCCGCCGCTGGTGGTGCTGCATGGCGGTCCCGGCGCCGACCATACCTACTTCCTGCCCTGGCTTCTGCCCCTGGCGCGCACCCATCGCCTCATCTTTATCGATGAGCGCGGCTCCGGCCGCTCGGAGCGCCTGCAGGATCCGAGCAAGTACACCGTCGAGGGCGACGTCGAGGACATTGAAGCCGTGCGCGTTGCCCTGGGCCTGGGCAAAATCTCGCTACTCGGTCACAGTTGCGGCGGCGTGCTGGCACAGGCCTACGCGCTCAAGTATCAGCAGCACCTGAGCCATCTGATCCTGAACAGCACCTTCGCCTCCACGAGCGAGATGAATGCAGTGCTGGCCCGCGAAAAGGCGCAGATGCCGGCCGACAAGCTGGCCCGTCTGAATGAACTGGAGGCGGCCGGGCTGTTCGGCAAGGGCGCCATCTGGGAGCACGGGCGCTATCCGGCCGAGTACGAAACCCTGGCATGGGGCGACGGATATTTCCCGTTCCTCTACGGCGCGCGGCCCGATCCCGCCTACGATCCGGCCACCGGCAACGCGCCCACCAACTGGGAGCTTTACCGCGAGATGTGGGGTTCGCACGGCGAGTTCGTCATCGACGGCAACCTGAAATCGGTGGAGTGGGTGGACCTGCTGCACACCATCCATGTGCCGACGCTGATTGTCGCGGGCGACCACGACGAGTGCGACCCCAGCCTGAGCAAAGAGATGCACGAGAAAATCGCCGGCTCGAAGCTGGTGATTCTGCCCAACGCGGGCCACATGAATTTTGTGGATCAGCCGGAGATGTGGCAGAAAGCGGTGCAGGGTTTCCTGAGCGAGTAGCACATCGCTCAAACACACAACGGCCCGGAGTCCTTTCGAACTCCGGGCCGTTTTTCCGCCAGTCATATCTTGAGTTACGCGGCTTTGGCCTTTTCTGCCTTGGCCTCGTCCGCCTTGGCCTTGTCTGACTTGGCCTTTGCCGCCTTGGCCAGTTCGATGAGCTTGGTAAAGCCCTCCGCATCCTTCACGGCAATATCGGCCAGAATCTTGCGGTCCAGCTCGATGCCGGCCTTCTTCAGGCCGCTGATGAATTGCGAATAGCTGGCGCCGTTCAGCTTGCAGGCGGCCGAGATGCGCACGATCCACAGCGAACGGTATTCCCGCTTCTTCAGGCGCCGGCCCATGTAAGCGAATTTGAGGCCGCGCTCCACGGCCTCCTGGGCCGCCTGGTACAGTTTCGATTTCGTGAGGAAATAACCGCTGGCTCGTTTCAGGATCTTCTTGCGGCGGTCATTCCGCTTGGTACTGCGTTTTACGCGAGGCACGTTGTTTCTCCTTTTTGCGTTTCTGTTCTGCGGCTGGAGGCAGGTGGGCCTCTTCACTCGCTATTTCAAGCCTGATCTCTCGCCTTTGCGAACGCATTTCGCGTTGGGCGGGGGGTGCTGCGCACAGCAGCCCTTTCGTGGTTGCACGCCCCTCGATCAAGGGGCTGCCCCACGCAGTGGTCAGGCGTAGGGAATCATGCGCGCAACCTTCTTGTAGTCGCCATCGGAAACCAGCACGCTCTTGCCCAGCTTGCGTTTCACTTTTTTCGATTTCGACGTAAGGATGTGTCGCGTCTTCGTCTGGCCCCGCTTGATTTTGCCGGTGCCAGTCTTGCTGAAGCGCTTTTTCGCGCCCGTATGGGTCTTCAACTTAGGCATTTTCTTCTTCTTTTCCTGGTTTTGGAGGAGTGGATCACTCCAACCAGCCCCGCAGACAGGGACTTCCCTGCCCGTTTGGGCCTCAACCAGTATACCGTAAGCGCGGCTACGAAGCGACCCTCGGTAGTAGGTCAGCTTGAAGGAACCTTTCCTCAGGGGCTAAAGCCCGCCTCTATTTTCGGTCCCTTTCGGCACGATTGAAGTCGTGCCCCTTCGCGACGAATCCAATCTTGCCCTCTTTCCGACCCTCACTCGCAGGCGCTGCTGCGGATGGATCTACTCTGACGGGTCATCAGCCGTGAAGTCGGAGCAGCAGGGCTTCTCGGTGGCGTGGAAATTCATCACTTCGGTCCGGATGCCGTCTGGATCGTACAGATTGAGCTGATATTTGCCGTCGAGGCCGATCTTCGGCGCGGCATCGTGGCGTCCCCCGAGGCGATTGCCGGCAGTGAGCGCCTGAAACGCGTCGGGCACCGAAACCACCCCAATGGAGAAGTGATCCATCACGCCCAATTCGCGCTGGGTCATGTCGGCGGGCATCCCGGATGTCCCCCGCGTCACCATGTATTCCATCCAATCGTGACCATCGGGGCATTGCTGGGCAACCCACTCCACCTTGCCGCCGCGGCCGCCCCACCAGTAGGGCCTGAAGCCGAGCAGATCGCGGTAGAACGTGTCCTCAAGGGCGCGGTCGTGCACCATGGTTCCCACGTGGATGATGTGGTGGCCGATGGCGTGGGGCGCGAATGTGCCGAGGACGAACCCATATCGTCTTGCCGGCGCCTCAACGAACTGCACCTTGTTGCCTTCAGGGTCGCGCACTTCGAACCAGGTGCTACCGGCGGCGCCGTGTTGCACATGCGCTGGCACCTTCCAGCCTTTGGCCGCAAGATACTTGCGCATGCCCTCCACACTCTCCGTTACCCAGGCAACGTGATCAAGGCGGACGACGCCGGCCTTGGCCGGCAGCGGCAGCACTTCAATATATTGCGTCGGGCTGAGGGCGTAGCGCACGCCCTGGGGATTTTCGGGATCCGACATCTTCACTGCGCCCACAGTCACCGTGTAGTAGTGCTCGGTGGCCGCGGGATCGGAGGTGTAGATGGCGATGTGCGAGAGGCCGGTGATCTTGGGCCGTGGCGGCACAGTTTGCGCCGCGGCAGCGGACAATGCGGCCACCGCAACGAGAGCGGGAAGAAGCAACCTGGTTTGCATGGCACGTTCCTCGCGATTTCCTGAGTCAAACCACGATAAATCGATTCCCAGGCGCGTGCAAACGACTGGCGGTACGCCGGGACGAAACGCCATGAGAGAATTGCACCCGTGTTGACAAGAAGAGTTTTTCTAAGCGCTTTGCCTGCCGTGTGCAGCTTGATGCCGGGCCGTGGCTGGGCGAAAAAGGCATTAGCCTGTGGACGCGAGTACCATGTTTCTCCGAACGGCAGCGATCGCCAGGATGGAACGTTGGCGAGGCCGCTCAAAACCATCTCAGCCGCGGCAGCTGTCGCCATGCCCGGCGACACGATTACCGTCCATGAGGGCGTGTATCGGGAGCGCGTGGCTCCGCCGCGCGGCGGAATTTCCGATGAGCAGCGCATCGTCTACCGCGCCGCACCCGGAGAACGCGCGGAGATCACTGGCGCCGAAATCGTCAAGGGATGGAGCCGATGGCGCGGTGACGCATGGACCGTCAACCTCCCGAATAGGCTGTTTGGCGCGTTCAATCCGTATAGCGATGTGATCCACGGCGACTGGTTCGATCCCCGGGGGCGCGTGCACCACACCGGCGCGGTATACCTGAACGGCGACTGGCTGGCTGAGGCTGCGAGTCTCGACCAATTGGCGGCCGCTCAAGGTGCAATTCCTTTGTGGTTTGGCCGCGTGGATGGCGAAACCACAACCCTTTGGGCTCAGTTTGGTGAAGCGGATCCAAACCACGAGCAGGCCGAATTCAATGTCCGGCAGACCGTGTTTTACCCGGAGAAGACCGGTATGGATTTCATCACGGTCCGCGGCTTCATTCTGCGCCGCGCAGCCACTCCGTGGGCGCCACCGACAGCCGAACAGATTGGCGTTATTGGACCGCATTGGAGCAAGGGCTGGATTATTGAGAACAACACCGTCAGTCACTCAATTTGCAGCGGAATCTCGCTGGGCAAATACGGCGACGCATGGGACAACACTTCAGCCAACTCGGCGGAAGGCTATGTGAAGACCATCGACCGGGCACTCGAATCCGGCTGGTCGAAGGAACGCATCGGTCACCACATCGTCAGGAACAATACAATTTCCCACTGCGAACAGGCCGGCATCGTCGGAAGCCTCGGGCCGGTGTTCAGCGTAGTTACCGGCAACACGATTCACGACATTCACGTGCGTCAGCTCTTCAGCGGCGCTGAAATCGCCGGGATCAAATTCCATGCCGCGATCGACGTGGAAATCAGCCACAACCATATCTTTCGCACCTACCGTGGCCTCTGGCTCGACTGGATGGCGCAAGGGACGCGCGTCACCGGAAACGTCTTCCAGGACAGCCAGAGTGAGGATATGTTCGTCGAGGTCGACCACGGGCCATTCATCGTGGACAACAATCTTTTTCTGTCGAAAAGATCGCAACACGTAAACTCGCAGGGCGGCGCCTATGCCCATAACCTTTTCTGCGGAGGCATGGCGCTGAACGAGTACGACGGCCGCATGACGCCGATCATGAAGCCGCACTCCACCGAAGTGGCCGGCTATCACGACAATCCCTGCGGCGATCTGCGCTTCTTCAACAACCTCTTCGCCCAGGATGGCGATCTGAGCGCCTTCAACCAGACACGGCTTCCGATGCAGCTTGCAGGCAATGTGTTTCTGGAACACGCAAAACCGTGCTCCCAGGAAGTTGAACCGCTGGTCAAACCAGCGTTCAATGCGGACGTCCGCTGGATTGAGAAAAGCGAGGGGCTATTTCTTTCCGTTACGCTCGATGGGGCGTGGGCCGCGAACAGACGCCGCAACCTCGTAACGAGCGAGAATCTCGGAAGCGCAATCATTCCGAGCCTGCCATTTCAGCACGCCGACGGGTCTGCGATTCGCATCGATCGAGACTTCAGTGGCAAGCCACGCAATACCGAGAATCCCTTTCCCGGGCCCTTCGAGCATCCCGAGGGCGGAAGGCTTACCGTGCGTGCGGCATCCTCCGGGTCGATCGGTCCGGCCTAAGCGCTCAGAACCGTACTCGCATCGCAATCTGCATGAGGCGCGGCGGCATAGCGCTGACTGCCTGGCCGAAGGTTCCGCTCGAGATATTGCCTTCCACGGTTGCCGGGCCGAAGAATTGCGCGTGATTGAAGACGTTGAATGCTTCGGCGCGGAACTCGAGGGCGCGTCCTTCGCTTAGAGAGAATTCGCGCGAGACGGTGGCATCGAAATTCTCCATACCGGGGCCTGAGAAGAAGCGGCGGCGCGCGTTGCCCAAAGTACCCAGCGCGGGAAGGCTGAACTGGCTGGCGTCGAAGACCCCGGCTCCGTCGCGTGGATTGGTGTTGATATGGAGCGAATTTCCGCTCCACTCCGGCGTATCGACGCCGTTGTTGTTG
>JBEKEP010000024.1:0-33369 GCA_050013775.1 Occallatibacter sp. | reverse complement strand
GCTCCGGAGACGGAGAATCCCGTTCCGCTCACTGCGTCCGCGCTGATCGTCACTGCCGCCGTCCCGGTCGAGGACAGGGTAAGCGTCTGCGTCGTCGCCGAATTCACATTGACGTTGCCAAACGCGACCGTCGAAGCGCTCATGGCCAGCGTTGGAATGCCCGATCCGAGTTGCAGTGTAAAGGTCTTCGTGCTGCTGCCGGCGCTTGCCGTCAGCGTCGCGCTCTGCGTTGTGGTCACCGAACTCACAGTCGCCGTAAACGCGGCGCTGGTTTGCCCTGCCGGGATAGTGATGGAAGCCGGCACCGTCACAGACGAACTGCTGCTCGACAGGCTTACGGTGAACCCGCTACCCGCCGTGACAGTGTTTAACGTCGCGGTGCAACTATCCGTTCCCGCGCCCGTCATGGAACCGCTGGAGCAGGTCAACCCGGCCAGCATCGGCATGCCTTTTCCCGTCAGATTGACGATCTTTGATTTCGCGTCGGACGAGTTCGTCGACAGCGTCAGCGAACCGGACACCGCACCAGCCGCGGTCGGATCGAATTGCACCGTCAATGTCGCCGTCTGGTTGGGATTCAAGGTAATCGGCAGGCTGTCTGCCGCCACTGAAAAACCGCTCCCCGTCACCGTGGCACCACTTACGGTCACCGGTGCATTGCCGGTTGACGTCACCACGACCGACTGCGTGGCTTCCGAACTCACGTTCACCGATCCAAATGCCACGCTGCTCGTGTTAACGCTCAGGATGGGCGCCACCGCACCCAACTCGAGCGCAAACGATTGTGAAATTCCAGCCACATTCGCTGTCACCGCCACGTCCTGCGCCGTGCTCACGGAATTCACCGTCGCCGTAAAACCGGCACTCGTCTCTCCAGCCGGAACATTGACCGAAGCTGGCACCGTCACGGCCGCACTGTTGCTTGACAGGTTGACGGTCAGTCCGCCGCTGGCTGCCGCCGCATTTAACGTCACCGTGCAGCTGTCAGTCCCTGCTCCAGTCATGGCGCTGGTGGCGCAGTTGACCCCGGTGGGAACCGGCATTCCCGTGCCGCTGAAGGTCACGGCAGTCGAAGATCCACTCGACGCATCGCTCGTCACCGTCACTTGTCCCGACAGCGATCCCGCCGCGCCCGGATTGAATTGCACGGCCAGGCTGTAGCTGCTGTTCGCCGCAATCGTCAACGGCAGGCTAGTCGGGCTAAGAGTCGACGAGAAATACTGCCCGCTCACGTTCACCAGGGAGACATGGACGGGAGCCGTCCCTTGGTTCTGAAACGTGACGGTGGCGCTCGCGGTCTGTCCCACGGCCACAGTCCCGAAAGCCAGGTTGCTCGTCGACGCGACAAGCGTTCCCGAAGCCACTTTATTCTCCGTGCTGCCCATGACGGCCGCGCCGCCGCAACCGCACAGGAAGAAAATGCTAGTAAGTGCTAGAGCTAGAATGAGTTGCATCGCTCGACGGCGAAGCACACTAGGAGAAACGCAGAGGAAAGTACTGCAGCGGGTGGTCAATTGCATCACCATAATCATTCGAGGTACTTGGGTTACTCTTTTAGGTTACCCAGAGGCTCTAATTAGTGCTAATTACTTGGGTACTAAATACACTAAAGTTTCATTACCATAGTAAGCGCACACTAAACCTAGACACAGGAAAGCCACGCCGATCGGCTTGTGCCGGCTCGCTGCAGCCCTGGCTCAAATTGTGTATGTCCTTTTGAAGCGAGAAATCGTGCGACGGCCGACATTCAATCCTGGGCTTGCTTACCCTTCAGTTGCGCCGTCTTCGCCTCTGCTCGACCACAGATCCTCTTCCCATTCGTCATGGCGCCTCTGGACGTATGTGCGCGACGACAGGCCGGTGGGAGAGCAGACTGCGCCAGCGGTGTGGTTCGCCTACTCGGAAGACCGCAAGAACGAACATCCACACTGGCATCTGAGCTTCACGGGCGCTCTGCAGGCGGACCCGTATGCCGGGTTCCATCATCTGTACGGCGACCATATATAAAGCCGCCTGCTGGGCTCATGCCCGGCGCAAGTTCCACGAGATCCATGTCATCCATGCCTCGCCCACAACCACCGAAGCGTCGGCCAGGATCGGAGCTCTCTACGCCATCGAAGAAGAGATCCACGGCAAGCCCGCCGAGCTCAGGATGAGTGTTCGCCTGGCGCGAGCCAGGCCGCTGCTTGAGGAATTGCGAAGCTGGATGGAGAAGACACTACGTTCACTGTCCGCAAGAGGGCGGGGATGGAAGGATCGATAGATGCAGGGATGACGCGCTGCATCGCACCTTGCCGTTAGCTGCCGGGCGGCAGGCTACAAGTCCGGAGCGATCAACTCGTTGAGAGCGGCGTGATCGAGCGGCTGCAGCGGCATGAAGGTGGTCTTCAACTGGTAGGGCGTGCTGGGAAGATTCTGAGAGCGACACACAGTTCGTTCACATGAAGGCAAAAGTCAATTGGAAGCAGAGGAGAACGCTGCCCGCGAATGGCGCGTGACAAATCGACAATGCCACATGCGAAATCGAGGCGATGGCGGCGGTAGCGATCTTTCAGACTCACTTTCCTGACCGGAGGATAGACTCTGCATCTGCGATGCGTACCGTCGCCAGGAATGGAAAGGACCTGGAGATTGGATAAGCCTCTGACCTGCCCTCTGCGTTCGTCATGGTTCCGCTTAACAATGGAAAAACGAAACCGCGCTTAGCCCATATGCCGGTACAACATACTGCCAAGGCGCCAGGAAACGGCCCCGGGCAAGACGGAAAATATCTTTCCCGCATACGGCACGTGGGAAGAAATAGAGCTCGCTTCCTTATTCGTCTGGGAATACCGGAGATACGTGATCTGCCTACGCGTCGCTCCAAATTGGTCTTTGAATCTTAAGAGACCTTCATTTTCCGGCTCAGTTCGTCCGAAATCCATTTCTAAAGCCTGCTCGGCCTTCCCCTCGGAAATAATCTTCCAAAACAGGAAGGGCATGCCTGCAAGATAGTGAAACTTCTCATCGGAGCAGCCGTATTTGTAAACGATCGTGTGTCGATGACGGAGCGTGACGATCGCGGCAATCGCGTGTCCGTCCTTACGTACTACACGAATCTCAAAGTCTGAAGCGAAGTTTCTTGCCAGGTTGCGAAACCAACTTCTTGGTTGCGGCAGAAGTTGATGCCGGCGCCTGGTAATGATGAGTAATTCGAAGAGCTCATCGAGCAACTGCTCTGAAGAGCCTTTCTCGTATTCCAGGTTCTCACGTTCCGCCTTGTGGATCCGGCGCTGCAGATTGTTCTTATCGAGATTCTTGAAAAGTTCTTCGAGTGGCTTGGTCAGATCGAGTGTGTGCAGCCAGAAAGACTGGCCCGCGGACAAGGATCCTGCCGGACTGCTCCACTCAATTGGCCGGAGTTCGATGTAGCGGAGGCGTCTCTTCTTAGTTGCATTGACGAGCCACTCCACGAACTCATGGTCGCTGCTTGCTTCGCTCAGCAGCGGCTCGGAATGGTCTGAAAATGGAAGCGATACCAGACGCTTACCGGTGATCCAACTTTCGACCTCGCAGAAAACAATCCCATCGGAGAGAGGTTTCCCTGGCTCTGCACTCGTGATTGCAATCGGCTGATAGCCGTAGGTATCGGCCAGCGTCTGCAACCATTCTCTACGGTGAAACACGCTCGATCGCGGATGGGATGCGAGCAGTGCATCCCAGCGGCGATCTGTCATCGGGTTAAAGCTATAAACGGGCATCCGAATACCAGTAGCGCCAATGGGAGCGGGTAATTTGGAGATTCATCGAAGCATGCCGGCTCAGAAAGGACGGCGGGAGCCTGCGATCTAGCACCTGAAGACGTTCGCCGCTACGATTCCCTTGGTTGCATTGCGCGTGTCGACCACCAACTTTGCCTGATCGACAATTGCGCGATAGTCATACTGCGAGTGATCGGTGACGATCACAACACAATCGAATTCGGGAATCTTCTCCAGAGGTGTGCTGGTCATATTCAGGTCGTACTTACGGCCTTTGCCAACCGTCGGGAAGAAGGGATCGTTGTATTCGACACGCGCTCCGCGCTTTTGCAGCAGCTCGATGATGGTGAGTGCCGGCGATTCGCGCAGATCGTCAATGTCCCGCTTGTAGGCCATACCGAGGATGAGGATGCGGGCGCCACGGAGCGCCTTGCCCTGCTGATTCATGGCTTCGATGACATGGTCGACAACGAAGTTTGGCATGTTCTCGTTGATCTCCCCCGCAAGCTCAATAAAGCGTGTGTGGAAGTCAAATTCTTTCGCTTTCCATGAGAGGTAGAACGGATCAATCGGAATACAATGTCCGCCGAGTCCCGGCCCTGGATAGAAGGCCTGGAATCCAAAGGGCTTCGTCTTGGCGGCATCGATCACTTCAAACAGATCGATATTCATCCTCATGCAAAGCTGCTTGAGCTCGTTGACGAGAGCAATGTTGACGCAGCGGTAGATGTTTTCGAGGAGTTTGGTCATTTCCGCAGTTGCGGGCGAAGAGACCGGCACCGTGCGGTTAAAGATGGAGCCATAAAGGGCAGCCGTCAGGTCACGCGCGATGGGACCGCATCCACCGACTACCTTCGGGATATCGCGGCGCGCAGTCGTGTCGTTGCCTGGGTCCTCGCGTTCCGGAGAGAAAGCAATATAGATACCAGAGCTTTCTGCGTCCCTCGCTACTCGCAATCCGGATCGATTTCCATTCTCCAGGATAGGGACGACAATTTCCTCCGTTGTACCTGGGTAAGTTGTGCTTTCCAGCACGATGAGTTGCCCGTCGTGGATGTGCGGCGCGATACTCTCCACGGTTCCGGTGACATAGCTCAGGTCCGGCTCGTGGTACTCGTTCAGCGGAGTCGGCACGCAGATGATGACGGCATCCATCTCGGCGATCTGCGCGTAGTCAGTGGTCGCCGTGAAGCCATTCTCACGAGCCAGCTGCACCTCGGTGGCAGGGATGCGGACAATGTAGGAGCCACCCTGGTTCAGCGTGTCGACCTTGCGTGCATCGATGTCGAATCCGGTAACCCGAAAGCGCTCCTCGCTGAACAACAAGGCTAGCGGCAGACCGACGTAGCCCATCCCGACAATACCGATGCGAGCCTCGCGGCTGCGAATGCGACGAGTCAATTCAGCTGCTTTGTTAACAGAAACGAGTGCCATTATTCACCTCATGACCAGAACATAGAAAGCAATGATTGAGGCGCCGAAATAACCATTTCTGACTTTGAAAAGTCATCAGGACACAAAACCAACCGGCAATCGGCAGATACCTGCAAGACAGACGCGCCAGTGAGTCCGGCAGTCACCTGTTCTGTATTCACGGTACAACCTCGGTACTTTTGAGGACGAGAGAAAGTTCGGTATTTTGTTACTGAGCGGCATCAGATGAAGCGCTTAGACTTTGAATTTCATTTGGTTCTGGACCAGGAGGCCGTAGATTCAAATCCTCTCTCCCCGACTGTTGCATGGAGCAGGCGCGGCCCGCGGCCGCCAGTCTTAAGCGTCTATATTATTCCCGCACTGACGGCCGGCGCAATTTCGATGCTCGGCACATGTCCCGCATTTTGAGCAACAACCAGACCGCTCAGCGCTCTCGCGTTGTTTTCCACGACCCTGCTTTCCAGAAGGTCATTCGAGGTGGGACCGGAGTCGTATACCGGGATGCTCACTCCGCGCCTCGCAGGGATATCCAGTAGTACCGGCGCCAGCAGAACTTGCAGCGCACCGGGCGGAGGAAAAACAAGCCAAGGAGAGCATCGTAAGGGCGCAGCTCGGCAGGTTTGAACTCAACCGATTTGCAGCGGGGGCACTTTCGCCGTAACCAAAGCACTCTCGGCAGCCAAAGCGGCCACGTCATCGCTTCTGCGGTCATCGGAGATCCCCTTTCAAAGTAAGGATGGCAGGCATCACTGGTTGGTTCCGTCTCCTGCGCTGGAATTGGCGTCGAGCCAGCTGAGAAGACAACGGATGCTGCCCGTGGCCAAAGCCACGCTGGAATCGGCTGCTCCGTAATAGAGGTTGATGGTATCGCCGTCCGCGCCGATGGTTTGGCCGCAGGGAAACACGACGTCACGCACATCTCCGACGCGCTCGTAGGGAGCGTCAGGACCAAAAATCCACGAGTTCCCTCGTTTGAGGCAGATCTCAGGATGTTCAAGATCGAAGAGCGCCAGGCCCAGGCGATAGATGCTTCCCGAGGCCGTTACCCGCACACCGTGGTAGATCATCAGCCAGCCCTCCGGCGTTTCGATGGGCGGAGAACACAGGCCAATCTTGTTCGCATCCCACCATCCGCCGCGCCGCGCCTGAAGGATGACCTTGTGACTGCCCCAATGCCGCAGGTCGGGAGAGTACGAGATCCACATATGGGCGCCGGTGGCCGTCATGGGACGGTGGATCATCGCCCAGTAGCCGTTGATTCTTCGCGGCAGCAGCGCGGCATCCTTATCTTCGGGCGGCATGATGACGCCGAAGCGCTCAAAACTTCTGAAGTCCCTGGTGAGCGCGAGAGAAACTCCCGGACCGCCGCGCGCGAAGGAAGTGTACGCCACGGCATACTGCTCGAGTTCCGGGACCCAGGTGATGCGTGGATCTTCGATGCCCCAAACCTCTTCAGGGTATTCAAGCGGTTTGGCCATCAGCGTGGGCTCGGCATCAATACGCCATCCGTTCACGCCATTCTTTGAACGTGCCGCGCACAAGTGCGACAGGCCGCTGCGGTCTTCCACGCGGCAAAGCAATAACGTGTCCCCATCGGGCAGGAGCACGGCTGCCGGGTTGAAGACGCTGTTCACCGCATAGGGCCAATCGTGACCGCTAAGAATCGGATTGTCGGAGTAACGTGTGAGCAAAGGAAGGTCAGGACATGCTCCTGGTTGCAGTTGCTCTAATGCAGTCGCGTCTGGCAAGTCCGGTGGTTGAATAACTGGATTCAGTGGGAGACACTCATTTCCTGATGGGTTTCTTTTGCGTGGGTCACTTTCGCTCGCTGCATTTCCAGGAGCGCCATGAGGAACGAAAGCGTTGATTCCGCTCCCTGATTTTCGTTGACGCGGTCGGGATGCAGTCCGTCTTTGCATCCGCCGGTTGTGGCATCGTAAAGGGGCACCTGCAGGTCGTTCTTGCCCAGGAACCAACGGAAGGCGCAATGGGCTTCGTCGATCCAGCGCTCTTCGCGCGTGAACCTGTATGCCTCAAGGCAAGCAGAGATGGTGGCGCAGGCTTCGACGGGCTGCTGATCGAAGCGGGGCTTCTCCCCGCCCTCGGTGTAGCATCGGCTGGAGCCGATGGGCACAAAGATTTCCGGATCACCGCAGTGCTGAGCAGCGACGAGCCACGCGAGAGACTTGAGTCCCGCGTCGAACATCTTTCTGTTCTTGCTGCGTCCACCGGCCAGGATGAGTGCTTGCGAGAGCCGCGCATTGGAGTACGAAAGACTTTTCTCGAGCCAATGCCAGGTTTCGGAGTGGCTGTGCTCGTAAATATCCAGCAGGCGATTGGCGAGGGTGTTGCGAATGCCCTGGATGGCCCTGTCGCCGGGGAACCAGTCGAGATAGGCCTGCAAACCGAGAACGCTGAATGCCCACGCCCTTGGACTGCTGAACTTCAAAACTGCAGGTGCGGCGGCCTCAAAAAGTCTCCCTGCCGCTCCCCGCAATCCCACAATCTGCGATTGACCAAGTACCGATCCCAAAGACCAAAGCGCGCGTCCATGACTATCTTCTGAACCGACATCTTCCAGCCATGTGCGGTCGTAGCCGAGGAAGTTCCTGAAGCGACCGGTATCGGGATGAAATGCGAGCCAGAGAAAAGCGAGGTAGCGGCGTGAGAGATGGAGATGGTTCTCGCAGTGCTCGGGTCCGTCACGCTTATCCAGAAGAGTGGACACGATGAGTGCGCGCGCATTGTCGTCGGTGGTATAGCCCTCTTGTGTGTAGGGCAAGGAGAAGATGGCGTGCTGCAACATGCCGGTGTCGTCGGTCATGGCGCACAGATGGCCGGTGTTCAAAACCGGCCAGTGTTCATTGGGGTCGATCAGGCTTAGCGTGGCATCGTCAGGATGGGCAGCCCTCGGCTGCAACGAGCGCTCAAAGCGTGCCCGCTGAAAGGTCTCCATGTAGGCCCGCGCCGTCTTCGGCCAGGTAGTTCCGCGAGAGTAGAGATAGGCGCGCTTGCGCATGGCATGGCGCTCCGCATCATTTTCCAGCAATGCGATGACCGCTTCTGCAATAGCTTCTGGTTTGTCGAATGGGACAAGTACGCCGCGCTTATCCGCGAGCAGTTCCTTGGCGTGCCAGTAAGGTGTGGAGACGATTGCTTTGCCGGCTCCCAGCGCGATGGCCAGCGTGCCGGAGACGACCTGCGCTTCCTGCCGGTAAGGCGTGATGTAAATATCCGCCGCGCCCACGTGCTCCACAAGCTCTTCATTGCTCACAAAGCGATTGTTCAGAATCAAATTGGAAGAAACACCAAGCTCGGCGGCCAGCGCCTGCAACTCTTCGCGGTAGCGCTCGCCTTCGCGCCGGCGAACATGAGGGTGGGTCACTCCGGAAACGATATACGTGACGTTAGGATGCCGCGCCAGAATTGCCGGCAGCGCGCGAATCACGTTTTCAATCCCCTTGTTGGGAGAGAGCAAGCCGAATGTGAGCAGAACGGATTTGCCTTCGGTGCCGAACTTGTCCTTGAAGTAGTTGGGATCCATGAAAGGCATGTCGGGCACGCCGTGCGGAATCACATCAATCTTTCCCGCGGGAACCGCATACACTTCGCGCAACAATTGCGCCGCAAGCTCACTCATGACCACCAGGCGATCGGAAAGCTGGGCGATTTCTTCGAGCACGATGCGTTGATTGGCGTCCGGCTGGCGCAGAACCGTGTGCAGCGTAGTGACTAGCGGCATCTTCAGCCTGCGCAGCAAAACCAGAATGTTGCGGCCCGCGGCGCCGCCGTAGATGCCGTATTCATGTTGCAGGCAGACCAGATCGTTGCTGTTGAAGTTAAGAAAATCGGCGGCACGCTCGTAAGATGCAATGTCCTCCTGCGTCAGTTCCAGGCGCACTTGTTGCGGATAATCGTAGCTGGAATCGGGGTCGTTGACGGGAATAGCGAACAGGCGTCCTTCGCCGTATTCGGCTGCGAGCGCGGTACACAGGTCGGTCGTGAACGTGGCAATGCCACACTCGCGCGGCAGATAATTTCCCACGAACGCAATGCGCGTGGGCAAAGGCAGGCGGCTGGCTTCCAGCGCGAACAATGAATCGGACGTATCCGTAATTTGAGCCTGTACCTCGGAAGCTTTCGTTTCAGGGAAGGACATTCTGACCTCTCTTCATGCGGGAATCGATTTGCGCTTGAGATACGCCGCGCTCGCATTGGCGCGGATGGGTGGCGCGTGGCTCACCGTGTGGCTGTTGTACGCTTTTCCACCAGGACCGGTCTGATCAATAAGAGGCATCCATTCGCCGAATGCATGGGCCCCGCATTCTTCCCGGGTTCCATACTCGCCCTGCGATCTGTCTAGACATGGATGAGACCGGTTGCGGGCTTATCGAAAGGGCACTGCCAATTGATGCCATTCCTCTGCAATTTCCAGCCATGTGTATTGCTGGACCTGGCGGGGTTGCAAGGTGACTTTGGCGGTGTGAAAGCCTAAATGTTTCCGGGCTCCAACTTCAATCAGTTCGGAGGCGTTGAATCGTCGCGCCACGCCGTTCAAGGCCTTCGCTAAAGCTCGCTGGGTCGCAGCTTCCTTTGTGAACCCGAATCCTTTTCCGATGCAGGGGCGGTGCACCCACAGAAAGTGCCAGCCCATCTGGCGGATCATGGTGTCGAATATCGACGCCGTGATCTCCACCACAATGGTCCAGTGTTCGCCGCAGGGCTCCCGCAGCGGATCCAACCGGTCGGGAAGAACGCAGTGGTTGCGCAGGAAAACGGAGTGCAGATTCAAGCTTTAGCGCTTTTCGAGACTTTGGGCGCCTCAGGGCGGAAGGAACCGGGCAAATGATCTCCGGGCTTGGCTGCTGCGTCAGATGATGAATGTTCTGCGACGAAATCCTGGACAAAGTCAGGCGGATCGACCTTGACCGCGTCCGTCTCAGGCACGGAGTAGCCGGTTGCATCGGGTTGGCTCACAGGCTCGCACAAATGGATCTTCGAACAAACTTGCGGAGACAGGTGGTTCTCTGCATCGCTTTTTTTGATGAGGCTCATGGCCGCTCCAGTGGATTGGTTGCGTGCCTGAAAGATGCTCGTCTGAAGCGAAGCCTGGAGTGCCGAAGGCGAGAAGGGAGAAACGGGTTGCTATCCCAAGCATACGCTTACAAGAGCTTGCGTGCCGGCCGCTGCTTCAGAGGAGATGGTCCCTATTGCTCAGACCGCTGCGATGCAGGCGGCTAGAGTGAGAAACGTAAGGGCAGATCCATGATGGACCTGATCAAGTTGCGGGGAATTCATGTGCGGACCCAACCCCTTATGTAGGCTGCTGTTGCCGGGTCGATCCTGACGGCACCAAAGCACCCCACTTTTAAAGCAGACACCTTAAGGGGGGTCTCACATGCGTGGAATCAAGATATTCTTCGGTACAACGGCACTGCTCGCCGGTCTGGCGTTGATGCCAGCGGCTAAGGCGCAGGTTGTGATCAACCTCGGCATCCAACCAAGCTGCGCGTACGGCTACTACGACTATGCGCCCTACGCCTGCTCGCCCTATGGCTACTACGGGCCGGGATACTTCTACAACGGCATCTTCCTGGGCATGGGCCCATGGGCCGGATGGGGCTACGGCCACGGCTGGGGCGGCCATCGGTTCTCTGAAGGTGGTGGCGGCAGCTATCGCGGCGGCGGCGGCGCGGCGGCCAATCGCAGCAATTTTGCGCGCGGTGGTGGCGGCGGCGGGGAGCGTCCCAGCGCAGGTCGTACTCAAGGGGCCCGCACCAATGCTCCGGCATCACACTCGGCTCCGGCTCCGCATGCAGCGCCAGCTTCACACGCAGCTCCTAGCGGCGGGTCGCACGGTGGCGGCGGTGGTGGTGGTGGACATCAATCCGGCGGCGCCGGTGGCGGATCGCACGGCGGCGGCGGTGGTGGACATGAAGGCGGCGGACATTAACCTGTAGCTGCTAAATCAAACAGCAGTTTGCACAATAAGCGGCGGAGCATACCAGCTCCGCCGCTTTTCGTTGGGGTAGACATTTCTGAGCGCACGCTGCGCGGAGGGCTGGGTTCCCAGGCGGGGTGAACGCGATAGGCAGGCCCTAGACCGGCGGTCTGCCAGCTTCATGCAGCAGCATTTCGCCAGCCGCGGCAGACGCGGCCGCAGCGTCGAGCGCCTTCGACAGTTTTCGCGTCATCACCTGGAAGTGATAACCCATGACTGCCAGAGTCATGGCCGCGCCGAAACAGCGGCGATACCGCGTCGCTGCGGACGCCAGAAACTTCCAATAGCTCCACTGGTGCCGCCCCAGAACTCCCTGGCGCACGATGGAGTTTGCCAGGGCGCGCAGGTTGGCCCGCGTCATCCAGGGTTCGGATTGCCCCGGCGGCTGTCTCTTGGCACGGTCTCCTGCAGCCGGCTTGGGGTGGGCGCGGTTCAGGTAGAGCTTCACGCGCTCGTAGTAGGCTTCGCAGTTGTAAATCCTCTTCATTACCCCGCGATAGCCTTCCACCAGCGTGGCCGAATCCATGCGGGGCAAGAAGTTGAGCCGGTCGCAAAAGGTGTTGTTGCCGCCGCCCGCGTCCACAATCCGGCCCTCGCGGTGCAGCCTCCGGAAGAGCTGCGTTCCCGGCATCGCCTGTAGCAGGCCCACCATGGCGATCGGGATGCCGCTCTTCTGAATGAACTCGACCATGCGGTCGAAGATGTCTTCCTTATCAGTATCGAAGCCCAGGATGAAGCCGCCCATCACTTCGATGCCGTAGCTCTGGATTCTGGCCACGCTTTCGAGCAAACTGCGCCGCGTATTCTGCAGTTTGTTGCTGGCGATCAGGCCCGATTCGTCTGGAGTCTCAATGCCCAGGAAGACGGATTTAAAGCCCGCGTCCTTCATCAACTGCATCAGCTCGGTGTCGTCGGCGAGGTTCAATGAGGCTTCGGTGATAAAGTCAAAAGCCGCCCCGGCCTTTGAGCGCCACTCCGCCATGGCCCGCAGCAATTCCTTCGCGCGCATCTTGTTGCCGATGAAATTGTCGTCCACGATAAACACGGAGTCGCGCCAGCCTGCGGCGCGCAGCTGATCCAGTTCGGCCAGCACCTGGGCCACGGCTTTGGTGCGCGGACGCCGCCCGTAGATCTCGATGATGTCGCAGAACTCGCAGTTGAAGGGGCAGCCGCGCGAGTACTGCACGGTCATGGTCGAGTAGCGCTTCATCTTGATCAGGCTGAGGTCGGGCAGTGGGCTGGTGCACATCTCCGGCCGTTCGTCGGCTTGATACACGGGCTGGGCCGTTCCCGATTCCAACTCGCGCGCGAGATCGGCAATCAGGCTCTCGGCCTCGCCGATCACTACGTGGTCGGCCTTGAGCTCGGCTGCCGGCACGCTGCTGGCTATGGGTCCGCCTACTACGGTGCGCAACCCACGCGCCCTGCAACGCTCCACAATGGCCAGCAGAGACTCGCACTGAATGTGCATCCCGCTCAACATCACCACGTCCGCCCAGGCCAGGTCGCGGTCGCGCAGAAGCTCCACATTGGTGTCTACCAGCCGCTTCTTCCAGGCTCCGGGCAGCAGCGCGGCAACCGTCATCAGGCCCAGCGGAGGCTGCGCCGCCCGCTTGCCCAAAAACTTGAGCGCGTGTTTAAAGCTCCAAAAGGTTTCGGGGAACTCAGGGTAGATCAGCAAGGCGTTCATCGGCGACCTTTCCACGAAGGAGGGCGGCCGGCGTGCATGAAGAGGGTTGGCTCTGTGACGAGTTCGAGTGCATCGCGAGCCAATACGGCTGCGTTCAGGCCGGCGCACTGCTTCACAATAAGGTTACGCCGCGACGTAGACTGAGGACTGTATAAAAAAGATCAGTTCCTGGGGGAGGGCTGAACTTTCAGACTTGTGATCCTCTTGGACACTGGCGCCGGCTAACGCTTCCGGCGCGCAGGCTACTTCATAAAACGCTGCGGCGTCCGGAGACCAGGTTGATGACGAGGACGACCAGAGCGATGACCAGCAGGATGTGAATCATGCCACCCGCGATGTGTAGAGTGAATCCCAGAAGCCACAAAACCAGAAGGATGACGAAGATTGTCCAAAGCATATTTTCTCCTTTGCACTACGTGTGTCCGCAAGCACTCAAATTAGAATTGGCGCGATCTTCCATACCAACTCAGAAGAAAGAAAGGCAGGAGTCCATTTACGCGTAAGACATTTGCGCTTCCTCTTTTGGCGGTTCGCGATTCAATACGCAAGCCAAACTCATCAGGGACTCTGAAGCGCATGCGGGGCACCGCTCGGCGCGATTCCCCACGCAGTGGCAATCCTCACAAAGATATGCGCTGTTTAAAGGCATATGTTGAACCGAGACGAATGTCATGTGCTGATGTACCTCCTGCATACGTAGTTCTCTTCGATCCGTTTTCTGCCGGCTCCTGCGCGGCATCCGCAATATCGACTCACTTGCAAAGCAGGCGCCGCGGGAATCAGCGTCGAATCCGGGCGCCTGCAACCATTTGCGATTGCCAGCTAGTTCGAAGCGATGGCTTGCGCCTTTGCGTCTCTGACGGCATCGATAAACCGGTTCGCCGATTCAGGCGTCGCCACTTCGCCGCGCAGAACGCGGTGTGTGGAAACGTCATGGCCGTAGAATGCATCCATGGAATCGTCATCCCGGCGAACATCGGCGCCGGTCAGAGTCAGTCCGGCAAATGCGCCTTTGGCACGCGAGTAGGTAAGGATTTCCATATTCAGCTTCCAATCGGTATCGGCAGTGGCATGACGTCCCACTGGTCCGGCTGCCGCGGAAGCGTCAGCTCCGAGCTGGAACTTGGCGTCTTCCAACCGCTGCATGCCTTTGTCGCCCTGGAAGATCATGACCAGGTCCACGCCTTCGACGCCGATCTGCAATCCCCAGCTTCCGCCGGTGATGGCAAAGAACGCAGGCGCGCTCCAGCCGTTTGCGGTCCGGCAGGTGACTACGCCCTTGCCGTTTTCTCCGCCAAAAACAAGGCCCACTTTGATCATGTGGGGAACGATGGCAATGCACTTTGCGTGCTCCAACACTTCTTCCGGAATGCCTCTATCCGGCGCGGACATAATCTGGTGCAGCACCAGCGTTGCATTGTCGAGCCGGTTCTGCACTTCTTCGCGAGTCTCCGCCATGGCTACGCTTGCCACGCCCAGACCGAACAATGCCACTAACGTCACAAATCTCTTCATAGATTCCACCTTTTCTACCCATGCGCAGTGTCATATGAACTCCGCGCACTGAGGCGCACTAGGTAACTCTCACGTTAGAGACCTTGACCGCCGCTGTCTGAGCAATAGGACTCTCTCGATGGATGCCGGACTGTTTATCTAGGCCGATAGAGACTCCCCGCGGCAGACTAGGCAGTTTCGCGGGTCTTGAAAAATACCCAGAAAAGTGAGCAAAATTGAACAGATTGCTCCGTTCCCTGGGGTGCAATCTTGTGTTAAGCTCCCGCTCGGAGTGTCGAACGCAGCGATTGCCGTGGATGTTCATTGGAATGAGCAGCTTGCGGGATCGGATACCTCCTGCACGTTTTGCTTTCTCCAGACTGGCCGCTCGTGTGGAACTCAGATTTGGGGCAGGATGGGTTCGCGTATCTCCCGCAAAGTCACAAGCGAACCCTGCATTCGGAAGGAGGACTGATCGATGATCGCGCTTGAAGAACTAACGTTCGATGCAGCCGCCTTTCTGATGAGCGCCGGGCTGGGGCGAAGAATCGTCCAACTGGCGCCCAAGGAAGCTTTTTATTCTCAGGGAGATCTGGCCGATTCCGTCTTCTATCTCCAAAAGGGCCGGGCAAAGGTCACGGTCGTCTCTAAGGTCGGCAAGGAAGCCACGATTGCGATTCTCTCCGCAGGCGACTTCGTGGGGGAAGGAGCGCTGGCCGGGGTGCCCGGGCAGCGATTGTCTACCGCCACCGCAATGACCGCCTGCACCGCGCTCAAGATAAGCCGGGAGGAAATGGTCCGCGTCATGCACGAGGAGCGCGACTTCTCCGACCTGTTCCTGAAATTTCTGCTGGACCGCAGCATGCGCATCCAGGCCGATCTGGTGGATCAACTCTTCAATTCCAGCGAAAAGCGCCTGGCGCGCATTCTGCTGTTGATGGCGGAGTTTGGCCGGCCGGGGGAACCGGAACCGTTGATTCCCAAGATCTCGCAGGAGACTCTTGCGGAGATGATCGGCACCACGCGGTCCCGCGTCAGTTATTTCATGAACCGCTTCCGCAAGCTGGGCTTCATCCATTACGATGGCCGCATTCAAGTGCACAAGTCGCTGCTGAACGTGGTTCTCCTCGACCAACTCCCAGGACAGAATACGCAGGAGCCTGAAATTGCTCCGTCGCCCAAGGCCAAGCGTGGTCCAGAATCCGCCGCTCACCGTCTGCGCAAGTAATTACTTAACGTTTCCTCCACGGGTCGAGATTCTTCTTGAAGGACCAGGCCCGCAGGATGTATTCGTATTCAATTGGCCGGCAATCTGCAACCTTCGTCGAGCAAACAGCGCTCCGCATGGTTGCAATAGGCCGATTGGCGAGGAGGCTCTGTGACAAAAAGCACAAGTAATTTCTTGAGCCGGAGAGGATTTGTGCGGCTGGCCGCAATGACGGCTGCCGGCTGCACGATGGCTTCTAAGGTCACCGCAAGATCCGCAGAAGGGAAGAGGCTGCGGCTCTTCGACGGAAAGACGCTCAAGGGATGGCTGCAAATTGAGAACGACGCCACGTCGCTCTCCGCAGGCCAGATCACCGACCAGACTGGGTTCGTACATCAACTGGCCAACGGCGCCGATGGGGTCAGCATTTTTCTGCGTGGGCAACTGGATGAAGCGGTGAGAGCGAGCCTGGGTACGTTCGCTGCTTCCGATCCCGGCGCAAAAGCTACGCTTTCCGTGCTGGTGAAGGATCTGAATCAGGTCATCGCGGGGCCTTCGATCTACACGAAGGCGCGTTTCGCCGGGATCGCTCTGCGGCCGGAGACTCGCAAACTGGCGAAGGAGAATCCACAAGGCCAGCGGCTGGCACGGCTGAACAAACTGCTGCTTGAAGACGCGTACCCGGCGGATATTGCGCAGTCCGCCGCAACCGGCTGGGAGGCTCGCGACGGGGCGATGGCGAGCAAAGGCGCGGGGCGCGGCGTGATTTACACGGAAAAAGACTTCAGCCGCTTTCGTTTGATGTTTACCATGCGCCATGTTTCCGGCAAGCCCGACCACCAGGCGTGCGTGCTGATTTTTTGTGCGCGGCCTCAAGGAGGCGAGAAGCCGCTGGATGCGTTGGGCGGCATTCAGTTCCAGGTGCCCAATGGCGGCCACTGGGACTATCGTCCGGGGAAGAACACCGCCGGCGGGCCCGAGTTCACCACGGTGACGAAGGCGACGTTCGATGTTCACGAGTGGAGCCGCGTGGAGATTCTTGCCGATGCAACCAAAGGAACGGCGCGCATGGCCGTGGCGCAGCCGCCGGGCAGCAAAGCAGTCGAAATTTTGGATTTCAAGGATCCAGCAGCGGGCAAGGCAGGACCGATCGCGTGGCAGATGCATAATGCGGGGCTGTTCGATGAATACAAAGACGTGAGCATCGAACTCGACCCGGCGCAGGACGAATTGTTGACCATTGCCTAGGCGCGCAATGCGTTCGGAGAGGATGACGCGATGAAACCTCTGACTCGGCGTGATGTTTGCCGGATGCTGCCCGCGCTGGGGCTGCTGGGCGCGAGATCCAACCCGGCTTTGGCGCAGCTCATTACCGGGGTAAGCAAGGTGAATCCTGGCGCGGGCCAACTGCAGTCGAAGCTCGAAATAGATTCATCGAGCGCGAAACTCGTGGAGGTCTTCCATTGGGCGCGCAGCCAGGCGATGGCGTACACCTTTGACGACGGCGATTCCGTGGGGCCGTGGTATGAAGCCGTCGAACCGGGCCGCGAGGGTTTCTGCATCCGCGACACCTGCCACCAGGCACTGGGCGCACAGGCGCTGGGATTGGCGCGTTTCAATCTGAACATGCTGCGGCGATTCGCCGAAGACATTTCGGACGCGAAGGATTGGTGCAGCTACTGGGAGATTGACCGCTACAACCGACCGGCGCCGGTGGATTACGAAAACGACGCATCGTTCTGGTACAACCTGCCCTCGAATTTCGATCTCCTCGACTGCTGCTTCAGGATGTATGTCTGGAGCGGCGATCTGACTTACATTGAAGACCCTGTATTCCTGAATTTCTACGATCGCACGGTCAACGACTACGTGGAACGCTGGGGACTGGATCTCGATCACATCATGACACGGCCGCGATTGCTGAATGCGAGGGGCATCTTCGACGCGAAAAAGAAGTTCCCCCCAAATCGCGGCATTCCCGGCTACAACGAGGGCGACCACACGTATGTGATCGGATTCGATGTGATGGCAACGCAGCGAGCCGCCTATCTTGCCTACGCGCACATTCAGCAAGCGCGGCAGAACGCGGAATTGGCGGAGGCATATCTGAAGAAGGCCGCGGATGTTGAGAACCTGATGAAGTCGGCATGGTGGAACAACAGCGGCCAGTGTTTTTACGCGCGCGAGGACGAGAATCACCAGATGCTGGGCTGCGGCGCGCGCCAATCCAACGCGGGTCTGGGGCTGGATTGGCGAACCGACGTGACTTCGGACACAGGTGGGTTCGGCGGCGCGGAAGATCGCGACGCCGCGATGGCGCGCCTGCTCGACCTGAGCCATGCGCGGCTCGAATATCCCGAAGTATCGTTTACGCGCATCGGCGACCTGGTGACCAACGCCATGGGCTTGCGGCTGGAATACAGTTCGCCGTTGCTTTCGGCGGTCGCAGGATACTGGGTGGAAGTCACGGTACGAACTTTGTCCGGATTGGGATCGGGCATTGCCTGGGCGGAGATCCGCAATCTTCCCATTCGTGCCAGCGAGGTGACAATCCGCCACGACGGCTCCGGCAAGACTACATTCACCAATCAGCACGGGCCGGCGCTCATTTGGCGCGCGATGTTCGAGGGACCGCACACGACTCTGCTGGTGAACGGGCGTGAGGCGAAGGCGACGGTGGAAACGGATCAAGCGGGGCGCGCGGTTTCATGGGTGCGCGTGACGGTTGGCGCCGGCGGGGTGGTGACCGCGAGCATCTCCTGACTTGCGGCGTGCGCGAAAATTCGCCGCCCTGGTTACTTCAGCGGCGTCAGTCGGAAAATGCGTGAGCCGTGGGATTCGAGCGTGAGGTCGATGCCATCAGCCGACGGCGCGATTTCTTCCTTGCTGATCAAATCGGTCAACCTTGGTGGGTGGGCAGTGTAGCGCGTGTCGCGCAGGGCGTCGATCTCGCGCCAGTCGAACTTGATGGCCGCGGGATCGGGGCCGAGATTAAAGAGCGATAGAACCGCGGAGCCATCGGGATAAAGATTGATCCACGCCTGGCCGGGTTTCTTGCGCAGGCTCTGAATGTCGAGCGGCGTCGCTGCGATGCCGCGCTGGTCGATCGCAATGATGTCGCGGTTGGAGATGAGTTTCAGATCGTCCTGATCCATGTGCGTGAGGTCTGTTCCCAGGTAAAGCGGCGCGCAGGAGATCGCCCACAGAATGAACATCGACTGGCGCTCCGTGGGGGTGATGCCGTCCTTGTCGCCGTTGCCGAGTTCAAGCGAGTCCAGGTCGTTCCAGCCCCCGGGCTTCGCGTAGCGGTACCATTCGTGTACGTCGTCAAAGCGATCGGCAACGCGCGTCGACCAGTCGGTGAGGTGGCCCTTCACTGTGGGATCGGTGCTGCGTCCGCACGCATAGCACTCAATGTCGTTCTCAATGCGCCAGCCATTGGCATTGGCGCGCCACAGCGGGGCCTGATCGATCGAAAGCCAGTTGGAAAGCTCGAGCCAGATGGGGTAACCGGAACGCTGAATGGCCGCATGCCATTGCCGAATCTCCTCGCGGTTGTCGGCGGGCAGATTGCCACCGCCTGGACCCACGAAATCAAGCTTGATAAAGTCCACCTTCCATCGCGCGAACTGGTTGACGACCGATTGGATGTACGCGCGGGCCGCCGGCTTGCTGAAGTCGATCTTGTATATGTTCTTGAGGGTCGCGCCGGGCTGGGATTTGTCGGTGATGTCCTGGATGTGCCAATGGGTGCCCGCGATGACGGGGTTGGCCTCGTAGAGGCTCGGACGGATTCCCGGGCCAAGATACAAGCCAAAACGCAGGCCGCGGCTATGCAGATAGGTGCTTAGCCCTTCCATTCCATTGGGGAAAGCAGTGAGATTGGGCTTGGGGATGCCGTGTTCGTCGTAGCCGTCGGACCACCCGGAGTCGATATTGATGTAACGGTACCCAAGCTCGGGAAGCCTGGCGGCAAAGAGCGCGTCCACCTGCGCTTTGATCTTCTCTTCCGTGGGCTTGCCGCGGAGGGAGGACCAACTGCTCCAGCCCATATAAGGCCGCTGGGCAAGGGCGGGCATCTTGGCGGTCGAGGCCGGGGTTTGCGGCCACGCGAAGCCCGAGGCATAGAGCAACAGCAAAACAGTCCAACGGCGCATGCACAGAATGCTAGCATAGGAGGTAATCCGCTTTGGAGTTCTAGGCGACTATCGGGTATACGTATACTATTGCTGGACAGGGCCCACAGCAAAACGAAAGGGCGCGTCGATTGACGGTTTGATCCCATGGACATGCGCGACATTGCGAGAATTGCTGGAGTTTCAAGCGCGACTGTTTCGCGCGTGATCAACGGCTTGAGTTCGGTGCGGCCGGCGACAGCCGAGCGCGTGCAGCGCGTGATCGACGAGCTGAAGTTCATCCCCAACGGCAGCGCGACGACGTTGAAGTACGGCCGAAGCAATACCTACGGCCTCATCGTCCCTGACATTACCAACCCATTTTTCCCGGAGTTCATCCAGAGCTTCGAGGGGATTATCGCGGCCACGAATTACAACATGCTGGTGGCGACCACGGAATCGCAATCGCTGCGCATGACGAAGACGATTCACCGCATGCTGGTGAGCCAGGTGGAGGGTATTGCGCTTCTGGCTTCGGAAATCGAGACGGTTCCCATTGAATCGGTGATGAACAACCGCGTGCCGCTGGTGACGATGGACCGGCGCGTGGTGGGCGACGGGTTGAGCGATGTGTGCGTGGACAGTACCGGCGGCATGCGCGAGGCGGTGAAACACCTGTATAAGCTGGGGCACCGGAAGATCGGGTACATTGGCGGATCGGCCGGGCCAACCATTTCGGATCACCGCCTGCACTCTTTCCTGCTGGCGATGGGCAGTGTGGGATTGCCGGCTGAACCGCAGTTCCTGCGCGAGGGGAACTATCGCATCAGCGGCGGCGAAAGCGCGATGGCCGAGTTGTTGCAATTGCCGGCCCGGCCCACTGCGATCATCGCGGCCAACGATCTGACCGCAATCGGAGCGCTGCGCGTGATCCACAAGCGAGGGCTCTCGGTTCCCGGGGACATCTCCATCGTCGGGTTCGACGACATTGAACTCAGCGATATCGTGTATCCGCCATTGACGACGCTGCGTTTGTCTCGCCATGAACTGGCAAAGACGTTTGTGAACGCGCTTGAGATGCTGGCCAGCTCCCCGCGCCGCAACGGCAAGCAATACAAGGTGCAAACCTCGCTGGTCATCAGGGAATCGACAGGCCCGGCGAAAAAGAAGGTCGCCTCATCCCGGCCCGCTGCAAAACGCAAGGCGTCTAGCGGAAGATGAAGTTCAACAGCAGAAAAATCGTCAGGACAAATGCCACGAGCCCCCAGGTCACCGGCGAGACGCGCTGGCGCGGCATGCATCCCGAAAAGTAAGTGACTCTGTCGAGATCCTCCGCGGGCTTCGGCGTCGTGAAAAGGCTCACCGCCGCCGTCACTGCGGCCGCCACGATCCACCCGAAGATGGCCCCGTAAAAATCTCCTGACAATTGACTGCCGTAGACAATGATTCCGCTGTGGACGGCGAAACTGTGCGCGCAGGCCGCGATCACGCCGCAGAGAATCCCCCAGAACCCCGCGGTCGGGGTGGCCCACCGGGTAAACATGCCAAAAACGAACACGGCAAAGACGGGCGCGTTAAACAGCGAGAAGATCAGCTGCAGATAGTCCATCAGGTTGTTGTAGAAAAGCACGATGTAGGCCGTCGCGACGCTGAGGCACGCGGCTATGGCGGTGAAGGTCCTGCCCATTCTTAGGTAGTGGGCGTCGGATTCCTGTTTGCGCAGATGGGTTTGATAGAGATCGTGCGTCCAGAGCGTGGAAAAGGCGGTAATGTTTCCGGCCAGGCCCGACATCAGGCTGGCAAGAATTGCGGAGACCCCCAGACCCATGAGAGCCCAGCCGTAATAGTGCTGCATAAGCAGGGGAAGCGCATAGTCGAAACGCGGATGCGGGCCACGAAAGAAAAAGGTGGCTGCGGCCATGCCGGGAAACACGACCAGCCAGGGAAACACCAGCTTGGCAAGCGACGCGAGCAAAGGTGTGCGCATCGCGCCTTCGGCGGTGCGAGCGGCGAGCGCGCGCTGGATCAACACAAAGTCAGTGCACCAATAGCCGAAGCTGAGAACAAAACCCAGTCCAAACACCACACCGAAGACATCCATGGTCGCGGTTTTAGGTTGCATCCACGGCAGCGTGGTCCAGATGTGGGCCTTCGCGGAAGGCAGTTGCAGCAGGATGCCGGAAATTCCGTTGAAGTTGCGATAGACGGCGACTGCCATGGGAGCGATGCCGGCGATGGTGAGCGCGAGTTGAAGAACCTCATTGTAGATGGTGGCCTTGAGGCCGCCCGCGAAGGCGTAGCAAAGCACCACCGACGCCGCCACAATGGCCACCGCGGAAAAGTTCCAGCCGAAAAAAAGGTGCAGGACGCCGGCAATGGCGTAGAGGCTGATTCCGGAAATGAGCACCATCATGAGGGAAAGAAGAATGCAACAGAGAACGTGGGTGGGATCGTTGTAGCGCATGCGGATGAAATCCGGCACGGTCAGGGCCCCGCTGCGGAGATAAACCGGGATCATCACCAGGGAAAGGGTGACGATGGCGGGGATGGCGCCGATCCAGTAGAAATGCAAGGCCAGCGCTCCATACTTCGCACTGGTGGCCACGATGCCGACGATCTCCAGGGCGCCGCAATTCGCAGCCAAAAAGGAAAGCGCGGTAACAATGGTGGGCAGGGAACCGCGGGCATGGAGGAATTTGGCCGCAGTATCGGCGTTCCGCCGGACCGAGTACCCGACCACGATGGTGGTGGCCAGGTAGAGCGCAATCATGAGAAAGGCAAGACTGTTTGACGCCATGGGAGGCCGCCACGAGAATACGCGAAAGCAGCCCCGGCTGTCGCGCCGAAAGCGCAGAAATGTATACGACTGCAAATTGCAGAAATTGAGAGGTTTGGGTGCGACAATGGGGGCCGCAGCCGGCCTTTGAGCTCTGCGGGCTGCAGAGCAGCGAGCGCAGGCCGAGAGGACAGCGCAATGGGCGAGTGCCAGGAGAGTAGCGTTAGAGCGGGTTTTTGTTCTTGACAGTGCCCAATTTTGGGGCGTAAGGTTCGTGCGCTGGGGAAACTCGGGGTGCGTTGCGGCACGAAAAGAGCGGCATTAGGTTTGAGGTCAGCCGCAAATGTATACGTATTCTACCTAATCCTGAAAGCGAGTTCGCAGGATTGGCAGCGTTTCAATGCAAGGCAGGAGGAAATTTGAAGGACCGGTACAACGGCCTGATGCTTCTTCTTGACGATGTATACGTGTACTTCCGGGCCCCTGCAACCACAGACAACAAAAACACGCGCGACCTGCGCGGTTCACGAACAAACAAACCTCCGGAAATGAGGATTTTCACGATGAGAATCATGATGAGGCTAGTAGCAATCGCTTTTCTGCTGGGCGCATGCGCTCTCCAGATCAGCGCGCAGACCACCAGCGCGTCCATCACCGGACACGTCAGCGACCAGAGCAAGGCGGCCGTGGTCAACGCCGAGGTCAAGCTGATCGATCAGCAGACCAAGGCCGTGATCGTGACCACGCACACCAATGCGGAAGGTGATTTCATCTTCCCCGACGTGAATCCCGGCACCTACACCGTGGCGGTCAACGCCACGGGCTTCAAGGAGGTGCGCAAGGTCGACAATGTGCTCTACGCATTGCAGAACTTGGCGACAGGCGAATTCACTCTGCCGGTCGGCACCGTTTCCCAGTCGGTCACAATCGAAGCCGACATTACGGCGCTGCAAACCGAGAGTTCTGAGCGCTCGGGTGTATTGGATCCGCAGCAGACCGATAACCTGCTCGCCGTTGGGCGCGATGTGATGTCGATGACCAAGGTCATTCCCGGCGTGGTGGAAAATAGCTACGGTATGGCCAGCATGGGCCAGGCTACAGCTCCCGTGGTGAACGGCGTGAACAACGAGTACTCGATGTCCACGGTCGATGGCGCGCTCAGTAATACTCGCGGCCTTAGTAACATGGATACCCCGATCAACCTCGACGCCGTGCAGGAATTGAGCGTTAACGAGTCCAACTATACGGCGCAATACGGCGGTGAAGCCGGCGGCGAATTCAACTACGTCACCAAGAACGGCACCAGCAAGTTCCACGGCGGCCTCTATTACTACTTCCGCAATGAGGATCTCAACGCCAACACCTTTTTCGACAAGTACGGGTTGACGCCGTCGACCTATATCGCGCGTCCCCGTTATCGCTACAACACCGCGGGCGGTACCATCGGCGGTCCCATCTTCTGGCCGCACCATTTCAATAAAGACAAGAGCAAACTTTTCTTCTTCGTCTCCATTGAGGATTCGCCCATCACTCAGCCCGACGGTCTGAAGATGTACACCGTGCCCACGCTGCTGCAGACGCAGGGTAATTTCTCGGCCACCTATAACCAGGGCACCGCGACCCAGACCTCCGCGACGCTGATCAACATCGCCTACCCCGGACAGAACAGCAGCACCATCTCGGGTGGTTGCCCGGTGAACGGCACGCCCAATGCGCACTGCGTTCCCGGGAACATCATTCCTGCCGGTTACATCAACCCGCAGACGCAGTCGCTGCTGACCACCATTTACAAAAACACCCTCGGCGCCGCTAACCTGGGCAGTAACAACACCTACGCGTTTACTAACCTGGCGGTCAGCAGCAACAACTACAACTACGTAACCAATTACTCGGCCTTCAAGCCGACCAATCAGGAACTCGCGCGCATCGACTACCAGCCGACGCAGAGACTGCGCATGTTCTTCCGCGGCGAACTGACCACGGTGAACAATAACGACTACAGCTCACCCGCGAACGATCTGCCGTGGTTGATGAGGGTCAATTACGAGAACACCCAACCCAACTTCGTTTACAACATCGTCTACACCATCACGCCCACACTGGTGAACGAATTCAATGTTGGCACCGCGGGCTGGAGCGAGCACCAGCTCTACGACCCATCGGTGCTGGCGCAAGTGACGGAGAGCTCCACCAGCGCCTTCGACCTGCCTTCACTCTACGCAGGCGTCAATCCCCTGAATCTTTATCCCCAGGTGAACTTCAGCGGCGTCACCGATGCTGCAGTCTTTAACTGGGACTCGCGCTTTCCCATGGTCGACCAGGTGCGTACGGTCAACGCCACCGATAAGGTGACAAAAACCTGGCGCAATCACACCTTCTCCGTGGGCATCGACGGTAGCAGGGACATCTACAGGCAGATCAACCATAACCGTGTAGGAAACTTCCAGTTTGGCAAAGACACCAGCGATCCCAACGACACCAACTTCGCCTATAGCAACGCCAACATGGGCGTCCTCGACACCTATAGCCAGGACACGCAGCTGGTGACCTACGATCCCCTCACGAATCGGCTGGAATGGTACTACCAGGACACCTGGAAGCCGCGTCATAACCTGACGATCGATGTGGGCATCCGCAACTCCTATGCTATGGCGCAGAATCTCCCCATCGGCGATAACTTTGTCCCTAGCCTCTATAACTCGGCTAATGCCCCGGCACTGTATGGGTATGGCTTCAACGGCACCAGCACAACGCTGCAGGCAACCTATAACGGCAACTACTATCCAAAGTCCTATGCGGGCTTGCTGGTGCCGGGCACCGGCAACCAGAACAACGGCATCCTGTATACGAAAACGGCCGGTTATCCCGAGGGAACTACTTACGGCAATGGCGTGCTCTGGGCGCCGCGTTTCGGCTTCTCCTGGGCTGTGACTCCCACTACGGTCATCCGCGCCGGCTTCGGCATGTACTACAACACACGCGCGCGCTCCGGCCAGGAAGGTGATCTGACCAACAACGCGCCCACCACCAACGGCCCCACGCAGTACTACACAGGCGCCTGGACCCCAGGCAATGGCCCGGCTGCCTTAACCTCCATGTCCTCCTTTGACTCTGCCGGCATCAGCAATTTGAGCTCGCCGTTCGGCATCGGTCACGCCCTTCCTCTCCACGGCTCAGTTCCGTATGCAGAAGAAACCAGCCTGGGCATTCAGCAGCAGTTCAAGGCCGGAATCGTGCTCGACGTCGCGTATGTGGGCGCATTTACCAAGCACGCCTCCGACACGCTGCCCATCAACGAAGTTCCCTACGGAGCGGAGTTCGCGCCGAACCATCAGTATTGTTCCGCTGTTAACTCCAGTGCCACTTGCACCTCAAGCTCCATCCAGCCTGACAATTTCTTCCGTCCGTATCCCGGTTTGGGCTCGATCAGCTATCAGACGTACGCCCTTACCGCCAACTACAACGCGTTGCAAGTGCGCGTTACGCGGCGCTTCCGCAACGGGCTGGAGTTCGGCGGTGCTTACACCTACGGCCGGGCCATGGACTACATCGACAGCTACAACGGCGGCGGACCCCTCTACCAGAACCTGCGCGCCTGGCAGTATGGGCCGGCCGCATGGGACCTGAAACACATGCTGGTCATCAATTACCTGTATGCGTTGCCCAGAGGCAGCCGCATCCTTGGCGACAAGTCTGTGTTTAACAATCTCGCCACCCGCCAGGCGCTCGACGGCTGGCAGCTCTCCGGCTTCGCCTACTATTACAGCGGCGCGCCGCCGACCAGCCCGACCGGCGTTACGTACAGCAACGGCCAGAACATCACTGGTGGTGGTGACGGCAGTCGCATCGTCCAGACCTGCGATCCATGGAAGAAAGTTGCGCACGTAACCCACACCTTCCACGAGTGGTTCAATACCTCTTGCTTTGAACCGGCCCTGGCAGGCAGCACGGCCCAGGTGCCTACGGTAACGAACCCCAGCGGAGTGGTTGCTTCGCAGTACTCAGTCGGCAATGGAGTGTTTGCTCCCAAGGTGAATTACTTCCTGCCCGGCTACACCAACTTCGACACGGCGCTGTTCAAGAACTTGCCGATCGAGAACAAATTCACACTGCAGTTGCGTGTGGAAACCTACAACACCTTCAACCACACGGAATTTAACGGAGTCAACAGCGGAGCCACGTACGCCTGCGCACCCTGGGCGACGCCAGCGCCAACGATTCCAACGAACACTGTCAACGCGAGTTGCCCGTCCCAGACGGGGACCGCGCAGACTTCGAGCGTATTCGGGCAACTGAGCAGCACGGCCAACACGGGCAGCCTGGGAGGCCCGCGTGTCATGCAGCTCGCGTTGCGTATCGATTTCTAACTTCAACTCCCCCGACCTCCGCCGGCGTGCAACCACGAATTGCGCGCTGGCGGCGGCTGGGAACCGACTCCATACAGCTTCGATAGAATTAGCTCCGCACCACGGAGAGGAGCAACACCTTTGAAAAATCTAACTGATCAGCAAAATGGAAGCGCACTGTTGTCGCGTCGCGAATGGCTGGGCAAGCTTGCCTTGCCGGCTACGGGCGCGGTGATCGCAGCCGGAATTCTGGATGCGAAACCGGCGGATGGTGCGCGCGCCAAGCCCACACCAAGCAACGACGACCTGGGCGCGCGCGTCTACAACATTCGCAGCTATGGCGCCAAGGGCGACAAGACCACAGTCGATACGGCCGCGCTCCAGGCAGCGATCGACGCCTGCACCGCCGATGGTGGAGGGACGGTTCTGGTTCCGGCCGGAATTTTCACCATCGGCACAGTGGAATTGAAGAGCAACGTCACGCTGCATATCTCCGCTGGCGGCACGCTGCTCGGCAGCGGCGACGGCAAGCAGTATCACGCCGTCGACGCGATCCCGCTGCACGGCGACACCACGCTCAACGATGGCAACTGGGCGCTGCTCTTTGCCGTGAAAGCGAAGAACGTCACCATTGAAGGGCCCGGCACGATCGACGGCCAGGGCGCGCAGTTTCATTCCGCGGTGCGCGGCACCACGCCGCCCAGCGGGATCGGAGGCAACAAGCGCCCCTACCACGTTCTGGTGTATCAGTCTGAGAACTTCTCGGTGCGGAACATTTCGCTTCTCGATTGCGCCTATCACAGCATTCGCATCATCGAGAGCCAGCGCATTTTTCTCGACAGCATCTATATTCACAACCGCGTCAACGGCAACAACGACGGCTTCCATTTCATCAGCGCCGAGCAGGTGCGCCTGAGCAACTGCACCGTGAAATGCGGCGACGACGCCTGCGCTCTCTTCGGTTCCTGCAGGTACATCACCGTCACCAATTGCTACTTCAGCACGCGCTGGTCCGTGTTCCGTTTTGGCGGCGGCCATGCCGGCGACATTGCCATTTCTAATTGCGTGCTCAAAGAGGTATACGGCTGCCCCATGAAGTTTCAGGGCGATCCCGGCTCGGTGTTTGAAAACATCTCGTTCTCTGATCTCGTTCTCGACGATGTCACCGGCCCCATCAGCATCAGCGTGGGCAAGGGCCAGCGCCGCGCGAGCGACGCAGCTTTGCCCGCCGTCCTGCCGCCCGTCGTGGTGCGCAATATCTCCTTCAGCAACATTCACGGCACGGTGACCGCTCATGCGCCCGCACAGCTTTCCGAGGGCACGTTGGGCGTGGGTGCGCGGCCCGGCGAGATTCACTCTGCGATCGTTCTCAACGCGATCGACGATGCGGTGCTCGAAAACATCTCCTTCAGCAACGTCCATCTCACCTTCGGCGGCGGAGGCACCGCTGAGGAGGCCGCGTTGCGCGACGTCCCGAAGGTTTTCGGCGAGTATTTTGAGCTGGGCCCGATTCCCGCGTACGGCATGTATGCGCGGAATGCGCACGGCCTTACGTTGCAAAACGTGCGCTTTGAAGTGGCCACGCCCGACTTGCGTCCCGCGGTGATCTTCGATCACGTGGAAGACGCGGCCATCTACGGCCTGAATGTGCAAGGCAACCCGCAGGCTGAATCCGTGTTGCGTTTCATCGATTCCAAACAGGCGCTGCTCACGGGTTCGCGCGTTCTCACCCCGTCCTCCACGTTCCTGCAACTCGAAGGCGATGGCAACGACGGGATCATCGTCGAGGGGGGAGACTTGTCGAAGGCCGCATCGGCGGTCGCATTCAAGAACGGTGCATCGGAGCAATCCGTCAAGCTGCGCAATTTGACGTAGAATTCGGCCCACGCGCATCAACCGGCGATGGAGCCAGGTACGCGTGGGCGCCATCAGTAAACGTTTTTCGGAGAGTGTCATGTCGATCGATCGGGTTCCGCGAACATGTCTTGCCTTCATTCTTCTTTTTCTCGGTGTCGGTGGTGGTCAACTGCTCCGCGCGCAAGGCGCAGGTATTGCTTTGACGCCTCCGATGGGTTGGAACAGCTGGAACCACTTCAAGCACACGATCGACGACAAAACGGTGCGGGCACAGGCGGACGCCATGGTGTCGAGTGGCATGCGCGATGCCGGCTACACCTATGTCAATATTGATGACACCTGGGAGGGCGAACGCGACGCCCAGGGCAACATCCAGCCCAACAGCAAATTTCCTGATATGAAGGCGCTGGCCGATTACGTGCACAGCAAAGGATTGAAGCTGGGCATCTATTCCTCGCCGGGCGACAAGACGTGTGCCGGCTTCGCGGGCAGCCTGGGTCACGAGCAACAGGATGCGGACACCTATGCCAGGTGGGGCATCGATTATCTGAAGTATGATCTATGCGGTTTGCGCACGGAGATGAAGACGGCGGCTACCCCTGAAGCCGCGCATCAGATGATGATCGACGCTTACGTGAAGATGCGCGATGCGCTGCGCGCCACAGGCCGGCCGATCGTTTACAGCCTCTGCGAGTATGGCGAAGGATCGGTTTGGAATTGGGGCGCGGATGTGGGCGGCAACTTGTGGCGCACCACGGGAGACATCACCGACCGTTACGCGCGCATGGAAGAAATTGGATTTGCGCAGGCAGGGTTGGCGCGCTTTGCCGGGCCCGGCCACTGGAACGACCCCGACATGTTGGAAGTTGGCAACGGCGGGATGAGTTCCGAGGAGTATCGCACGCACATGAGTCTGTGGGCGATTCTTGCGGCTCCGTTGCTTGCCGGCAACGATCTGACGACCATGTCACCCGAGACCATTGCGCTGCTGACCAATCGCGAAGTGATCGCGGTAGACCAGGATCCATTGGGCAAGCAAGGCGACCGCGTGAGCGAAGAAGGCCCCATCGAGATTTGGGCGCGCCCCTTGGCTGGCGGCTCGAAGGCCGTGGGCGTGTTCAACCGTCTCTCCACACCGCTGTCTGCTACCGTCGACTTCCGGCAACTTGGCTTTGACGGCACGGTGAAGGTACGCGACATCTGGCAACCGAAGGATCTCGGTGCCATGAAGGATCCGTACACCGTGACGGTGCTCCCCCACGGAGTGGTGTTTCTGCGCGTGACCGCAATGTAAGGTTTGTCTCAGCCTGTGGTTTGCCGGAAGCTCACTGCGTCGAGACCGCATCTTCCGAAGCGGCTTCGGCGCGCTCAGACTGACGAGCCCGCAGGGCAGAGCAGAACGCGGCAAGGCTCATCGGCCTGCCGAAGAGCCATCCCTGTGCGTAGTGAACGCCGCGTCGGGTGAGGAAGCGCGCTTGGGGCTCGGTTTCGACGCCTTCCGCTACCATGATCAGCTTGAGCGAATGAGCCATGCTGATAATGTGAGGCACAACATTGCTGGTGGCTCCATCGGTGCCAATATTTTCTACAAACGACCTGTCGATTTTGAGTGCGTCGATGCCCAGTGTCTGTAAGCAGGAGAGGCTGGAATAGCCGGTGCCGAAGTCGTCGATGGCGATTTCGATGCCGAGCTGATGAATCGCATCGAGAGTCGCGCGCGCCTCCTCGCCCTGAAGGAAGCCTCGCTCCGTGGCTTCGACTTTGATGTTTGCGGGACGGGCGCGGCTCACCCGGAGCACATCTTTGAGAAGTTCGACGGTCTTTGCGGAACGAAGATCCGCCGCCGAAAGATTGACGGCGACCAGGAAGTTGGGGTCGATCTTGACGAAGCTGGGGAGATCGGCGGCGACGATTCGGGTCACACAGGCGGTGATGAGAGTAATCACGCCGCTTTCTTCCGCGGTCGGTATGAAGTTGTCCGGCCGCACGAGTTGCCCGTTACGCTGCCAGCGCACCAGGGCTTCGGCGCCGATCCAGCGCCGCGATTCCAAATCGACAATAGGCTGATACTCGATAAAAAACTCCCTGCGTTTGGCCGCGCCGCGCAGCACGGAAGGAAGAGAGAGGTACATGCGGGAGATGTGGGTGACGGCCCAGGCAAGACCGATGGCGCACAGCAGGCCAAGGGGAACAAAAATGAGCGCGAAATGGCGCGCGCGATTCACTGCGTACGACTCGGGCGCGGCAGTGATGACGGCGATGTCGATGTTGGCGGCGCGGACCACGGTCACAACGGACCCCGAGCTGCGAAACGTCGCATTGCTGCCCTTGGGAATGGATTCGAACCAATCGGACGGCATCTGCATGCCGCGCGCCGCAACGATGGCGTGATTTGCCGACGAAGGAACAAAGATAGCGATGGACACGCTCGGGCCCTCGGCAGGAATGTCGAGGGGGAGTGTGGGATCGAGAATGAAGGCGAGGCCCTGCTGCGAAAATACGTCCACGGGGTGATCCGTGAGGGGGAGCGTAATATGCAGGTGCTCTGCTGCTCCGTGGTCCGTGATCAGGGTTGGCGGTCCCAAAGAGATGGGATCCGTGGTTCCCAGTGAGGTGCAGGCGATGTGATCGCCTACGATGCGCCCGACGCCCTGAATGTAACTGGAGCCTACATCGACCTTGCGCATCAGTTGAATTTCAGCGGGCGAGCAGGGCGGATTGTGGGCCTGATTGATCAGCTTGGTTCCGCTGCCAATCTGCTGCGCCATCTCCTCGGTGCGGCGCAGAACGTCGTTGCCATAACCGAGGGCCAGCGAGCGCTCGTCGGCCACGGCCTCTTTCCAGGAGATTTCGACAGAAATCAGGATCGGCGCGAGAAGTGCGACCACTCCGATGGTGACGGCAATGGCAACCTCAGAGGATTGACGCATTCCGGCTTCGCTACGGCCATGGATTGAAAAAGGGAGATCCCGGCGACCGTACGGGGATGATACATCCGGTTGCCGCCCGGTAACAAAGAGAAATCTGCCACGGAGCCTGGAATGGCACGGCATGCCAAGGCTGCCAGAGCCGGGCAGAGATGCCTGTGCGAGCGAGCGAGCGAGCAGCGAGCGGCTGCTCCATGCAATGGTGGTGGAGGCGGCGGGAGTCGAACCCGCGTCCGAAATCGCTGTCAGCCGGGAGAGTCCATGCTGTGTCCGATTCGATTGAGTTCGCCGCCGGCGCTTAAGAACGGACAAGATGCGCCGGAAACTAGTCCGATTGATCTCACGTCAGCCGCCCGGACCGAGCCGCTTCAGCCAGCCTACTAAATGACGTCTCACTCGCAGCCCATAGGCGAAACCGCGAAAGACGGCTGCTTATTTAATTAAGCAGCAAGTGCCAGATTATCGTTGGCAACTTTAGTTTTGCAGGCGATTACGGGTGCCCACACCCCGACATGCCTCCCATGCCGCAATCGATCCCGTCGAAACCGTGACGCCCCCATTGAACGACACCCCCATTTGATGAATCAGGAGCGCCTTTGGGTGCGAGCTCGGGCCGAATGGCTCGTGCTGCATCTACTTATAATTCTACGCTGAATCTTCATTTCAAGCCCGCTCGCGCATGTTAGCGTGACAGAATGCCGCACTGAAGCGGCAAGGAAAGCGGAGGCGAAAATGGCGGAGCAAGTAGTTCGGCTGACGGTGCACTTTGCGGTGAGCAGCGCGCAACGCGCGGAGTTCACGAGAATTGCGCAGGCGATGACCGCTGTGAGCGCGGCGGAACCCGGTACGCTGGCGTATGAATGGTACGTGAGCGCCGATGGCGAGCGGTTCCGGCTCGTGGAAATCTATGCGAATGCCAGCGCCATCGAGGCGCACTTTTTGGGCCCAGCCGTGCAGCAATGGGTGCCCCAAATTGTGCCAATCTCCAGAGTCGATGGATTCGAAATCTACGGCGATCCGGGGCCGATGGTGGCGCAAATGGCCGTCGGGTTAGGCGCGGTCATCTACCCGTACTGGATGGGCATCAATCGGTGAATGCTAGGCAATAGCCAGTAGCCGGTAGCCGGTAGCCAGCAGCCAATAGTCAGTTGCCATTAGCTGCTGGCCCTGATCCCTGAAACCTGACACCTGACCCCTGTTTCATCACTGCTTGTCCAGGTCAATCGACTCGTAGTCGTGCTTGGCGATGCCGGCGCGAATCTGCGCGGGCGTCCAGCCGGCCTTGGTCTTGTAATAGGCGTAAAAGCCTTCCTGGGCGCAGGTGGAGCACTGGGTGGAGTGGGTGTTTTCGTAGCAACTGTGCAGGCTGGTGTGGCCCAGGGCGCGGTCGCAGCGGCAGTTGCAGGGCAACTGGTAGATCACGCCGGGAACCTCCGCGGCCAACTGGTAAGCGCGCACCTGCCAGTGAAATTGGAAGTTCGGCCCCGTGAGCTGCGCGCCATGCAGCAGCGGCGGAAGGGAATGCAGGTTGAGCGGCGCGGAGGCGTGATACGCCGGAACGTCGTCGGCCGGGTTCGACCACTGCGCATAGCTGGCAGCGGTGAGGACAAAAACGGCCAGTGCCACGGCCCAACGGGTTCCAGTCGAATGCTTCATCAGTGTTCCTTATCCATATAGTACGGCAATGTCCAAAATCAGTGGTCAGTTGTCAGTTGCCGGTGGTTAGGGGCCGAGGTTAGTGATCAATGGCCTAGCCTGCCGTTCGCGGGTGTTGATCTTTCG
>JBEKEP010000023.1:0-33485 GCA_050013775.1 Occallatibacter sp. | reverse complement strand
GTACGCCTCAGTACCGTCGGTCGTGTTGGGATTGTTCCATCCCTGGTGGTTGAGGAAGTTGAACACGTCCATAGTGAATCTGAGGTTGTACCTTTCGGTGATCGGAAACACCTTGAATAGCGAGGCATCGCTTTCCCAGTTCTTGGGACCCTGGAGAAAGGTTTTCGAGTACGGGTTGATACCGGCGGACCCCGATCCATAAGCCTGTGTCGCCGTGGTGCTGTTTAACAAGTTCACCGTCACGTTGTTGGTGTTGTAGTTCGCCGTCCCGTAAACGGTATCGATTGGCTGCTCATACGGCGTGTAGTTCGTAGGCAGGCCGTACACGCACTCCAGGACCCCGTTCGGCGACTTGACGCCATTGGCGGCGGTACATTGACCACTGCTGGCGTTGGCGGTCGGCGCAATATACCCGTTAAACCAGAAGTATGCGGGGTAGCAGACACCGCTGCGGCAGTCTGTGATCGGCAGTTTATGTTTGTACATCTGGATGGGGGCGATCGGTCCCCAGTTGCTGGCTGCGGGCTGGAAAATTGCCGAAGTCATGTGGCCCACGCCCGCAATCTGGTAACCGCCAACAAGTTCATCTACAACGCGATTCGAATTGCCCAGGAATTTCTTCCCACGGCCAACCGGGAGATCGAAGATGTAGTTGAACACGATGTGGTGCGGCTCAAAGGTCGCATCGCGCTGATAGCGCTCCCATCTAATCAGGTCATGCCAGTCCTCATAGGGCGATGTACCCGTCGGAGGCTTTGGTGGAATGGCGGCAGGAGTCACAGGATAGGGAGACGTGAAGCTACCCAATTCGGTCTGATATCCCAGATAGCTCAGCGGGCTATAGGACTGGCCGTCGCGCGTAGAGTTGCTGCCGATACGGAATGCCCGGTTGAAGGTATAGAAGATCTGGAACGCGTACCCATGCTGGAACTTGCGCTCGTAGTTTACCTGGAGCTCGTTGTCGTTCGACCAGCCGGTCTTCTCGTCAAAGTTAAAGTTGCCATAAACCCTGTTGTCATACGGGCCAAGCGCCGAAGCGGCATACGTGTACTGCAGCGGCGTCCCGATCACACTGGCTCCGCCGGTCGGCGGCGCGGTGCCTGTGTCCATCTCCCATACAAAGTTCGAGAGGGTCTGGTTGGGATACCATGCGTGATCGAGGTAGGAACCGTGCGTAAAGGCCCAGCTAACCCGCAGAGCCGAATTCCATTTGAACGGCTGTTCCAGGGTGACTCCGGTTTGGGTCACAACGCTTGGCTTATAGTCCTGATTCCAGTACGTGCCGCTCACGCTGCCTGGGGTGATCGCAGTAATCGTCGAGGAATTGACGATGCCCGCGGCATTCACACCGCCGATGATCCAGTTGGGATTGGACGTGCTGTTCGCGCGCAGAGTGTAGTTCGGCAACCCGTCCGGCGATTGGTTCGCGGCGTTGTAGTTTTGCGTATAGCCATAGGAGAATGGCAAGCTGGTCGGGCCAGGGTTGGAGTTGCGCGTGGGAACCGGCATGATGAACCGGCCGTAAGCCCCGCGCAGCACCGTACCCCATTTGCTGCCGAAGGGCTGCCATGCGAAGCCGCCGCGCGGGCTCACCATCAGATCGGCGTTGTCGTACAGCGAGCTGGGCATTCCCGCTTGCGAAGCTGTCTCAAACGTCACGCCGATGTTCTCCATGTTGGTGATGATCGCCTGCGTCGTCCATCCTTCTGAGATCAGTTGGGAGATCGGCGCACCCAGCACGATGGCGCCATGGACGCCCGTCGTGGAGTTGAAGGCGTTGAGGTCGAAATTGACGTTCACACCGCCCCTGGTCACCCTCGCCGGATGTGCTTCATAACGAAGGCCTAAATCGACAGTCAGATTCTTGCTCACGTGCCAGTGGTCTTCAAAATAGCCATCGAGTTCCTTGTCGACGAACCACGTTGGGGGATCCTGCAACTGCACGGAGGCCGAAGCAACGTTTCCGAGGTACTCACCGGCGTCGCCCAAACCAGTGTTGGCGTAGGCGCCGTATGTTGTGCCAGTCGAGGGCTGCTCGAGGCCGGTGGAATAGGTGGTGAAGCTTGTAGTGTCCGCATTGCGGCTGTTCAGGTAATAGAACCTGCTGTGCCGGAACCGGCCGCCGAACTGCATCTGATGCTTCCCGAAAACTTTGGTCAGATTCTCGTCGATCTCCGAGACGATCTGGTTCTCCTGGTACTGGTACATGGTGCCGCCGTAACCATTCGTGGTGGTGCCGTTGATCACGGGGAAACCGGTCTCGCCGAAGTTGTTGGGCAGACCAAGCATGGTGTCGTAATCCAGACTCGGATTGCCGCCGCCGCCGACATACTCGTCGAACCACTGCTGGCTCAGCACGGTTTCGGCGTAGAACGTTGGCGAAAAGACGTGCGTGTACCCGAGAGCAGGGCCGAAGTTAGATATCGGGATGACCTGATAGCCGCTGGCGCCGTTGGGAAAACTGCCGGAGGCAATTGTCGCAGCCTGGTTGCTGGGATAGTTGCGCAGATTTTTCTGGTTCTCTGGCGCAATAACCTGGGTATAGCGCAAGTAGACTTTGTCTTTTTCGCTGAAGTTATGATCCAGGCGGAAGGTGACGTTGGGAATGACACTGAAGCCGGGATTAGTAGTGGTGAGATTTCCCGTTACCAGCGGGTCGTTGGCGTTGGTCGGCTGCTGCGTGATCGCAAAGAGCGTCTTGGCGATCGGAGATTCGAGCGCAGGATTGATGGTGTTGATGTTTCCCTGATAGTTGTACTGCGTGCGGCAATAGTTGTTGCTCTGCGGGCTCCCAGTTACGCCCGGCGGTAACGGGCAGGCGGCATTGGCCACCGTGGTCGACGGATCGTAAATCGACTGCGTCACGCCCGAGCTGACCAGGTTATTGAAATTTCCGCCTCTCTCCGCCAGCGTCGGGACGGCCACAGTTTCATACGAGACCGACGCTAACGAGTAGCGCTCGTAGGCGAAGAACCAGAAGCTCTTGTCCTTGCCGTGATAGAGCCACGGCACGATGATAGGGCCGCCGGCAGACCCGCCGAACTCGTTGCGGATATATTCCGGCGCTACGTAATTGGAAGGGTTAGCCCTGGTCCTGGCGACGCCAAAATAGTTGTTCACCGCCGTCTCAAACAGCGAGCCGTGGAGCTGATTGGTTCCAGACTTGGTCGTGATGATGCCGGTGCCCGGTGAGGCGTACTGCGCCGGCGCGGCGATCAGGTTGAACGAAACCTCCTGGATTGAATCCGCGTCGGGCAAAAGGGTTCCGTACGTATTCTGCTGGCCGCCGAAATTATCGTTGTCGAGGGCCACGCCGTCCGCAACGTATTCCATGCCTTGGTATTCCAAGCCTGCATCAAGTTCGCCGCCCTCCAGGCCGGGCACCGAGTTGGCTGCCAGCGTAAGCACGTTGCGCCCGTTCATCGGCAATTGGTTGATTCGCTGGTTCTCCAGCGTCGAGCCGATCTCTCCAGATTCGGTGTTGGTGAGCTGAACCAGGTCCGCCTTCACATCGACCTGCTGTGAAACTGCTCCCGGAGTCATGATTGGGTTAATGACGCGGGTCTGGTTCCCCTGAAGCTCGGTGACCTGAACAGAGGTTTTCATGCTTGGCGCCGTGACCGTGACTGAATATGTGCCCACGAACAAGTCCGGAACCACGTAGAACCCAACGTCATTCGACTTGGTATCCGATGCCACGTTGGTCGCCTGGTTAACGATGTGGATCGTTGCGCCCTGAATGACAGCGCCCGTCGAGTCCATCACCGTGCCTTGTATGGAACCGGCGCCGCTCTGTCCGTGAACGGCAGCGCTGCCGGTCAGGAGCATAAGGACAGCAACGAAGATGGAAAGGCACGCTCTCCATCCGTGGACTGCACGTGTCCAGGAATCTCTGTAGCCTTGCATTTCCACGCTCTCCTGGGTTGTCTGATAGCGGCCCGGCCTTGTCGCCAGGGTTTCAAATCTCGAATACATATTGCCTCCTGACTCAGTTTTCATCTTGCGTTGCTGATGCATTTCGTTGATGCTGTGCTTGATGCGCGTTGTTGTTTCTGTGAGGCGCCTGCATGGGTTGAATGCGGCCTGTTCCGTGGATGTACGCAGGATTGAACCTGCAGGACCGGTCTCTCTGGTTCCCCATATGACCGGTTTCTCAACTCCCTCGGCATACACTTGATTCGGCTTATCAATCCAAACGGGGAATTAATCCCGGGACCGACCATAATCAAAAAACACCAAATGCTGCTGTTCAATTTTGATCTGGTTCGAAGAACGCCCAAGAATGCAGCGTCAAATTCACAACTTTCAAGTGAATTCTCTGTAGTCGACGCGGAGTCTTGACTGTCAAGAGTTGTTAACTGGGTCCTTTTTACAGAACCCTGATGGCGTTGAGGAGCTTATCCGCCTTCCGACAGGCGGTTTCTTCTGCTCTGCAGCACGTCTAAAGACGAGCAACCCAGATCGTATCCTGTCATTATCATATTCTAAATAAACAACTTACATTACAAATTATCTTCTACGCAACCAGGATTCCGTGGACCGTCCTCAGTAGGTCGCTGGAGACCGCGGTGAACGCGCGCACCAACTCGTTTGAAGCCGCCTTCTCACGTTAAGCGTGACATCTCTGACAAATTTTGATTAGAATTGGGTGGCCGCGAGCCGGGCAGTTCGCTGCGTGTGCTCGTGTGAGACGGAACCTTCACTCTTTCGAGGGAAAAAGTAGGGTCCCACATCGAGCTTGAGGCGATGGGCGGATGACAGAGTCGTTGCTGCAGACTCGAGACTTGCCAGATACCGGAACCTGCTGGGCTCTGTTGGAGCGAATTGCCTCCAGTTCCAATGTGAAGCGTGCCGCCCGATTGCAGGGACTTCTCTTTTACCTCGGAAAGTGCTCTCTCAAGGATGGCCTCGACACCGTTCACGAACAGAGAATCGGTGTGGAGGTGTTCGGTCGAAGCCATGACTACGACACCAGCGATGACAATATTGTTCGCACCAATGTAAGTGAACTCCGCAAGCGGGTCGAAGCCTATTTTGAAGGCGAGGGAGCGAACGAGCCCTTGGTCGTGGAGATTCCTCGCGGCAGCTATCTCCCAGTATTCAGGTATCGTCCAGTCAAGCCGCAAATCGCGATTGAAATAGCGGCGGCCAAAGTGCTGGAACCCGTGCCTGCCAATGTGGTTTCGATTTCCAAACCCGCCGACGCGGCTCCTGTTGTTCGATCCATCATCCCGCAAAGCCGCTGGGTAATGATCCTTGCCGCCGTGATCATTGTCGCGCTCGCCGCAACCTGCATCATCCTCCGCTTTCAGTACCGCTCCTTATACCGGTCCATGTATCCCTGGCAATCCCAACCGGCGGTTGCAGAATTGTGGAGCAACATTTTAGATGCACGGCCGGATACGGATATTGTTCTGGCCGACGCGTCGTTCGGCCTGCTCCAGGACATCAACAAGAAGTCCTTTCAGTTTAATGACTATCTCAGCCGCAGCTACATCAGCCAGCTGCAGACTGAGAATGCGAGCCCGGACTTGCACGCCGTTCTGAGCCGGATTTCAGTCTGGAATCTCGGCGACCAGGACGACTTCAAACTTGCACGCCGCATTCTGGCCCTCGATCCTCTGGGCACCAAAATCCATTTATATAATGCGCGCGGCTATCTGCCGGATCTTACCAAGCGCGACAACGTGATTTTGATTGGCGGCCGAATCTCGAACCCCTGGGACGATCTCTTCGAGGGTCACATGAATTTTGTGGCCAAATTCTCCACCGACGGTCCGATTACCGTCGTGAACCGTGCACCGACGGGGAGCGAGTTGGCGGTTTACACGCAGACTGATTCGACTCAGTATTGCGTTGTCTCCTACCAGCCGAACCCTGACCACAATGGAGTGGTTCTGCTCATTGAAGGCACTGGTGCAGAAGCCACTGAAGCCGCCGGAGATTTTCTCCTGTCCGACGACCAGCTATCCGCTTTCAAAAAACTATTGCGCGCCGACAAATTCCCTTATTTTGATGTGCTCCTGAAGGTTTCGTCGGTTCCCGGTACTCCTTTGACCGCGACCGTCGAGGCTTACCGCTCTTATCCAAATCTGCACTGAATTCCGATCCTGCTCAATCTCGCCGCCCATCGCTGTCCGCAAGAGGAGAAAGCGTAGGCCACGCGGCTCCCGTAGTGCGACGTGGTGCCCGCCAAGACATCTCCACCTTTGATTCAGAAGATGCAACACGACTCTTGTGGCAACGCTTGACGCTGGCCATCACGTCGATGTACGGTTCAAAGGCAATGCAAGAGACCGGTTGCTCATCTATCCTCAAACTTCGTCAGAGAATTCCGATGGCATCACCGTGCCAGCAACAAGATCACCGCAAGGGAGCACTGCGTTCACGCTCCGTCGATGATCCACTTTGGAGAACTGACTGAGGAGGAGCTACTCGTCTCCTGCGAAGCCGCTGTCGAGGATGCGGCATTCGAGAAAGCATCGAAGAAGGAACCGCCTCTCGTGCCAATGTACTTCGGCTCTGGTGTCAATCGTGAGACGCCGGAGGACGGAGACCTCAACAATTAGCCTGTCGATCCTGCGAGCGCCAGGCGAGCACCCGCTGCAAACTGGATTGGAGAAGGAATGCCGTTTGCAATCTTGGCAGGAATCGGATGGCACCTGGTGGGATCAGCGTGCGCCGCATCATTCTATGCGCCCATTGAGAAAGTTAAGAAATGGTCGTGGGAAACCACCTGGGCAGTAGCCGGCTTCTTCTCCTGGATTCTTCTGCCGCTCAGTATGAGCTATATCCTGCTGCCGCATTTCTACGCTTTCTATGCGTCGCTGAGCCCTGCACTAATTTGGAGAGTGGCGCTCTTTGGCGCGATGTGGGGCGTGGGGAACGTAAGCTACGGGCTCACCATGCGCCACCTGGGCATGTCGCTGGGCATCGGCGTGGCCATCGGCGTGACCCTGGTGGTCGGTACATTGGTGCCTCCGGCGCTTCACGGGCAGTTTTTGGCGCTGTTCACGAGCCGCAGCGGGTTGTGGAGCATGTCGGGCGTAATTGTGGCGCTCATCGGCGTGGCCACCGTCTCCTACGCGGGTCACGAGAAGGAAATGCAGCTGGGTGCGGAGGCGAAGGAATTCAACGTGACGCTCGGCCTGGCGCTGGCGGTGATGTGCGGCATCTTTTCGGCCGGTTTTTCTTTCGGGCTTGATGCGGCTACGCCGATTCGCACGGCGGTGCTGAAGCTGGGCGTAAACCGGCTGTACGCGCGGCTGCCAAGCTACGTGCTCATCATGGGCGGCGGCGCCATCGTGAATATGGCTTACTGCTTCACGCGCCTGGCATTCAAGAAGAACCTTTCGCTAAGTGCCGACCTGTCGCAGCCGGTGGCAACTCTCCTGAAGAACGGCGCGATGGCCGCGTCGGGCGGCATCATGTGGTACTTCCAGATGTTCTTTTATGCGTGGGGCGAGGCCAACATCCCAGCGCGGTTGAGCTATGTGAACTGGATGCTGCACATGAGCGGTTACGTGCTGTGCGGCGGACTGGTGGGCCTGGCGCTCGGCGAGTGGGCCGGCGTGGGAAGCCGGCCGATCCGCCTGTTGTGGGCCGGAATTCTGGTGATTATTGCCGCCGCCAACCTGGTAGGCGTAGGCATGGCGTCGTGAAAACAGAGGCCTTGGGCATGGCGAAAAAAACGAGGAACTACCTGGTCGATCGAGGGGTCGGACAATTCAATGAATAGCGGAGTGAAATTCGTGCTCAGACGATGCAGGGACAAACGAGCCAAGGCGCTTGAAGTGACTCTTCTTGCGCTTTTCGTGGGTATTAGTTCGAATACCGGGTCTGCTCAGGTGAAGCTGGTCAAGCAAAGCCCGTTGTCAGTCCTAAGGTTACCGGATGGCGATTATCTTCTGGACTTCGGCCGAGTCGCCTTTGGCAATCTACTGCTGATCCCAGATTCGGGGAGCAAGGGCAAGGTGACGGTTCGCTTTGGCGAGGCGATGCGGAACGGCCGGATCGACCGCAAGCCCCCGGGATCGGTCCGCTACTCCGAAGTGAAGGCATCGCTTGACGGGACCAACGAAGTAATTGCCCCACCGCCAGATGCCCGTAACACAAAGCCACCCGCTGTACTCACTCCGTCCGAGTGGGGAGTGCTGACGCCTTTCCGGTGGGTAGAGATTGAAGGTTGGCCCGGCGAGCTGCGCCCCGGCGAGGTGAAGCGAAGGGCTGCCTTCGACAGCACCTGGAACGATGAAGCAGCGAGCTTCCACTCTTCTGACGCAATGCTCGATCGTGTATGGGATTTATGCCACTACACGATTAAAGCGACGACCTTCGCCGGCATCTTTGTCGATGGCGACCGCGAGCGGCTGGCTTACGAGGCCGATGCCTATCTCGCGCAGCTTGGATATTACGCCGGCGATCCCGATTCCAAGATGGAACGGGACACATTCGAGCGGCTCATGCGCTATCCCACGTGGCCGACCGAGTGGGCTCCGCACATGGTGTTCATGGCTTATGCGGATTGGATGCAAACCGGCGACAAAGATTGGCTGGCGGAACATTACGAATCACTGAAGAGCAAAACACTGGTGGATCGGGCGGGAGCCGATGGCCTGATTCAGAGCACACCGGCGCAAATCCGGCGCAGCGACAATGTCGATTGGCCGATAGGCGAACGCGATGGCTACGTATTTACCACGGTGAACACAGTAATGAATGCCTTTCATTTGCGAGCAATCGAAGAGATGCGCCAGCTCGCCCTGGTCCTGGGCAAGCAGAACGATGCGGAGGATTTCGCCCGGCGCGAACGCACGTCGCTGGCCTCTTTTCAAAAAGTGCTCTTCAACGAAAAAACAGGGTTGTACCGGGACGGCATGGGAACCGATCACACTTCGCTTCACGCCAACCTGTTTCCCCTGGCTTTTGGACTCGTGCCGGAGAAAGAGCGCGCGCACGTGGCAGAGTGGCTCGCACAACAAGGGATGCGGTGTTCGGTGTACGCGGCTCAGTACCTGCTGGAAGGGTTGTTCGAGAACGGGCAGGCGAAGGCCGCGGTGGAAGAGATGATAGCGCCGGGCGATCGCAGTTGGAGGCATATGGTCGACAGCGGAACCACGATCACGTGGGAAGCCTGGGATCAACATTTCAAGCCAAACCAGGATTGGAATCACGCGTGGGGAGCCGCTCCGGCAAACCTGCTGCCGCGCTTCGTGCTGGGAGTGCAGGTAAGCAGTCCGGGGTGGAATGAAGCGGAGATACAACCGCATCCCGGGGGCCTTCAGTTTGCAAGTGGAACCGTGCCAGCTCCAAAAGGAGCAGTACGCGTGTCCTGGAAGATGACTCCGAGATTTACCTTGTCAGCCGCGCTGCCGAAAGGAATGCAAGCTAAGGTGCGATTACCGGCGACAGAAAATTCGCGCGGAGTATGGATGAACGGGCACGAAGTCATGGCTCACCGGGAAGGCGAATGGTGGGTGCTGGACAAGGATGTAACGGGAAGAATATCGATGGAAGTGCGCTGAGGGTATTGTTCAGGCTTTAATCTGAATTATCTTCCGGCAAACTTTGCCTTCCGCTTCTCGACAAACGCCGCGATGCCTTCGCGGGCGTCCGGTGAATCGAGGCAGCGCAAATACGCTTCGGTATCGGCGCGATGTGTAACTTTAGGCAATTGCCCCTCGTCCAGATGGATGGCGCGCTTGGTTTGCCGCAGCGCCTCAGCGGGAAGCAGCAGCAAACGTTCCGCGAGTTGTTGCGCGGATTTCATGAGCATCGTGCCCGCCACAACTTCGTTCACCAGGCCCCACTCCAGCGCGCGGGCCGCAGCGATGGCCTCGCCTGTAAGGCACAACTCAAGCGCGCGCGCTTTGCCCACCAGCGCGGTTAATTGCGCAATGCCGTAACCCGGCGGCCAGCCCAGCTTAATCTCCGGCATGGCAAAACGCGCCGCGTGCGACGCAATCCGCCAGTCGCACGAAAATGCCGCCACGCAACCGGCGCCGAAGGCTGGTCCGTTGACGGCCGCAATCACGGGCTGAGGCAACTGTTCCAGGGCGAGAAACAGATTTGCCTGCCGCAAACTCAGCGTTCGCGCAGCTTCCAGCGACATTCCCGCGATCTCCTTCACGTCATCGCCGGCACAGAATGCGTCGCCCACGCCGGAGATGGCCACAACTCTGACCTGCTCGGGATGCCCGGCCAGCCACGCCACAATGCGCTCGAGTTCGCCGGTCATCTGCACGTCGATAGCGTTGGCCGCACGTGGACGATTCAAGGTCACGGCCGCAATCCGATTCGTCACTTTGACCGTAACAGTTTCCAATCGGCCGAGCTCGCCGTTGTCGGGCTTGAGCGTCATCACGCGATCTTCTTCCTTCATCAGTTGCATCACGTTGGCCACCAGCTTATCGAGCTGGACTACCGCGCGACGATGCATGCCGCGGCCAATTTCGCGATCACCAACATAGGCCCGCACCTCGAAGGCGATGCGACGGCCGTCGATCTCCGTTACTTTTGCGGCACCCCGAACGGTTGAGCCCAGCACCGCTGCGCCGGTATGCTCCACCTGCACTGCCACCCCGACCGATTCCTCAACGTCCTCAAGGAACGGCCGCAGCGCTTCACGCGCTGCTCGCTCCATGAGCATGATCATGCTGGGTGTTGAAAACACGGTAGCCTGTGGGGCGCCGCCTAGAGTGATGGTCATTGTCGGGTCAACCACCCAGGTCAATTCGCCGGCATCGCCAATCTTTAAACCCGGTTTCATATTTGCATCACTGGTTGAACTCAATCCGCTCCGCTGTTGCAATCCGCAAAGCAGCTGCCTGTCTGCGGCGCCGAATCCGTGACCTCTTTGCAGTGTAGTGCAACACCGTGCGGTGGCCGGCGACAATGCCCAGATCCGAGATGGGCAATTCGCTATGGCGCCGATTATCGCGGCGAGTTTGCTTCCTCAAGAACCAAGTCGCCCGCGTGCCGATCGAAGCACCGGTGTTCGGTATTGCATCGAGCCGCACTGTCAGTTTTCGGTGGGCTTCTCCTCAATGTGATCGATGACCAGCACCGGCAATGGACGTTTCTGTTTCTCCAATTTCAGACCGAGCTGTTTGTTGATGGCGTCGAAGAAAGAGACGGCGCCGTTCGGGTCTGGCGCCGTCGGCGCGCCTTGCGATGGAGGAGCCGCGACCGCGCCGCCTCCCCTGGTCAGATCAACCGAGCTGAAGCTCAAGGTGAAATCCCACGTGCCTGTGAGTCCCGTTGCGTCCAGGACCGGGCTATGGATATATCCACCCGCGAGCTCTTGAAACTTTTCGCCGATTTGCGCCATCGTCATGTTCTGGCATGAGATCAGCCTGTTCAGCGCCGGGTTCGCGATCCTTGGATCCTTTCCGTCCGGTCCAGGGTTTTCTCCGCATCGCGTACGGCTGTTGGGATCGGCCTTCCTAAGTTTCGGGTTCACCGCAATCATGGTGTATGCGTCGGTGGGACGGTCTTCCATATGGGTCTGCATCTGGAAGCGTTCCGTCAGCAATGCGCGCAGCATGTGGCGAAGATCTTCCGGGTCCACAGGCGTGGGATTTTGCGCGGTGTTTCCCCCAGCATCGCTCGACACCTTGGCCACAATGTCAAAACGATCCGAATCCAGCCATTTCGGCGCGTCAACGATCACTTCATCATCGATCGGGTTCAGATCCCAGGCATAAATGATCAGAAATTTAAGCGGGGTGGCCTGGAGATTGATCTGGTTCCCGGTGATTCTGCCGTTCCCCTGCTCCTCCGGCTTGCTCGGCTTGATGGTTGCCACTTCGAATTCCGGCGGTGGCAGCGGAGGCATAATCTTATCCAGGTCGGGCGAATTGGGAGTCGGCGTGTGATTCACGCTGTCAACGATGACCGCTGGCATGGTCGCCGGTTGCAACTCCAGCTTGAGCCCAAGTTGTTTGTCCACGGCATCGTAAATCGAGATTCCGTCCGCACCGGCACTTGCCAGCAGTTGCCTGGGTGTCCACTTGATGTCGAAGTCCCAGGTCCCTTTGAGGCCTGTGCCATCCAGGACAGGGCCGTGGCTGTAATCGTAGGTCCAACCGTGCAGGTTCTTTGCAAGCGTCTCCATTGAGACGTTGTGGCAGGAGAATGCGACGTATACGGGTGGGCCCGGTGTCTGAATCGAGGACTGCTGGAACTTGCAACCGGAATCGTCTGAGCCATCGGATGGCTTCATCTTCACTTTGCCATTGCCGGGCATGAGCGTATACGCCTGTATGGACGACGTCCCATTGTGGAGCACCAGCTTGAATCTGTCCGCCAACAGCGCCCGAAGCATCAGCTTCTCTGAGTCCGGCGTCGCTCCAGGGGGTAATTTGGCGGTGATATCGAAGGTGTCGTATTCGAGCCAGCTAGGACCTTCCTTCACGAAGCCGGCCTCGAGGCCGTAGGAAATTGCGATCAGATCGCGCATGTTGGTGCGTCGCAGGATATACCGGTCGCCGTGAACGAAGACCAGGCCACTGCGATTAAAGAGATGTTGCGAACTGGGGCGGACATCCGCAATGACGAATGTAGGGTTGGCGTCTGCTGCCTGTGCGTTGGCGGCTGGGGCACTTGCTGTTGGGACGGCTGGTGCGCTTGCTTGACCGGCTGCCGATTGGGCGAGAACCGTAGCGGCAAGAAGAGCACAGTGGGCGATGCACAAAACCGATCGCATCATGATTCAAACTCCAACCGAAGTTTCGGACGGGCCCCGCACAGCTGGGATTCCTGCACAAATTCCACCGCTGCTCGCAAAGTAATTCTGAAGTGTTGAAGGATGGACGTTTCGCGGCCACACTCGTGATCGTGCCAGCATTGTTTCAATTGACAAATAGTATCAGCTCCGCGTAACTTGATCTCGCCTAAGGCTGTTAGGAGTGTGGGGACTTTTGTGGGGAGCACCTGCTTGCGGGGGCTTGTTGGCCCATGTTGCCCTCTATACAATTTGTTAGTGTTTCCGTTCACTTATAGCAATCAACAAAACTCCACACATAGACCCGGTAGGTCTGCAAAACCCTTATGCGCCGGCTCGATCCCGGCTCGCGCCTCCAACTCTTCTCCAACGCCCGAACGACCGACCTTTTACAGTTCATATAAAGCACCCCGGGGCCGCAGTTAGCCCTGATGGAATGAGGACGTGCCATGTCTGAAATTGCCGAGAAGGATTTGCACCAGCAGTTCGCCAGCGACAACTACGCCGGAATCTGCCCTGAAGCCTGGCAGGCGATGAAAGCCGCCAACCGCGGGCATGTGACGTCGTATGGCGACGACCCATGGACGGCCAAAGCCGCCAATGCCTTCCGCACCCTGTTTGAGAAGGAGTGCGAGGTGTACTTCGTCTTCAACGGCACCGCGGCCAATTCGCTGGCGCTGGCGTCGCTCTGCCAGTCGTATCACAGCGTCATCTGCTCGGATCAGTCGCACGTGGAGACGGACGAGTGCGGTGCGCCCGAGTTCTTCTCCAACGGCTCCAAGCTGCTCGCCGCGGCGAGCGCCGATGGCAAGTTGACGCCCGCGGCGATTCGCGATCTGGCCACCAAGCGCCACGACATTCACTATCCCAAGCCGCGCGCGGTGACGGTTACGCAATCGACTGAGACGGGGCGCGTGTACACGCTCAAGGAACTGCGCGCGATTGCCGAGGAATGCAAGGCGCTGGGACTCTCGCTGCACATGGATGGCGCGCGATTTGCCAATGCCTGCGCCAGCCTGGGCTGCTCACCGGCAGAGATGACGTGGAAACTCGGCGTGGATGTGCTTTGCTTTGGCGGCGCCAAGAATGGGATGGCGCTGGGAGAGGCGGTGCTGTTTTTCGATCCCGCGCTGGCCATCGATTTTGATTACCGGTGCAAGCAGGCAGGCCAACTCGCATCGAAGATGCGTTTTCTTTCCGCGCCGTGGGTCGGAATGCTCGAGAGCGGCGCGTGGCTGCGCAATGCCGAACATGCCAACCGCTGTGCGCGGCAGTTCGCCTTGCTGATTGATTCCATCCCCGGCATCAAGCTGGCGCAGCCGGTTGAGGCCAACGCCGTTTTCCTCCAGGCTTCGGAGGAGATCCTCAATGCGCTGAGGGCGCGGGGATGGAACTTCTACACTTTCATTGGCGGCGCGGCTCGCTTCATGTTCGCGTGGGACACCGACCCCCGGCGCATGGAGACCCTGAGCCGCGATCTGTTCGAGTGCGCGACGGCGGCCAAGACCGTTTAGCTCTCCGGAGTATTTCCTCTTATTGCTCGACCGCTTCCCATTGTCCCGAATTCCCGGAGCGGAAGATGGCTTCAATGACGGCCATGTTCGCGATGGAATCTTCAAGCGTGACCGGAACTTCAGTGTTCTCGAGAACCGCGCGCGCAAATGCGTCCCCTTGCAGCGTGTACTGATCCGCAGTGGGGAAAGTTTCCGTGGTGATGCCGTTGAAGGTGAGGTCGCCGGTCGCGTCGATGAAGAGGCGCGTGGGCCGGTCGTTGGGCGCATTGAAGGGAATCTCAATCTCGATACGGCCGCGCGTGCCCAGAATCTGCACCCTCTGGTAGGGAATCAATTGCGTGCTGCAGGTAAAGATGGCCTGGCCGTTGGGGAAGTCGAGAATCGCCGAAGCCAGCCGATCGGTACCCAACTGCGGATCGCGTTCGACGAGCGCCACCACGCGCCGCGGCGTTTCCTTGAAGGCAAAGCGCGAAGCCTGGATGCAGTAGCAACCGATGTCGTACACGCCGCCGCCGCCCGTCTCCACCTGGTTGCGGATGTTGCCGGGGTTGACGTTGAAGTAGCTGAAATGCGCGTTGACGGCGCGCACCTCGCCGATGCGGCCCTCGTCGAGAAGCTGGCGCACGCGCAACCACTGTTGCGCGCTGCGAATCATGAAGGCTTCGCAGATTTTCACGCCGGTGCGTTCGCGCACGCCGAGCAGAGTTTTGGCTTCGGCAACGGTCATGCTGAGCGGCTTTTCGCAGAGCACATGCTTGCCGGCCTCGGCGGCCTTCACGGTCAACGGCACGTGCAACTGATTGGGCAGCGGATTGTAGATGGCGTCGATGTTGGGATCGGCGAACAATTCTTCATAGGAACCGTAAGCCGTGGCAATGCCGAGCTTGTCGGCTGCCTCGCGGGCTTTCGCAAGATCCCGTGAAGCGATGGCGGCGACGGTGGTGAGTTCTCCCTGCTGCATGGCAGGAATCACTTTTTTCAGGCCGATGTTGGCGGTGCTGAGCACGCCGAAGCGGAGCTTTTTTGACATACGGGCATGATACCGCGCAAGGGCTTCGTCGATCAGGCGCGAGCGGCCATGGCCAGCGCATCCGCTGCATTCGCGGCCACGCGCATCAACTCCCGGTTGCGCGCTTCGATAAATCCGCTGGCCACGGCGGTATCGAGAAACGCCAACAAGCCGTCCCAGTAGTTGGCCGTGTTGATGAGGATGATGGGCTTGGCAATCAGGCCGATCTGCGCCCAGGTCACAGCTTCCATCAGTTCGTCGAGCGTGCCGTAGCCGCCGGGCAAAACCAGGATGGCATCGGAAAGCTCATGGATGCGGGCTTTGCGCTCGTGCATAGTGAGCACCACCTCGAGCGAAGTAAGGTGCGTGTGCCCGATCTCGCGGCCGTCGAGCGCTGCAGGCAGCACGCCAATGACTTCAGCGCCCTCGGCAAGGGCCGCGTCGGCGAGCGCGCCCATCAGTCCGCGGCTGGCTCCGCCATAAACCAAGCCGAGGCCGGCCTTGCCGATGGCTGCGCCGAGCGCCGCAGCTTCCGCGCGAAAGGCAGGGTTCGATCCAAAGGCCGATCCGCAAAAAACGGCCACGCGGCGAAGAGGGCGGGATGAAGGTGTCATGATGCTTCAAGAATAACGGTGCCAGGCTGAAGGCGGCGCGGTGGGAAAGTGGGCGCGTTTCGCGATTCGACCCCCATGCGCAACAAAGCGCGTTCCGGAATGTCATCAGGTCGATCGCTTATTCCAACTCCGAGCGGCCTGCTATGATCGTCAACCGAGTGGTACTTCGTTCCCTAAAACCGCCTGCACTCGAGGACGCGATGAAGAAAATCTGGGCACTCTGCACGTTTGCCTTTCTCCTTTTGTCCACGCTCGGCCACGCCGATGTCACGCCGAATGCACTTTTCAGCGATCACGCTGTGCTCCAGAGTGGCATGCCCGTACCCGTTTGGGGCACGGCAGCTCCGGGAGAAACAATCACAGTCAAAATTGGAAACCAGACCAAATTCGCCACGGCGGACGCAGACGGACGCTGGATGGTGCGCCTCGGAAAGATGAAGCCCGGTGGTCCGTTCGTGATGACGATTGCGGGCAAGAACACCATTACTGTAAACGATGTACTCGTGGGCGAAGACTGGATCGCATCCGGACAATCCAACATGGCATTCACGGTCTCGGTGAAGGCGGCTCGATATGCGGGCATGCTCCATGAGGATCAGGAGATCGCCGCTGCCAATTATCCGCAGTTGCGGATTTTCATGGCGGAAACCAAAAAGTCCTATGAACCGCAGGACGAGATCAAGGGATCGTGGAAAGTCGCTACGCCGGAAAATGCGCCGGCTTTCTCGGCCGTGGCATACCTGTTTGGGCGAGACCTGAATCAGGCGCTGCACGAACCGGTCGGCATGGTGGTCGTGGCATACGGAGCGAGCACCGCGGAGGCGTGGATTTCTCGTGGCGTTGTCGCCAACGACCCGCAAATGAGTCCGATGCTGAACCGCTTCGATGATCTCTACAATTTTTTCAAAGCGCATCCTGGCGCTACCACGGACCAGGCTCCTCCAAGCCCGCAAACCATCAATGCGCGCCCGGCCCAGCCCGGCCCATTGCGCGATCCCGTGCAGGATCAGCACGAGCCTACCGTCCTTTACAACGGCATGATCCACCCGATCCTCCCGTTCGCCATGCGCGGTGTGATCTGGTACCAGGGAGAATCGATTGTTGGAGGCAAAGCGGGCGTCGCTTTGTATCCACACGTGATGGAAACGCTCGTGAAGGACTGGCGCGCGGAATGGGGTGAGAAAGATTTTCCGTTCTATTGCGTGCAGTTGCCGCCGCTGAAGAACGTCAGCAATAATCCTGCCGTGCGCGAGGCGCAATCCAGGATCCTTTCTTTACCCAACACCGGAATGGCTGTGACCCTGGACGTGGGAGACCCGGCGAACGTGCATCCGAAAGATAAAGAACCCGTCGGCGATCGACTGAGCCGCATCGCCCTCGTGAAAGTGTACCACCGGAAGATTGAGTACTCGGGGCCGGTATACGCCGGCATGAAGGTTCGAGGGCAGAGCATCGTCATCCGCTTTACTCACGCTGACGGCCTTACAAGCAAGGATGGCCCGCTGCTGTGGTTTCAGATCGCTGGTCCTGATGGCCGGTACGTCGATGCGGCAGCCTACATTGTGGGCAAGACGGTGATCGTGCACAGCGACCAGATCACCCAACCCGCATCCGTTCGTTATGCCTGGGATAACTATCCGCAAGGCGCAAACCTCGTGAACGGCACCGGGCTTCCCGCCGCGCCGTTCCGCACCGATGCGCAGGATGCGTTGGCTCCTATCGCGAGTGAGTTCACGGGAAAATGAGAGAACGGGCGCGCCTTGGAGCGGAGCCCGTTGGTCCTGATGTGCCAGCGCCTCCGCGGTCCGTGCCCCGTCACCGACCCCCCGGTACCCCCCTCCCGGATTTTTCGCGCAAAGTCGTCAAACGCGGCCGGTTGAGCCGGGGCACCGCAGCAATGTCCCTCGAATGAGGTCGTTTCGGACAAAATCGTCGCGGCAAAAGGATTATGGCACGCCCTGATTCGCGTCGCGGATCTTTTGTCGCGAAATGCGAACGCGGCGGGTAGGAACCGTCGCGAAAGGGTCTTCTTTCGTTCTGATGGAAACAGTATGCGCCGGGAGTGGGAAATTTTCTGCAAATCGGGCTGGCGGGATTGGGTGAGCGAATTCAGTGAGTTGCGGTGGGCTTGGGGCGGGCGGGGGTTGACAGGACAAAGGGTGCTAAGAGAGTGCGGGTGAACCTTGGGGTCACGGGGCGGAGCGGATTCGCCGCGTATCTGAATTCTCGAAAATTGGGTGGGCGGTTTGCGACTGTCGGAGATAAATCCCCGACCTACCAGCCTAGCCCTGGTACGAAGCGAGTGGTGTGGGCAGGCTGTGCGCGATTTGAGTGCGACCCAGTATTCTGATCTCTGATTCTGGGAGGGTTGGTTTTAGCGATGACTGATTGTGGCCGTCTAAGACTGAGCTTTGGAATCAACCCTCTGTTCATTGCTGCTGGGATGATGGCCCTTGGGGTCACTTCTTCCCCGGGGCAGGCTGGTCGGCCGCAATCCCAAGCTCCGGCACAAGCAGCCACCACCGAGACCACGCTGCCGGTGTTTGCCGTGGTTTCGATCAGGCGAAACGAATCCTTAGCCTCACCTTTCAAGTTGGCCTTTACCTCCGACGGCGTAACCATAGAAAACGTCTCATTGTTGTCAATCATTCGTGCGGCCTACGGAATGTTCAACACCTTGGACGACAAGTTCATCGGAATTCCAGACTGGGCCAAGAATGAAAATTTCGATATCGAGGCCAAGGTGGACGACGCCGATGTTTCCGTGTTCCAGAAACTTAACTTCGATAAGCGTCAGCTCATGGTTCAGGCACTGCTGGCAGACAGGTTCAAGCTGCGGGCTCACCACGAGACCAGGGAGTTTCCTATCTATGAGCTCGTCATTGCGAAGAATGGTTCGAAGCTTCAAGCCTCCGCTGCAAATCCTGTTCCCGGAGACATAACGACGGGGCCTGGTCGAATAACAGGGACGAATGTCGTCCTGTTTCGATTGGAGACGGCACTTACGCGTGCCTTGGGACGCACCATTGTCGACAAGACCGGACTCCGCGGGCCGTATGACTTTACGCTCAACTGGACGCCAGATGTGGAGGATCCTTCATCGGCCCAGAGCTCAAACGGGGCGGCGCAAGAGTCTGATGGTTCCGGGGGCTCAATCTTTACTGCGATTCAGGAACAGCTTGGACTGAAGCTGGTGCCAGCCAAAGGGCCAGTAGAGGTGCTTGTCGTCGATCACGTCGAATATCCTACTTCGAACTAGGTCCGCGTTTCGACCTAATGCGTTCTGGCCTCTCGTGAGAGTGAGATATTCCCGCCAAACATTGTGGTCGAGCAGCCGGCAAGCCGGAAGTTGCTCCCTGAAGAACAACTCGGAGCGGAGGAATTTTGTCTGGAATGATCAGTCTTGAGAATTCCGCTTAAGGCCGGTAAACCAACTTTGGGGGCACGGGGCGGGCGCGGCTTCACCGCGTACTTGAATTCTCGAAAATTTGGCGGGTGGATTGCGGCTTGGCTGGAGCCAAGCCCTGATACAAAACTTCTTGTGGTCCTTGCGATTCCGTGTGATAAAGTCCCGCCATGACGACATGGATTGAGCGGACTGCGCGACAGAAGTCGATTGCCACGGTTGTCCTCTTCCTCGTGGTAACGGCCATCGTGGTTTGGATCTACGCCGAAAACAGCGCTTACGTGAAAGTGTTCTTCAAAGGGCCTCCGCCAGCGACCGCGGCGGATCTGGATGCAGCCGAAAAAGCGGACAACAACTTTCAGCAGATCGCTACGCCGTACGTAACTGTCACCGGCGACAAGGTGCTGAACACGGGCGTGCAAGAGGTGACGACCTACGAGGGCGTCATCAAGAACGTGTCGGCGGGCTACTATGCGCTGCAAGTCGGCGACCGCATTCTGATTGTGAAGAGCGCGAATACGCCCTCGACCACGGTGGGCGGGGCGCTGGGTTCGATGCCCCTCGACTTGAAGTCGGAACTGTTTCCTCCGGGCACGGACGCAAGCGAAGAGGCAGCGTTTTATCCCCTGCTGCTGGATACGAATTACCGCGAAGGGGGATATGCAGGAGCCTTCTGGGCACTGCTGGTCGAGGGGCTCTTCGGGTTCTTCGCCTGGCACGCGTGGCGGCGGCTCTCGGGGCGGGCCGAGCATCGGGCCATCACCCGCGCCAGGGCGTGGGGCGACCTGGCGGTGACTTCAGCCGAGGTGGAGCGGGAACTGCAGATGGCCGTGAAAACCAAGCGCGGCATCTGGACGCTGACGCAGAACTACGCGGTGAGGAACCAGCGGTTGGCCTTCGACCTGTTCCGGCTGGACAACCTGGTGTGGATCTACAAGAAGACGGTCAAGCGCCGCATCTACTTCTTCATTCCGGCGGGAACGACGTACGCCGCGGAGCTGAACTTCAGCGATGGCGTGGCCGAAGTGTCCGGCAGCCAGAAAAATGTGGATGAGCTTCTGGCGCTGGCGGCTGAGAGAGCGCCCTGGGCGGTGAAAGGTTACACCGACGAGCTGGCAAAGTTCTGGAAGAGCTCGCGGGCGGGGTTTGTGGCTGAAGTGATGAAACGCAAGAGCGGGGGTTAGGTTCGTGGTTTCCCGGGTCCCATTTTTCGTGCTGGGTTGAGCGAGGGGAGTTTGGGTTCGTGGTTTCCCCGGTCCCCGGATGCGAGGGATCCCCACCCCAGCCACGAAGACCTGTCGCTGGGGACCCCGGACCCGGGGGCACCCATTTTTCGTGCTGGGGCGAATTCGCTTGATGGGCTTTTCAGGGGCGGGCGTCTGTGTCATGCTAGCTGCATGGGAAGCAAAGATAAAGGCAGAAAAGAAGCGAAGAAGGCTCCGAAGCCGAAGCCGAAACCGGAACCCACGAGGCGCGAGGTTTTCACGCCTCAGCCACCCAAGTAGGCATCGGCCAAAACGCATCGGGATGGCTCGGCATCGCGCGCCCTATCGGGGCGCGATGGGTGAGGTGTTGATCGCGCCGGGGAGCTGAGGTTCGCCTTCAGTTGATTCCTGCGTTCAGAGGCTGCGAAAAAGCGCATCCTCGCGAGAGGAAATTCGCGCACGGGCTAAAGCCCACATCTTTTTTTGCGACATTTGCGGCACGACTAAAGTCATGCCCTGACAGTTCGTGCCTTAAGACACATTTTTCAGCGGGCTCTAATTTTTCAGCGAGATCCATAGGCAAGCAACAGAAAGGCCATCCCGCAGGATGGCCTTTTCAGCTGATTTCGGTTGCTGCGGATCAGGGTTGGTTCGGGTTGGGATCAATCTGAGGCTGAGTGTTGCGCGCCTGCGCTTTTTCCGCGAGAACCTTGTGGGCGTTGTCTTCGAGGGCTTGCGCCTCGGGCATATAGGTGAGCGCCTTCTGGATCTCAGGGTCCCAGTCGGCAACGACGCGCAGGCCGGCGAGCTGGCCGGTTTGAATGGTGACGATGTCCTTCTTGATGCGCGCCTTGATCCAGTCGGAGGCGCCGCTGACGTCAGCCTCGGTCCACTCGACGCCCTGGGCGGTGAGGAACTTCTTGAACTCGGCCATCACCGCGTCATCAACCTGGAAGTTCTTGTCGACAGTGTGCGTACCCACGTAGATGGGCGCGAATTTGAAGAAGACGTCCTTGTAGCTCAGCTCATCCTGGAATTTGTTGGTCTTGGGCGTCTCGATCTTCTCGTCGGGCGTGATGCCGCCGCCGCCGTAGACGGTGCGGCCGGAGTCGGTGAGCTTGACCTCGCGGTTTGTGGAGTCGGGTGCGAGAGCGCCGGCGTGGTTGTAGTAGTCGTAGAGCGAAACGCCCGCGTAGTTCCGCTGAATGAGGCGGCCGGATGGCGTGTAGTAGTGATAGGTCGTCAACGCCAGGCCGCTGCTTTCGCTCAGGTTGTAGACGGTCTGCACCAGGCCCTTGCCAAAGGTGGTTTCGCCAACGATCAGGGCGCGATCATGATCCTGCAACGCGCCGGAGACGATCTCCGCGGCCGATGCGGTGTCGCGATTGACGATGACCACGATCGGGAAGGTCTTGCCGCCGTTGCCGTGAGTCGCGGTGTAGTTCACGTCGGAGTAGGCGCGGCCGCGCTGCGTGACAATGGTCTGGCCCTTGGTCAGCAGGTGATCGCAAACGTCGACTGCCTGGTTCAGCAGGCCGCCCGGGTTCTCACGCAAGTCCAGCACCAGGCCCTTGAGGTTGCCGAAGCCGTTGATGGCTGCTTCCATTTCGTCGCCGGTGGTTTCCTGGAACTGCGTGAGATGGATGTAGCCGATGCCGGGACGAATTTCATACTTCAGATCGATGGAGGGATGCGGAATCTCGTCGCGAATGAGATCGAAAACCAGCGGCTTGGATTGGCCATAGCGCAGCGTGGTGACTTCGACCTGCGTTCCCTTGGGGCCTTTGAGCGCCTTCGCTACCTGGTCCGAAGTCCAGCCGTCGGTGGATTTGCCGTCGACAGCGACGATCTGGTCGCCGGGATGGATGCCGGCGCGGAAGGAGGGCGTGTCCTCATAAGGCGTGACCACGAAGACTTGGGTTTTACCGTCATTGTTCTGCTGCTGGATGACCATGCCCACGCCATAGTAGTGACCGCGCTGATCCTCGCGCAGGCGGGCGTAGGACTTGGGATCGTAGAAGTGCGAGTGCGGGTCGAGCACCTGCAACATGCCGGGAATCGCCCCGTCGTAGATGGCGCCATCGGCCTTGTCGCCTGTGATGGGCTCAGCGTAGTTCTGTTCTACCAGAGCGTAAACATCGGTAAAGGTCTTGAGGCTGTCACGGAGCTGGCTCTCGTCCTGCGAGGACTGCGCACCCACGCGGCGTTCCAGGATGGTGCCGGCGACGGCACAGACGGTGAAAAACACAGCAAGAACAAAGAGCGCGCGACGGGCGCGGGGAGTCATTGACAAACCGAACCTCCAGACGGTGGATGCAGCAGACGCGGGAGGAAGCTCGCATCTATCGGGAGCGAATCCTGTAAGTTACAGGATTGCCGCTCGACAAAAATTGACCTTGCCCGTTTCCGGCAAGGCCAGGTAGATGCAAGAACCGCTCACGGAACGCCCGCAGAGCCGTCTTGGGCTAAAGTATAGCACCGCATTGTTAGACGCGCACCGAGGGCAGTCCGGTAGCGGCGAGGACACCGGAGTTGGACTTCCGTGCCTTCTGCGAAGCGCTTCCCGGGTCCCCAAGTGCAAGGGACCCCGGGGCACCCGGAGCGGAGCAAGGCTGGGAAAATCGCGTTTCTGCTGCCCTGGCATTTACAATGGCGTCTATGCATCAGGTGGCAAAAAACTGTAAACCAGCCGCCCAGCCGGTTGCCCAAACTATGACTTCAAGACTTCTTCGCACATTCGCAGCTTTCGCGCTCGGCGCGGGGCTGCTCGCGGGTAACAATCTGGCACGCGCCCAGGCCAACGAACCGGCCAGCCCCTACGGCGGAACGGTGGCCGAAGACATCATTGCCCGCGTGAACGATCAGATCATCACTAAATCGGACTACGACCGCGCCCTGGCCGATCTGGACCAGGAGGGCCGGCAGCACAACGAGACCATGCAGGAGATTTCCGCGCAGCACAAGGACCTGCTGCGCAACCTTGTCGACCAGCAATTGTGGCTCTCCAAAGGCAAGGAACTGGGGGTTACCGGCGAAACCGAGCTGGTGAAGAAGCTTGACGAGATCCGCAAGCAATACAACCTGGAATCGATCGATGACCTGGAAAAGGCAGCCCGGGAGCAGGGTGTCTCGTTCGAGGACTTCAAGGCCAACATCCGCAACCAGATCATCACGCAGGAAGTGATGCGGCAGGAAGTTGGCGAACATATTCAGATGACACCGGGCGAGGTAGAGCGCTACTACGAGGCACACAAGCAGGATTATGCGCAGCAGGAGAGCGAGCGGCTGAGCGAGATCCTGGTTTCCACAGGTGGCGGCGACGATCCTGCCAAAGTAACTGCGGCCAAGGCGAAGGCCGACGATATCGAAGCCCGGCTGCACGCCGGCGGCGACTTTGCGCAACTGGCGCGCAGCTTCAGCGACGGTCCGACCGCGTCGGAAGGCGGAGACCTGGGCCAATACAAGCGCGGCCAACTGGGCAAGCTGCTTGAGGATCAGACCTTCGGCCTGAATTCCGGCCAGTACACCGATCCCATCCTTACGCGGCAGGGCTACATCATCCTGAAAGTCGTACAGCACATAGCGGGCGGACCGCAGCCCTTCAAAGACGTAACGCAGGATGTGGAAGAGGCCTACTATATGAGCCGGATGGAACCGGCGATCCGCGAATATCTGAGCAAGATGCGCGATGAGGCCTTCATCTACATCAAGCAGGGTTACACCGACAGCGCGGCGACCTACCTGGAATTGCATCCGAGCATCAGCTTCAGCGCGTATGTGCCTCCTGCACCCAAGAAGAAGGCCAAGGTAGAGCGGACGCGGTTCCGCGAGAGCACGCACAGCTACCGGCAGAAGGCGGGACAAGCCGCACTGGCGCCGGCGGCGGATGCAAATGCGGAGCCCGCAACCACGCCGGCAACGACGCCAGTGGCAACGAAGGCCTCCACAAAAGGCAAGAAGGGCCAACAAGGCACGGAAAAGCCCGGAAAGAAGGAAAAAATTCGTTACGGCATGGCGCCGCGCGAAACTCTACCTACGGCATCGACGAATTCTTCCACGGAAAACGCCGGTGCGCTGCCAGAGACGGCTTCAAATACAGAGCAGCCGGTGAATCCGCTGGAACCCACCGCGCCGACGAAGAAGACGCGATTCAGCGAGCGCGCGCGAGTAGCGAAGACGGCAAAGACGGCCCACGCGCAAGGCGATGCGCTGACGCCTGCACCGCCGGATGCGGCCGAAGTCGCGGACCGGCAGACGCAGTCGGCTCCGTTGGAACAGAACGGGACCACCTCGCCCAGCAAGAAGAAGAAAAAGGCCTCCGAGACCACTGCTGAGAAAACGCGCATGTCGCAGCAGAAGAAAAATCAGGGCGACACCATGCCGAAGCCGGCGCCGCAGCCTACGCCGATTCCGCCAGTGCCGGGAGCTCCCGCTCCTGCGCAGGATGCGCCGACGCCACAACCAACTCAACAGCCGCAAACCCCGCAGCAGTAGCGTTCGAGAAATGCCGGTTCAACGGCAGCGGGCCTGGGAGATACTCCCAGGCCCGCTGCATTTTGGGCCGGTTTCGCAGCGATTTTAGGCGCGGCGGTTTTTGGCCAATGGGGCCAATTGCGTTAATCTTCTCGGCAGAATGAAAGACATCTATGTTTCCGATCTCATGGGCTTCGACGAGGGAAAGCTCTTCGACGGCTACTTCCTGGTTCTGGCCAAGCAGCAACGGACAACCAAGCAAAACAAGCCGTACCTGAACCTGACGCTCGGCGACAAGAGCGGCCCGATCGAAGCCCGCGTGTGGGAGCTGAGCGATCCGCGCATTGCCAAAGATTTTGATCGCGGCGACATGGTCAAGGTGCGGGGCAGCATTTCGCGCTATGACGATCGCGCGCAAATGAAGGTGGATCAGTTACGCAAGGCGCAGGCGGGCGAGGCCGACAAAATGGACATGTTGCCCGCGACGACACGCGACGTGGGCGAGTTGTGGGTTCAACTCGAAGCGACTGTCGAGAGCATCGGAAATCCAGACTTGAAGCGGCTGCTGCAGACTTTGCTTGCCGACGCGACTCTTGCCCAGGCCTATCGCGAGGCCCCGGCGGCACGTGGGTTGCACCACGCGTGGCTGGGCGGACTGCTGGAACATGTGGTGAGCCTGCTGGGACTGGCCGATCGCGTGGCTGAGCACTATCCGTTGCTCGACCGCGACCTGCTTGTGACCGGCGTGATTCTGCACGACATTGGAAAGATCCGCGAGCTGGAGTGGGAGACCGGCTTCGACTACACCGTGGAGGGCGTGCTGCTGGGGCACATCCAGATGGGCGTGAGCCTGGTGGAGAAGACGATCGACAGGCTGCCCGGCTTTCCCGACCGGCTGCGCACGCTGGTGCTGCACATGATCCTGTCGCATCACGGCAAGCTCGAATTCGGCTCGCCCAAGCTGCCCATGATTCCCGAGGCGCTGGTCCTTAACTTCGTCGACGATCTGGACGCCAAGATGACGGCCGTGGCGCAGGAGTTTGAGAAGTCGGCACACGAAGGCAGAGCGCCCGACGAGCTGACGGGCAAGGTGTGGAGCTTGGATCAGCGGCAAATGCTAAATACCAAGGCGTGGCTGGAGGGCGGAGATTAGGGAACAGGGATCAGTCGGCCGAGTTTTCGCAGAAAGGATCGCGAATGGCGAACAACCTTAGTCTTACCGCATCAAGCGGAAACCTGGGCATCTTCGAATGCCCGGCGTGTAAGCAAACGATTGATGCCTCGGCGGAGAAATGCCGATATTGTTCCGCGACGATCGATCCCGTAGCAGCAGGGGCCGCGGCAGAGAAAATGTCGAAGATCAACCAAGCTTGCAGCGACGCCAGCTTCTTGAGAACGGCAGCGATTTCGGTCCTGGCTTTTATCGGAATCATGTTTATTCCGTTTTTCGGCTTGCTTGGAATCGTCGGATACTACTTCCTGTTGGTCGCGGTGCCGTTTCTGACGATTCGCTGGTGGGTGAAATTTGGCAGAATTAAGGCCGATGACAGCGATTTCCGGCGCGCACGAATCACCGTCATCGTCATCAGCGCGCTGATTGTGATTCCGATCGCCTTATCTATTGCTCAGCACCTCTGACCAGTTTGATCCGCTTGAGAGCCGATGATCGCTCTCAGGCCACGAACCACTCCCACTGCTCTTTGCTCAGCGGGACGACGGAGAGGCGGCCGATGGTGAGCAATGGCGAGGTCTTGAAGAGCTTCTCGGCTTTTATCTCTTGGAGCGATTTGGGGTGTCTTAGGCGCTTGCCTGCCTTGACGCGCACGATGGGAACCTTGGGGTCGGTTGCATCGACACTCACGACGGTTCCCGTTCCGACCGCGGTGCGCTCGTCACCCGTGTGATAGAAGATCCACTTCGCTCCCGGCTTCATCTCGCGGAGATTCTTGACGGCTGTCGGATTCGTCACGCCATCCCACACGGTTTCGCCGTCGCGGAGAAGATCGTCGAAGGAATAGGCGGTGGGTTCGGATTTGAAGAGGTAGTAGGTCATGACAGGTGTCAGGGGTCAGGTTTCAGGGATTAGTGTACAGCAGTGGGCGTTTCGGCCGACCCTATGTGACGGAAGCGAGTGCGGGCGTGGACGCCCACACTTCAGCCGGTCGGGAGACAGGCGCTACTACTCCCTGCCCTTTTTCCGGATCTCGATGTTCAGGCGCTTGATCTTCTGGTTGAGCGTGGAGAGCGGGATGCGGAACTGCTCGGCCGCATCGGTTTGGTTCCAGTTGCAGCGCTCCAGCTTCTCGATGATGATGCGGCGTTCGATGACCTCGAGAATGTCGAACAACGAGGAGTTGGGATTGTGTTCGAGGAGCGCGTCCTGAAAGCTGCGGCCGGTGATGTGGCCGGGGAGCAGGTCGGCGCCGATGACCGGGCCGGATGAAAGCACGACGCCGCGCTCGATGGCGTTCTCCAGTTCGCGGACGTTGCCCGGCCAGTCGTAGTCGATGAGCGCGCGCATGGCGTCCGTGGAGAGCTTGCGCGGCGCGAAACTGTTTTCGGTGGAGTAGAGGTCGAGGAAGTGCTGGGCGAGAAGCGGAATGTCTTCGCGGCGTGCGCGCAACGGCGGCAGGTCGACGGTGATGACGTTGAGGCGGTAAAAAAGGTCTTCGCGGAAATGGCCATCGCGCACCGCCTGGCGCAGATCGATGTTGGTGGCGGCGAGGATGCGCACGTCAACCTGAATCTCCTGGATGCCCCCGAGGTGCATGAAGCGGCGGTCCTGCAGCACGCGCAAGATCTTGGCCTGCGTGTCCATGCCCATGGTCGCGATCTCGTCGAGAAAGAGCGTGCCGCCGTTGGCCACTTCGAACAGGCCCTTCTTGGACGCGACCGCGGATGTAAACGCGCCTTTTACGTGGCCGAAGAGCGTGGACTCAAGCAGCTCCGACGGCATGGCGCCGGTGTTGATGGGCACGAAAGGCCGGTCGCGACGCGGCGAGTTGGCGTGGATGGCCTTGGCAATGACTTCCTTGCCCGTGCCGCTCTCGCCCTGAATCAGAATCGTCGACCGGCTGGGCGCCACCTGCGCTACCAGGTCGAATACGCGCAGCATACACTCGCTCTTGCCCACGATGCTACTGAAGCTGTAGCGCTGCTTGAGAGTGCGCTTGAGCTGAAGATTTTCTTCTTCGGCGCGATGGCGGGCGACGGCCGAGCGAATGTCGGCAAGCAGCTTCTCGTTGTCCCAGGGCTTCTGGATGAAGTTTTCCGCTCCCGCGCGAATGGCCTCGACGACATTGTCGACGGTGCCGTAGGCCGTGATCATGATGATGGGCAGATCGGGTTGGCGTTCCTTGAATTGCGGCAGCAGCTCGATACCACTCTGGCCGGGCAAGGCCAGATCGAGAAGCACAAGATCGAAGCTCTCGCGATCGAGAAGTTGCAAGCCCTCCTCGCCGTTGCCGGCGGTCTTCACAACATAGTTCTCGAAACCGAGAAGGACCTCCAGCGACTCACGGATGCCGGCTTCGTCGTCGACCACAAGGATCGTAGCCGCGGGAGCATTTCCGTTGATGGCCGCTGCGGAATCGGATGCGTTCAAAGTCAGTTCTTCCTCGGTGCTTGGTTCAAGCATGAACAGAATTCCTCAACAGCGGAAACTCAAGATGAAAGGTGGTGCCGGCGCCGACCGAGCTTTCCACGTGAATTTTTCCGGCGTGCTCCTGGATAATGCCGTAGCTAACCGCGAGGCCCAGGCCGGTGCCGCGCTTATCGCCGGGTATGTTCTTGGTGGTGAAGAAGGGATCGTAGATGCGCTTGAGGTGCTCGGGCGCAATGCCGGAACCGGAATCGGTAACCACCGCTTCCACGTGGCCGTTGAGCAGCGTGGCCACGCGCAGGCGGCCGCCGCCGGGCATGGCCTCCTTGGCGTTGAGAAGCAGGTTCAGGAAGACTTGCTGCAATTTTCCGGGGTTGCCGTTGATGGACGGGAGCTCCGCGGAAAGATCGAGATCGACCAGAATCTGCGCGGTTTTGAACTGATGTTCGAGCAGCGAGAGCGTGTCGCGAATGACCTGATTGAGGTCCGTGGCGCGGAACTCAGTCGTTGACGTGCGCGAAAAATTCAGCAACCCGTTGGCGATCTCCGCGGCACGGAAGCTCTGCTGCGTGATCTTGTCGAGCACGGGGCCAAGTCGTTCGTCGGCGTGAGCGTCATTGCGCAGCTGCTTGGACAGCATCTGCGCATAGGAAGAGATTACCGCGAGCGGAGTGTTGATCTCGTGCGCCACGCCGGCGGCGAGCAGGCCGATGGAGCTGAGTTTGTCGGCTTGCGTGAGCTGGGTTTCCAGAGCCACGCGCTCCGTGATGTCGTCGACGAGCACGATGCGGCCCACGGGCACAAAGTCGCGGGAGAGCAGCGGCGCAATGGCGATGTTGGCCGTGCGCAACTCGCCGGCGCGCGTGGTCAGGCGGAACTTGTAGAGGTGATGCACGCCCGGGTCGCTGCGGAACTCGTCCAACGACTCAATGAACTCCGCAGGAAATACGGCACGAAGCGCCTGGCCGAGGGCCTCGCCGCGGCTGAGCGCATACATGGCCTCCATCTGCGCGTTCCAGCTTTCGATGCGGTCCTCGAGGTCGATGGCGAAGATGCCTACGTTAATGGATTCAACGATGTTCTCGTTGAACTCCTTGAGTCGCTCGAACTCCAGGATTTTCTCCTCGAGGCGCGCGTAGAGGCTGGCGTTTTGCAGAGCGATGCCGATGTAGCTGGCGAGGGATTCCAGCAGTTCCACATCTTCGCTCGACAGGAAGTCGCCGCCCAGAGTACGGCCGAGGCCGATGACCGCGATGGTGCGGCCCGCGGCGCCGCCGTTGGGCTGTGCATTCTTCCGAAGGCCCGAAGCGCGGAGCGCGCCGTTGCCTTCGCCGGAGGACGACTCGGCCACGCGGCAGGGCAGATAGTAGTTCAAGTCGAGAAGTGCCGCGGTGCGCTGCTGTTCCGCGGGCAAATGCACGGCCTGCTGGGCGTTCTCGAAGAAAATGTGCGAGTGATCGTTGGCGCCGTCGAAATGGAGGAAACCGAGATCGAGGCGGTGCTCCGCACCACTGGCGTCTTGGTTGAATTCTTCCGGCAGGCCGTGAGAGGCCGCAAGGCGCAGGCTACCCGACTCACCGGACAGGAAGATGGCCACGCGAGCCACGAGCAGCGTGCGCGGCAACTGCTCCACAATTGCATTGAGCAGCGCACCCAGATCTGTTTCCGAGCTCAAACCGCGGCCGAATTCGACGAGGGCCTTGCGGTAGTCGTAGCGATGACGGTCGAAGGCGCGATCGACCCAGCCCTGAATGCGGCGCTTGAGGGGATCGAAGACCACGGCCGTGACCAGAATTGCAATGACCAGCGCCGACTCTCGCATGGAATCAGGCAGGCGCTGGTGAACCACAAGGGCGATGAGGGCGATGATGCCGAAATAGCCGCCGCCAATGAGCGCTACTGACAGCGTATAGGCCACGCCGCGCTTGAAGATCAGGTCCGTGTCCATCAGCCGGTAGCGCACGATTGCCCAGGCAAACGTGAGCGGCAAAAACACCAGCGAGAGGCCAGCAAGATTGGTAAGCAGTTGCGGCGGATTGAGCTGGAGCAGGTACGGAATCGCGTAAAACAGCGTGAAAGGCAGCACCGCGAGCAGGGTTCCGCGCGTGACCCACTTCAACTGCTGGCGCAGCAGCGGCGTGGTGGCCCGGCTGTAGCTGCGCAGGAACAGCAGCGCCGCCAGGATGTAGAAAACGGCGTCATAGCCGGTGGCGATTTGGTTCAGGCGGTCGAGAAGCAGTTTAGTGGCTTCACGCGTGCTAATCGACCACAGCCACAGTGCCAGCAGTCCCGCACCGGGCGCGTAAACCAGCGGCAATAACCAGCGGCGGCGAAGGTTCTTGAAGCGCTCCTCGGGAAAGCTGAGCGCGAAATGGAGAAACAGCGCCGGCTGCAACGCTTCGGCAACGATGTTGGTCCAGAAAACCGTCCAATCGAGAAAATCGAATGCCGTGGTGTACTTGAGAGCGTAGAGCGCGAACGAAACCAGGCAAAAGAGATAAAAGTGCGTGGAACGAGGGGCGCCCCAGCGCCGGAAGAGCACGTAGAAGCCGATGACAAGATAGATGAGTCCGATGATGCGCAGGCCAAGTTGCAGACTGTGGTCCGCAGGCACAAGAATCACCTGCACCGGGGTGTCGAGAGGAATGCCGTCGCGGGTAATGCTGTAGCGAACCTGGACGTAGGGGCCGGCGGCGTAAAGAGCGCGCTCCAGATCTGCAACCCGCGTCACGGAGGTCACGTCCTCGTTCGGCGAGTTACTCACTCCCGTGAGCAAATCCCCTGCCTGGATGTGAGCGCGCTGACCGGGAGAATCGGGCAGCACACGATCGGCGATCAGGCCCCCCTGCACCTCGTGCCACCACACGCCATCCGTAGGCTGCGGAAACTCGCGCTCCTGCTGGAGGTTGAAGACCGCGAGCACGAACAAAGCCGCAGTCGCCAGGGCCAGCAACGTAGCCTGCACGCGGTTGAGAAGGCTCTTGTCCATAGGAGGGAGGTTTCCTATACCAATGTTCTTACTTGCACGTGAGTTGCCACGCAGGGGAGGTGCGCCGATGGCTTGGTTACCGATGGCCAATCGTCTGAAAATACGCACGATATCGACGTAGGGTTCCGGGGAAGGTCATACGCAATGTGAAACGCATCACTCCATCGGGTTGAGAAATCGGAAAGCAACATCCAAAGAAGAGTATATATCTATGAAAATTGGTAGATCATTCATACCCAGCAGGTTATTGTGCATTTCCCGGTTAAAATGCAGCGGAGTTGGCGGGGCTAGCGGAGTTGGCGGAGTTAGAAAACGCCTGCCGCGGGCGGAAAACTTCCTTCAGGACGTGGCGGAATTCCGTCAAAATTGAGAGCAGTTCAGCCGGTTCAGCCCTGGCCGTAGGTGGCCTTGGGGCCGTGCTTGCGCAGGTAGTGGTGTTCCTTCACGTAGTGGGGAATGCCGGACTCGGGAGCTCCCAGCAGCACACTGCGATAGGCCAGCCGGGCGATGTACTCCAGGACGTCGGCGTGTTCCACGGCTTCGGCAGGCGTGCTGCCCCAGGCAAAGGGCGCGTGGCCGGCAACCAGTACGCCGGGAACCGCGACGGGATCGAGATTTTCAGAGTGAAAGAGCCGGACGATTACCGCGCCGGTGTTCCGCACATAGGCTTCCGACACTTCCTCGGCGGTAAGGGGTGGGGTGACGGGAACGGGACCGTAGAAGTAGTCGGCGTGCGTGGTGCCGAGACAGGGGATGGCGCGCCCGGCCTGCGCCCACGACGTGGCGAACTCTGAGTGGGTGTGGACGATGCCGCCGATCTGCGGAAATTCGCGGTAGAGCAGGGTGTGCGTGTCGAGATCGCTCGACGGCCGCAGTGAGCCCTCAATGATGTTGCCGTAAAGATCGGTGACCACGAGGTCGGCGGGCTTGAGGCTGGCGTAATCCACGCCGCTGGGCTTGATGACCATGAGGGGCTTGTCGCCGGAACGGTCGACACCGCTGGCGTTGCCAAAGGTGTGAGGCGCCAGGCCGCGGCGGGCGATTTCCTGGTTGGCGTGGAGTACTTGTTCGCGAAGAGATTCTAGGAGCATGGCGTATGCAGATAGAGTAAATCGTCGTGCTGGCATCGATGGGGATTGAATTGTTGACAGAAGGATAACTGCCGGGCGGTGATTAGCTCGCAACCCCAAAAACTTGAGGTCGCCAAGCATGTCGCGTTCAGCGGTCACGACCAGTTAGATGTCCCCAGCATCGAATTCCAGCGTTGCAGAGGACCTTTAGCGGAATTCACGAACGTCAGTTGTCTCTGTAAGCGGTTTTCTGGTGCGCCTCTTCACCAGCAGGATCCTGAAGCCAAGCAATCAAATCTTCGAGGATAAGAAGTTCGAAGGCAGGGGTTTCTTGAGCTCCAACACTGAATACCTGGTGGGTTGCACCAAAGATTTGGCGGGAAGAACCTTCATCACCGACAAGAAGTGGTTGCAGATAGAACCGCTCCTTGAATCGATCGCCTGCGGACCAGCAGACAACGAAGTCAATATGCTTAGAGAACTTATTTTCCTTCTCGAAATCAGCGACCAAACTGCTAAACGCGAACTTGTATTCCAGTATCTTGGGTTCCGTCAGGTACGGCAAAGAAAAGCTCCTATTTACTCCCAACCGATTGGTCTTCGTGTCAAACAGAACTTTGTCAGCATCCGTGTAGTTCATGAAAAAGACTGAATCGTACCGGTCGCTTTGGCTGGTACCGAGAAATCGAAAACCGCGCAGAACACCCACGCCAATTAGTCCATGAAACAAGGCAATTGCATCTTGCTCTTGTTGGGGAATCGAAACGTAGGACAACGACTTGCCTTCGACGGAGATCGAGAGCGGATTTCTATCTCTGAATTCCTCTTGCGTTCTCTTCCAATCGTGCACCTCTTTGTCCGGAGTCAAAATCTGGGAACC
>JBEKEP010000022.1:0-43094 GCA_050013775.1 Occallatibacter sp. | reverse complement strand
ACAGGCGGCATGGACGCACGGCGTAGGCTCGGAGCTCAAGATTCGGTCGCTCCTCGATGCCGGCCAATGCCACGACTTAAACGGCCAGCGAGCGCAGGCGTTGCGCGATTATCAGGCGGCCATCGACGCCGGCCCCAGCACCACTCGCGCCGGCGAGGCAAGGAAGTACCTGCACACTGCCTACCAGGGAGCCTGAGGAGTCATTCCGCCCCGGCCGCGCCCGCCGGAAAAAAGGAACCGGCGCGCGCCAAACCTCGTATCTTCAAATGAGTTGAGGTTCGCTCTCGGAGAACTCGTCATGACCGTCTTTTGTCAGCGCTGTGGTTCTGGAATGCCGGCAAGCGCCCATTTTTGTTCGACCTGTGGTGCAGTCATTCCCGCCGTGCAACCCATGTCCGGCCGGCCGATGATCCGCCCCCGCATGGGCCGCCAGATCGGCGGAGTCTGCATGGCCGTTGCGCAAGCCAACGGATGGGACGTCGCCGTGGTCCGTATTATCGCGGTCATCGGCCTCATTTTCTCGAGCGGCCTGGTCGGTGTGGCCTATCTTGCTGCGTGGATTGGAATTCCTGAGGAGACGACCCCCCTGCCGGGAATGTATCCTCCAGGTGTATGAACGGCGTCTCTCTTTCTGATGGTTCAGGCCTTGGATTCACCGACGCGGGCACCGGCCCGCCGGTCGTTTTTCTGCATCCCACTCCTCTCGACCGCGATTACTGGCGTCCCCTCACCAAAGAACTTGCCGGGATTCGCTCTGTAGTCCCCGACCTGCGCGGCCACGGTGTCTCCGAGCTTGGCTCAGCGCTGCCCGTGGGCGGCTTTGACCTGGTTCCCGACGCTCCCGTGCTGACTATGGAGCAGTTAGCCTCCGATGTGCTTGCCCTGCTCGACCAGCTTTCTCTGCGCCGGGCCGTCTTTGCAGGCTGTTCCATCGGCGGCTACATCCTGCTGGAGCTTTGGCGCAGGGCTCCCGAACGCATGACCGGGCTGGTCTTTATTTGTTCCAAACCGCAACCCGATGCCCCGGCCAACCTCACCCGCCGCGCCGAAATCATCCAGCGGGCGCGGACGGAGGGCGTCACCGCGCTCTTCGACGGAATGGCGCAAACTCTCCTCAGCGAAACCTCCCGCCGCGAGCGCCCCGAGATTGTCGCCGAAGTGCGCGCGCACATGACCCTCACGCCCGAAGCCGAGGTTGCCGTACAGGCTGGCCTCGCCACGCGCCCCGATTCGGTTTCCACCGTGCCCACCATTCGTGTCCCCGTACTCGCCATCGCGGGCGCGGAGGATACCTCCGTCACTCCCGCCGACATGGAAGCCTTTCGCGTCGCTCCCGGGGGGTGCGAGTTTCACGTACTTCCCGGCGCCGGCCACTTTGCCGCCTACGAGCAGCCGCGCAGGGTCGCAGCCCTGATAGCACCCTGGCTGCGGCAATTCGATCTCTGAAATCCGCGACCCCACGCGGCGCTGTTAAAATCGCTCCCGAAGTTATTCTGTTGGTTTTGGAGTTATGTATGCGGAATGCTGAGATGAATCCTGCCCGCCGCAAATTCCTGCGCGCCGTGCCCGCGGCCGCAGCTGCCGGCTTTACGCTCACGCGTGCGTCGCTGTTTTCCAGCACGGCCGCGGCGCAAAGCACGAGCGCCTCCGCCCTCACCTTCAAGCTCTTCAAGGCGCAAGAGATTCAGGATGACATCAGCGCCCTCGCCGCCAGTCCCGGCAACAACAACCTCGTACAGGAGAAGTCTTTCACCGTGGTTCTCACCACGGAAAAGGCAAAGTCCGGAGCGGAATTCGAGTGGCACGAGCATCGCGACCACGTCTTTCAGATTCTCGACGGGTCGACGGTCTACGAGCTCGGCGGAACGCCGAAGGGCGCGCATAGCAAAGCGCCCGGCGAATGGAATTCGCCCGAGTCGGAAGGGCACGAAACCGTCGCCCTGAACAAAGGCGACATGCTGGTGATCGCGCGAGGCACGCCGCATCGCCGCGTCACCACCGGCAGCGTTACATTTTCACTGATTTCGTCGCAGGGGAGCTAAAAGCCAATAGCCAATAGCTCAATGTAGGAACCGCGAGGACGGCCCGCAAGCTATTGGCTACTGGCTGTTCTTTTCAGTTCCTGCGCATTTTCGCGAGCAGCCTCAGCATCTCCAGGTACAGCCACACCAGCGTCACCATGATGCCGAACGCTGCGTACCACTCCATGTATTTGGGAGCGCCGACAGTTACACCCTGTTCCACAAAATCAAAGTCCAGCACAAGGTTCAGGGCCGCGATGGCGACCACGAACAGGCTAAAGCCAATGCCAACCAGCCCGGAGCCATAGACAGAAGAGAAAGCGGAAATGTGGAACATGCTGAGCACCCAGGTGAGCAGATAGAAGACCATGATCCCGCCTGTAGCCGCCACCACGCCCATGCGAAACTTCTGCGTCACCTTGATCACGCCGGACTGGTAAAGGAAAAGCATCACCAACAATGTGCCGAATGTCAGCCCGACGGCTTCCAGGGCAATGCCCGGATAGCGTAATTCAAACATGGCAGACAGTCCGCCGAGCACCAAGCCCTCGAGTAGCGCATAGATGGGCGCAGTCACCGGCGCCCAGGTCTTCTTGAAGATCGTCACCATGGCGACCACAAATCCGCCCAGTGCGCCAATGAGTAATTCCGGAGTGACAGACGATGGGTCGTGCGTCTGCATGAATTGGTTCCAGGTCCATGCCGCCGTCACCATCGCGCAAAGCAGCAGAAGGCCGGTCTTGTTGACCGTACCGCTCAACGTCATTCGCGCCGCGGCGTCCACCAGGTTGCCGCCATACTGGCTGCGCGCGGCATCGCTGAAAGTGTTCTGGCCGAGCGCCGGATTCGAAGTCTTGAACAATGCCATGGGAAATCTCCGTCGGGGAATTCGCGTCCGGGGATCGCTCCGCCGGACTGGGGCCCTATCGCTTCATTCTATTGGACGTGGCAAGCCTGCGCGACGACTCATCTGAATCGTCACATTGTGTTTTATGCGCGTGGTGTGGGGCCCGGTTGGCCGTAAACAGTTTCATGAATCTATTCGAACGTCGACAAGCCGTAGGCGCTCTCATACCGTGCCACCGTCGACCTCAGATTTTCCACCGCATCCACGTCCTGGATGCCGCCGCGCGCTCCCTGCGCCATGCAGTTCATCGCCGCCGCGGCACAGGAGAAATCCAGTTGCCTTTCCAGCGGCCACTCCTGCATCAGCCCGTAAATGAACCCGGCGCGAAAGATGTCGCCGGCGCCGGTCGTATCCACCACCGGAACGCGAAACGCGGCGCAATGCACCATTTGTTTGCCGTCCCAGGCCAGAACGCCGTCTTCGCCCAGGGTCGCTGCACTCAGCTTGCAGCCATAACGCGAGAGCATACGCCGCAAGGCGCGCTCCAGGTTGTTGTCGTCCATCAATCGGCAGGAAAAATCTTTGCTGACAATCAAATAATCGACGTTGACCACGAGTTCTTCGATGCCGGGGTAGGTGTCATCGAGATCGGCCACAACGGGAATGCCCGCGGCCCGCGCCCAGCTTGCAGCCAGTGTCGCAGCCGCCGTGTCGTGCCCGTCCAGGTGCAGCATGCGCGCATTCGTTACCCATTCGCGGCGCAGTTCTTCGGGCTTGAGCGTCATCTGCTCGTCGCGCCGGCAAAGCACAGTGCGCTCGCCGCCGGCGTCTACCAGGATCAGCGACTGCGGGCTCACACCGCCGGCTACTTTGATAAGCTGCGCCTCGACGCCCACGCGTTGGAATGCTTCTTCGTGCAGGCGGGCCGCATCGTCGTCGCCCAACTTGCCCACGTAGCGCGTGCGCAATCCCCACTGCTGGCACGCCACCACGGTCGTCGCCACCTGCCCGCCCGGCATCACGCTCGATGCGTAGTACTCCAGCTTGGAGCCACGCTCGGGATATGCTGGCAGGGGGATCAGCGTGTCGGTTGCGTTCAGTCCCACGCCCACCAGGTCAACTTGAGGCCATTGAGTCATGCAATCTTTTATTGTAAAGGGCGAGCGGGGGAGCCGTTGTGCGCCCGGCCACAACGCACGGTCACTTGCGAAATGCGGCTCCGATGGCCGAATAGAAGCCGAAGATCGAATCCTCGGGTCCGTTCTTCAACTGCTTGGCCATTTTTGCGAAGGGATACGCGCGATTGCGTTCATCGAAGCGAATGTGCCAGCCGTGCTCGTCCTGCGCCCACGCGCCGCCATACGCGGCGATGATGGCTTCACCCAGATACGAGCCGAGATTTGAGACCATCTGATCGATCTCATCCTCGCTCCATTCGCCGGTCCGGATGCGATTGATGTAGCCGTCGAGCCACTCTACCGAGCGGCTGTCTAAACCAAAAGTGAAATCGGTCAATGGGGCAAACGACTCCACGACCAATGCAGCATTGGCGCGAATCTGGATCACGATTGCAGTCTCGTTGGGGCTTTGGGGTAGATCGGTCGGTGGGTTCATCGCAGGGTAGATTCATTCTACGCGCGAGAGAAGCTTCGGCCTTCGCTGCGGCGCGCTCCATGCTGTACGCTTTAAACAGGTTTCTTCCGCTTATTGGGACGTCGCTGGTGGCACAAATATCAACCACATCTCCGCGCCCGTTTTTCTATCCGCAACGCGGCGCAGCTCTGCATTGCGGCGGCGTCTCGCTAGAATCCCTCGCGCGCCGCTTCGACACGCCACTCTACGTCTATTCGGCCGACCAGATCCTTGCGCGCTTGCGGCTCTTTGAGCAGGCTCTCGCTGGCCGGGACCATCTTGTTTGCTACGCGGTCAAGGCCAATTCCGCGCTGGCGATTCTCAAGCTCCTCAGCCAAAATGGAGCCGGTTTCGATATCGTCTCCGGCGGCGAACTGCAGCGGGTGCTGGCAGCCGCGCCGGATGCCGTCGGCCGCACCGTCTTTTCCGGCGTGGGAAAGACCGCCGCGGAAATCGACCTCGCGCTCAAGACCGGCATTCTGCAATTCAATGTGGAAAGCGAGGCGGAGCTGAAGCTGCTTGCGGCCCGCGCGCGCAAGTTCAAAATCCGCGCCCGCTTCGCGCTGCGCGTCAATCCCGATGTTTTTGCCGACACACATCCCTACATCTCTACGGGCCTGCGCGAGCACAAGTTCGGCATCGACATCCGCCGCGCGCGGGGCATTTACGAGAGCGCGTCCAACGATCGCTGGCTCGAAGCGCACGGCGTCAGCGTCCACATCGGCTCGCAGATCCGTTCGGCGGACCCGTTCGGCGCGGCCATCGAACGCGTGAGCAAACTGGTGCAGCAACTCGGTCGCGGAGGCATCGTTCTTCAAGCTATCGACGCCGGTGGCGGGCTCGGCATTGATTATCACGCTGGCGCATTTGATGCGGCGGCCAAGGTCGAGGAGTATGCCGCGGCGCTGCAACGCGCGCTGGGTGGCTTCGAAGGCCGCCTGCTCATCGAGCCCGGTCGATTTCTTGTGGCACAGGCGGGGGCGCTGCTGGCGCGCGTGCTATACGTGAAGCGCAACGGCAAAAAAACCTTCGTGATTACCGACGCGGCCATGAACGACCTCATTCGTCCCGCGCTCTACCAAGCCTGGCACGAGATCGTTCCCGTGCAGCCCAGGGCAGGGAAGTCGCGCATCGTTGATGTCGTGGGTCCGGTGTGCGAGTCGGGAGACTTTTTTGCGCGTGACCGCAAGCTCGCGCCCATCGAACCGGGCGACCTGGTGGCTCTGCTCGACGCTGGCGCCTACGGCATGGCGCAAAGCTCCAACTACAACACCCGTCCGCGCGCCGCTGAAGTCCTCGTCGAAGGCAACAAGGCGCGCCTCATCCGCCGCCGCGAAAGCATTGAGGATCTGCTTGCGCCCGAAGTGATTTGAAATTGCGGCTCGCGACCAGTTGTGCGCAAAACCCCGTCCCAATCTGCGGCTTTTCCTGCTATGGTTTCTTGCGGGAGATCTCAACATGGAAACTCGTTGCCTCTGCGCAGTGGCGCTTCTCGCGACGCTCTTAGGGCCTGCTTGCCGTGCAAATGCCGATCCGCTGACGGTGAAGACCGCGCAGGGCACCGTGCACGGCAAGACGGTCAACGATGGCATGGCGCGCGCGTTTCTCGGTTTGCCCTTCGCTGCTCCGCCCCTCGGCGATTTGCGCTGGAAGGCGCCGCAGCCGCCCGCGCACTGGAGCGGAGTGCGCGATGCCACGAGTTTTGCCGCGCGTTGCGCACAGTGGTCCATCTGGGCCGATTACATTTTTCAGGATGCCGGTCCGAGTGAGGATTGTCTATACCTTGACGTCTATACGCCGGTAGCGGTGCACCCCGCGCACCCGCTGCCAGTAATGGTGTGGATTCATGGCGGAGCCTATATCGCCGGGGCAAGTTCCGAGCCGCGCTATTCCAACTCTCCGCTGGTAGATCGCGGTGTGGTGCTGGTGAACATCAACTACCGGATGGGCGTTTTCGGTTTCCTGGCAAGTGAAGACCTGCGGCGTGAGGGCGGTGGCGCAGCGGGCAACTACGGCCTGATGGACACGGTCGCTGCGCTGCGATGGGTGCGGACCAATATCGCCCGCTTCGGCGGCGATCCCAACAATGTCACCATCTTCGGCGAAAGCGCGGGCTCGTTTGCCGTCAGCACGCTCATGGCGTCGCCGCAAGCGCAGGGGCTATTTCAAAAAGTCATCGGAGAAAGCGGTGCCCCCTTCGGCAGTGTGCTCGCCGTGGATCCCGTTGAGGTTCGTGCACCCCGCGATCAGGCATGGGTAGAGTCTCTCGGCGTCAAGAGCCTGGCCGAGTTGCGGGCGATGTCCACCAGCCAGTTGATCGACGCCGCAAGAAAGAAGGGCGCGATCGGCTTTTCTCCCGTCATTGATGGTCGCCTGCTGACGGAGGCAGTCCCTAAAACTTACGCGGCTGGAAAGCAGGCGCATGTGCCGCTGCTTGCCGGGTGGAATCGCGATGAGCGCGCCGGCACCCTGTCAAAAGGCATGACGGCAGAAAAGTGGAAGGCCTTTGCCAGCGAGCATTATGGCGCGCAGGCCGATGAGTTTCTGGCCGTCTACTCGGGAAAGACGGACGCCGAAGCCGTCACCTCGGCCGATGCCTACACGACCGATCAATTTCTCGGCTTAGGGACCTGGCAGTGGATCGAGGCCCAGACGAAAACCGGCGAAGCGCCCGTCTACCGATACCACTTCGAACTGCCTGCGCCGCCGAGCGAAATGCATCCCGAGGGTGGGTACGCCTGGCACTCAGACGATCTCGAATATGTATTCGGCACCCTCGACGTGCGGCACGGCTCGGTGTGGCGGCCGGAGGATCGCAAGCTGAGCGAGCAGATGATGGATTATTGGACGAACATTGCGAAGACCGGCGATCCCAACGGACCCGGCTTGCCCGAGTGGCCGCGCTACGACAAATCCGGCGCAGTGATGCATCTCGATCGTGAGACGCACGCAAGCCCAGACACAACGCGAGCACGCTATGAGTTTTTGCTGAAGGAATCCGCAGCGGCTAAACCCTGATGACGGGTGAAAGCCTGTTTATTGATTCACGCCGGAGGCTGCCACAAAACCTGAGGTCTGTGTGGGGGGCGCGGTGCCTTTGACCGGCGGCGCTGCAAAGCTTGAGCCCTTGGCATTGATGGCCGCGGAGTAGTCGGGGCCGAGTCCAAGTTTCAACAGGGCGCGCGAATCAGGCATCAGCTTGGTTTGCCACCCATGGTCTGCCTGGTATTTCTGCATCGCGGCGATGGTCGTCGCGTCCCACTTGCCGTCAGCTTCACCGGTAAAGTAATGCTCGCGGATCAGCGCCTGCTGAATCTCCGTTACCCGCTCCGGCTCAATGGCCTGCTGGCCGCGCACATGGCGCGCTGCTGCTTTGTGCTTCGATTTCGACAGTTTATGCGTGCTGGTCAGGCCGCTGGTCGGCGACCGGTGCACGTTGGTCGCGAAGGCGGACGGCGCCAAAAGGGCTGCGGAAATCAGGAATGCTGCAGTCGTTCTAGATGAAAACATGGGTGTTCCGCCTAAAGGATGATGGTCGAACTTCTTTGAACTCTTCGCACAAGTGTAGTCAACGTACCGCATTCCGGCAAGGGCAAAATCGCCCAGCCGGCTCAGAAGGACTTACTTTAGGCACGGCGCCGGGCCTGTGCGATCACGTCCGGCGCCTGTTTCCATGGTTTTACAGCGTTCCACCGATGACATTGATGCCCGACTCGGGATGGCGCGGATCGATCACTTCAAACACCACGTCGTCGCCGGTCTTCAGCTTGCCCACTACGACATCGAACTGCTCCTTGGTGCCGGTGGGCATCCGGTTCACCTTGGTGATGACCAGTCCCGGCTCCAGTCCCTGCAAGTCGGCAAACGAGCCGGTCCGCACTGAGTCGATGACCACGCCGGACGTGTGAATCTTCGCGGCCATCGTCTGCGTGATCTCGTGGACCACGACACCCAATTTGGATTCGCTGGGGTCGGTTTCGCCTTCCTGGGTCGTTTCCGGTTGCGGATTGTTCAGATCGGCAAAGACTTTGTCGCGATCGCCGATCGTTACGGTCGTGTCCATCGGTTTGCCGTCGCGCACGTATCCCAGCCGGATGGTCGATCCCGGCCGGCGACTCGCAATTTCGTTCACCAAGTCGTCGCCGTCCTTGATCGAGCGACCATCGACGGTGGTAATAATGTCGCCCGCCTTGATGCCCGCTTTATCGGCCGGGCCGTTGGGCTGCACCTGCTGCACCAGAACGCCATTTTTGAATCCATACACGCGATTCACGGCGCTCGAAAGCTCGCTGTGGAAAGAGACTCCAATGGAACCGCGCGTCACCTTGTGACTCGCTCCGACCAGGTCGTTGTACACCTCGACCACGGTGTTGGACGGCATGGCGAAACCAATTCCCTGGTAGCCGGCCGATTGCGTGTAGATCGCCGTGTTCACGCCGATCACTTCGCCGAGCATGTTCAGCAGCGGCCCGCCGGAGTTGCCGGGGTTGATGGCCGCGTCCGTTTGAATAAAATGCTGAAACTGTCCCGGCGCTCCCTGGTCGATGGTGCGGTTCTTGGCGGAGATGATGCCCGCCGTCACGGTCTGCGCCAGCGCGAACGGGCTGCCGATGGCTTCCACCCAGTCGCCTACCTGCGCCGTGTCGGAGTTGCCCATCTTCACCGTTGGTAGCGGAGTGCTGGTGTCGATCTTGATCACCGCCAGGTCCGTGGCTTTGTCCACGCCGATGACACGCGCTGGGCGACCCAGATCCTCGGTCTCGGGATCTGTCGAGAGCTTCACGTAGATCTTGTCGGCCTTGTCGATCACGTGATCGTTGGTGATGATGTAGCCCTTGGAATCGACGATGAAGCCGGAGCCGAGCGATTCCTGCACCTGGCCATTGTCAGCGCCTTCATCCCCTCCGCCGGGGCCCTGGCCGCCGAAGAAACGATTGAAGAAGTCCTGGAAGTTATCAGGCGGTGCCTGCTGCTGCTGATCGTTGTCCTGGTTGTCGTCGGGATTTTGCTGGTTCGGCTGCACGCGCTGATGAAACTTGCCGTGTCCGTGGTCGCTCGATTCTTTGGGCAGAGTTTGCGTGTTGATATTCACCACCGCCGGTCCCACCGCCTTGGCGATGCGCACGAAATCATTCGGCGGAATACTCGAATTCACGACCTTGAGGGGAGTGGCGTCGGCGCTGTCGTTCTGCTTTTCCTGGCCGCGCACTCCATGGGCGGCAAACGAGCCGGCCACAATTGCGGCCGAAAGCGTGGCAAGCAGCACAAATGCCGTGGTAAGACGGCTCGACCGAAGTCGTGCGAAGAGCAATTTCATAGTTTCCTTGACCTCTTGAGGCGCCCGGCCAGTCTGCAATCTGGCGGCGGCCTCTCCTCTTAGTATAGTCAGCCGATGGTCTCTGCGGCAGGATCAGGTAGTGGGTCAGCTTGAAGCCGTCGTGAGCCGTCGTGAAAGGGCACGACTTTAGTCGTGCCGCAAAGGCCGCGAATACAAAGGTGGGCTTTAGCCCCTGAGGTACGGTTTCCTTCAAGCTGCCCCAGCAGCGCCGGTCGTGATGCCTCTATCCGCCCTCACCGCAACCGGCGATCCACGCCTGTTCCGTTAGACGCTTCGCAAGGCCAAAGAGCCGCACGCTCCCGAGTTACTGCTCCGCGGCCCACTTCAGCATCGCCAGCGTCAGCAGCAGGACGCGCTTGAGCGCCAGTTCGCGGTTCTTCGGCGAATACCATTCGTGCAGCGTATGTGCTTCGCCGCCTTCTCCGCCTGCGCCCATCGAAAGCGCCGGAACGCCTAGCGCCAGCGGAATGTTTGCGTCGGTCGATCCCAGCCGCAGGTCGGTGCGCAGGCCCAGGTGACGGTCCACGGCGCGCAGCGCAGCCAGCAGGACCGAATCATCCGCCAGATGTGCCGCAGGCCGGTCGCCGATTTTCGTAATCGCGAATTCCAGCCGCCCGCGCGAGCCCGCACTTGTGACTCTTGATCGCGCGTTCCAGTGTGCGACGGCATCTTCCACCGCGCGGTGCAGCGCAACTTCAAGGCGCAGCAACTCAGTTCCGTCGGTCGATCGGAAATCGATGGTGGCTTCGGCGCTTTCAGGAATTGAATTCACGCTGATACCGCCGCGTATCGTTCCCACATTGAGCGTGGTCCGTGGCTCTTCGGGCAGCTCGGTTTCCGCCACCGCGGCCAGCGCCATGGCCAGCGCCGCAATGGGATTCGCCGTCCCCGCGTCGCTGAAGCTATGTCCGCCCGGCCCAGTAACCGTAACCCGAAAGCGGCGGCTGCCCAGCGCCCGCGTTACAGCCGCATCCGCGCCGGCGCCATCCAGCACAATGTGCGCAGCCACGCGTCCGGCGAATGCGCTGTGCTCATAAAAGTGACGCACCCCGCGCAAATCGCCTTCGCCCTCTTCGCCCACATTGCCCAGCACCAGGAGCGGCGCCGGTAGTTCCACCCCGGCGCGCAGAAGCGCATGCACCACAGCCAGCATGCCAACCACGCCTGCCGCGTTATCGCATGCGCCCGGAGCTTCCAGGCGATCGTCCGCAAGCACTGGATGCAGGGGAGTATCGGCGGGAAACACAGTGTCGAGATGCGCCGAAAGAAGGATCACGGGCCCGGTGCTCTCCGGAGGCAACTTTGTAGCCGGCAGAACTCCCAGCACGTTGCCCGCCGCATCGGTCTCCACCGCGCTCACGCCGGCCTCAGCAAAACGCGCCGCCAGCCATCGCGCCCGCTCCTGCTCGCCATTCGAAGGCGCGGGAATGCCCACCAAGTCGACCTGCCAATTCATCAGGGTTTTTGGATTCGTGTGCACCCAGGAAAATGCCGCATGAAGCTGCCGTTGCGCAGCCAGGGCGGTTACGCGCGAGAATGCCGAGGTTGCGGAAAGAATCGGCATGGCAATGGATTCAGGGTAGCAGGATGCTTGACGACGCCAAAATCACTGCGCGGCCCGATGCAATTCACTCGCTGGCCGGCATTTCTCCTGCGTCGTACTCCACCGAGTGCAGAAAAAGACCCCGCGCCGGCGCCGTTGGTCCTGCTGCCGAGCGATCGCACGCCGCAAGAATCCCCGGAGTCTCTTCAAGCGCAAGATGCCCCCGGCCCACGTCCAGCATGGTTCCCACCAGGTTACGCACCATGTGATGCAGAAATCCGTTGCCACGCACGCGGTAAACCAGCATCGCGCCGGCTTCGCCCTGCCGCAGTTCCCAAGTCGAGGTGTAAATGGTGCGCACCGTCGACAGCGGCGCAATCTTAAGCGCCGCTTCGGCCCCAGGCTCATATGTTGCGCGGCCTGCCTCGCGCTCGCTCAGATCAGGATCGTTCGCGGCAAAGCTCTGGAAATCGTATTTTCCTTCGAAGACCTGCGCGCAGCTCTGCAGTTTCTCGACATCGAGCACCCACGGGCACGCATACACGTAGCGGGCCAGAAAGGGTGGAGAGTCGGCCTCGCGGTAGATCCGGTATTCGTAGGTCTTCGCAACCGATGAGTGCCGCGCATGAAATGTACTCGGTACCGTTCTTGCTTCGGAGATACGGATCGATGGGGGCAATGTCCGGTTCAACGCGCGCTGCAGATTCTCCGCAGGAATAGGGGCGCGCAGCGTGAAGCTGGCTACCTGGGCCAGTGCGTGAACTCCCGCGTCAGTGCGGCCGGAGCCCTGCGGCAGGGGCGACTCGCCCGTAACCCGGCCCAGTGCGGCCTGCAATTCACCTTGAATTGTCGGCAGTCCGGGCTGCACCTGCCAGCCCTGGAAGTCGGTGCCGTCGTACGCCAATGTAAGCTTCCAGGTCTGGAACTCTCGATCTACTTGGGCGCTGTCGCTCATGGGAATCGCTGCAACAAGGGTACCCGATGCTGCCGATCTGCCGGCCCGGTTAACTATCCCTCCCCAAACGGAGAGATTTGCATCCCTGGCGGGGTAGATTTGGGTTGCCAGAGGCCGGAATTTGAGTTATTTTACTAACCAGTTAGTTAATTTGCTCATCCGGACGCCTCTGCACTGCGTCTTCGCCCGGTTCAACCCGCTCCACGTAACCTTAACCGGAGCCTCGGCTGCGATTTACGACAATGCCTGGAACGAGCGGGGTACCGTTTTCGTAATCAACAAAGAACCATGCGGGACCACATAACGGCGATAATCATTTTGAGAAACCCGAAACTCGCATCCGGAGCGGTTTCCTGGATGTCTTGAAGCGCAACCGGGGAACCCACCCATTGGGTGGGTCACGTGCCTCAAATTTTGGAGAGAAGAAACATGCATTCTTTAAGGGCAGGTGTATCGCATCTGGAGCCGACAACCGACTGCAGTGAACGCAAAGGAACCAGCCTCAGCCGCAAAGGGCAGGGGCAAGCCGCCGGACGTTTGCGCGCGGTTGCCGCCATTTTGTTGACGTTGGCGGCCACCACGCCGCCTGGCTTCGCGCAGCAGACGGGCACTACCGCCGCTCCGCCTGATAAGGCTGCCTCCGATCTTCCCGTGGCGCCGGTGCCCATTCCCACGCAGCCGATTCCGCTGCGCACCTCCGGCGCTGACTACTCGAGACCCTTCGGCAGTTGGATTGGCAATCCCATAAACGTCTACCGTCCCACGTCCATCGCCAAGGCAAGCTTCGCCAACTCCGTGCGCCTTGCCGATCTCATGAAAGACGGCAAGATTTATCTCAGTCTCTCCGATGCCATCGCCCTGGCCATTGAGAACAACTACGACATTGCCATTGCTCGTTACGATCTCGACATCGCCGATACTGATATTCTTCGCACCAAAACGGGCGCAACTCCTCTGGGCGCTCCTTCAGGCTTGATCACAGGAACCCTCGGCGGTTCTAACTCCATTTTGTCGACCGGCGGCGGACCGGGCGGATCAGCGGGTGGTGCGGGCGGCGCGGGCTCCGGTGTGAATGGATTGACGCTGTCGACCGGCGGCGCAGGCCCGTTGCCGGAGAACCTGGATCCAAACGTCACAGGCACCATACAACTGGAACGGGCCAAGTCGCAGCAAACCAGCATTTTCAGTCCGGCCTCTTCCACCAACACTGACGCGTACAACTTTACTTACAACCAGGGATTCGTTTCCGGAACGGCGCTTGCCGTCGCGTGGAATAACAGTCGAACCAACACAAGTGATACGCTGGCAAGCTATACGCCACAGCTCAACTCTTCATTCAAAGCTTCGGTTACACAGCAACTCCTGCAAGGCGCAGGAATCTGGGTAAACAAGCGCTTCATGTACCAGGCGCTCAACGACCGTCGCATCACCGACTCTTCCTTCCGCCAGCAAATCCTTTACACCGTCAACCAGGTGGAGACAATTTACTGGGGGCTGGTGCAGGCCTATGAAGATGTGCAGGCCAAGCAACGCGCCCTTGAGCAAAGCAACCAACTGCTCTCTGACAATCGCAAGCAGTTGGAAGTGGGCTCCATGGCGCCGCTCGATGTGGTCAATGCCGAATCCAGTGTCGCTGCTGATCAGCAGTCGCTCATCAGCGCACAGAGCACACTCAATTACCAGCAACAGATCATCAAGCAAGCCATCACGCGCAATCTCAACGATGCCGTGCTTTCGGCGGCTCCGGTCATTCCCACGGACCGCGTAACTCTCGAAGCCATTCCAGAGGAGACGCAGCCCGTGGAAGCACTGGTGCAGGAGGCTTTCCAACGCAGGCCAGAGCTGGAGCAGGCGGTGCTCACGCTGCGCAACGATGAGATCACGCTCAAGGGCGCGCGCAATGGTTTGTTGCCGACCCTTGATGTCTACGGATTCTACAACGCCAGCATCATCGGCGGCGCCGTCAACAAGAACTGCAGCTTCGCCGGCATCTCTTGCACCGTCACGGGCAACACCGCACCCGGCAGTTACGGAGGAGTGCTCTCGGACCTGGTCAACAGTACCGCCCCCGACAAAGGCGTCGGCTTCAACGTGAACATCCCTATCCGCAATCGCGAAGCGCAGTCCGTGCAGGAACGCTCCTTAATGGAGTACCGGCAAGCGGAGCTGCGGCTCGAGCAACTCTACACGCAGATTCGCATGCAGGTGGCGAACGCCATGTTTGCGCTCGCCAACGATCGCGCCCAGGTGCGCGCGGCGCAGGCGGCTCGCGATTACGCGCAACAGAGCCTGGATGCCGAGGAGAAGAAGCTCCACCTCGGTGCTTCCACAACCGCGAATGTGCTGCAGCAGCAACGCAATTTCGCGGTGGCTGAAGACAACCTGATCGCCGCAAATGCCGCGTATGCCAAGGACCGCGCAGGACTCTACCAGACTTTGGCCTCAACCTTGCAGCATTACGGGATCAATTTGCCGGATGCCGCTACAGGGGCCGTGACGGCCGCTCCCATCATTCCGGGAGTTGCGCCGGCCCAACCCGGCAACGAGCCCACCATGACGCCGCCCGCGACTCCGAATCAACAAGCCATGCCGCCTGCTCAATAGCGCGGCTTGCATACAACGCGAAAAGGCCCGGTACATGCCGGGCCTTTTTCGTTGTCTTGTACTCGTAACAAACGAATCGCGCGTTTTACCGCTCCGCGACACGGTCCAGCAAGTCGAAAAACTCAGGAAAGCTGATGGCCGCGGACTCGGCGCCCTGAATGAGCGTCTCGCCCTCGGCGCGCAGAGCCGCCACACTGAAGGCCATGGCGATGCGATGATCGCCGCCCGAATCGATGGTAGTGCCGTGCAATGTCTGGCCTCCGGGCACGTCCAGCCCGTCCTCGAACTCCTCAACCTCCGCCCCCATGGCGCGCAGATTCGCGGCCACCAGTGCGATCCGGTCCGACTCTTTCACGCGCAACTCGCGCGCTCCGCGAATGCGAATGCCGCCGCTCGTGTATGGTGCGATTGCCGCCAGCACCGGCAGCTCGTCGATGAGTTGTGCCGCCAGCAAACCGGAAATCTCCGTCGATCCCAGTCCCTCGGCCGGCGCCGAAATCTGCACTGTTCCCACCAGCTCGGCGTGCTTCTCTTCAAGATTCAGCACCGCGATGTGCGCGCCCAGCGCCGTGAGCACGTCGAGCAGCGAGGCGCGTGTCGGATTCAAACCGAGGGCGTCGACCACAAGGTTGGAGCCGGGGAAGAGCATTGCCGCGCACAGGAAAAATGCCGCGGACGAGAGATCGCCAGGAACCTCGGCATCGATGGCGCGCAGCGCTTGCGGTCCGCTGATCGAGACCGAGTCTGCGGCCCGCGTCAAAGTAGCTCCAAATGCGCGCAGAGCCAGTTCGGTGTGGTCGCGCGTGCGCACAGCCTCGCGCACCGTTGTCATGCCCACGGTTTCCAGCCCGGCCAACAGGACGCAACTCTTCACCTGCGCGCTGGGAACCGGCGTCGTGTAGTCGATGGCTTTGAGAGGACCGCCATCAATAATGAGCGGCGCATGACCGTCGGTGAGCATAAGGCGGGCGCCCATGGCTACGAGCGGCTTGCGAATACGCTCCATCGGCCGTCGTGAGAGTGAGTCATCGCCAACCAGCGTGAAGCGGCCCTGCTGCGGCGCAAGCAGCCCTGAAATCATGCGCATCGTCGAGCCGGAGTTGCCGCAGTCGAGCGGGCCATCAGTGGGTGTGACACGTCCCGCCACGCCGCGAATTTCTACGGAGTCCGCGCCGGTCCGGTTCACTTTCGCGCCCAGCGCTTCCATGCAGGCCAGCGTCGAGGCGCAATCCGCTCCGGTCGAAAAATTGGTAAAGCGCGACATGCCTTCGGCGAAGGCGCCCAGCATCGCGTAGCGATGGCTGATGGACTTGTCGCCCGGCAGTCGCAGGCTGCCCAGAATGTTACGGGCAGGGCGGATCAATCGTTCCTGAGCGGCAGTTTGCACAATTTCTCCGGGGAAGTGCTCCGATACTTTGAGTGTATCGAATCCGGCGAGTTCCAGGTTTGACACGAGCGCGCCGCGGGAAAGACGTATTGCAGAGACCGGTTTCCCAAAATCGTCTTTTTGTCTTAGAATGGTCGGCGATGACTGGATTATCCTTCCCCCTTCGCGGAAAGTTTTCTTCGCTCCAAATGTTCAGACGTGTACTCCTGCTCGCTTCGCTTGCTGCGCTCCTTTGGCCGGCCTGCGCAGCCGCCGCCGCTCCCGCGTTTCCGCTGCACACGTCGGGGCAGTACATTGTTGACAGCAACGGCGTCCGCGTTCACCTGAATGCCTTCAACTGGTACGGTTTTGAATCCACTGACTATGTAGTCGAAGGCCTCCAGGCGCAGCCTTTGAACAGCATCGTGTCCACCATCAAGGGGCTCGGCTTCAACGCCGTGCGCCTGCTGTGGTCAAACCAGATGGTCGAGAGCAATCCGGTAGTCGGCAATTATGCGCTTACCGCCAATCCCAGCCTCGAAGGTGAAAATGCCCTCACCATTATGGACACCGTTGTCAACGCTCTTACCAGCGCCGGCATCATGGTGATTCTCGACAATCACATGAGCAACGCCGGGTGGTGCTGCAGCACCACCGACAACAATGAACTCTGGTACAACAGCCAATACCCGCAGGCCAACTGGGTCGCCGACTGGCAGACGATGGCCGCGCGCTATAAGAGCAACCCTGGGGTCATCGGCGTCGATTTGCGCAACGAGCCGCGCGCCCCGGCCACTTGGGGAGGCAGCTCCAGCACCGACTGGCACGCGGCCGCGGAGCTGGGCGGCAATGCGGTGCTCACCATCAATCCCAATCTCCTCATCTTTGTCGAGGGCGTGAACTACGCAGGTGATCTTTCCGGCGTCCCTACCTTGCCGGTGCAACTGAACGTCGCCAATCAGCTCGTCTACGAAGCGCACGACTACGGCTTCTGGTACTCCGGCCTCACCGGCTTCAGCAACTGGTATAGCAAGATCGAACCCAAATGGGGCTTTCTTGTCGACGGCGGCAACCCGCAGCCGCTGTGGATCGGCGAATTTGGCACCTGCAACTCGGCCGACACCTGCGACAGCAGCACCAACAATGCCGACCTCGGCTTCTGGTTCAGCATTTTTTCCAGCTATATTCGCGACAACAATCTCGATTGGTCCTACTGGGCCGTCAATGGCACCACGGAATCAGGCAACGGCGGCGGCTTCGGCACGATCGAAGGTTACGGCGTTCTCAACACCTCGTGGAACGGCAGCGCATTGCCCTCGCTTACCGCGCGTCTGCAAAGCATGATGGCGCCCGGCAACGCCAACTTCTCCATCATCGCTGGGGGCGCGGCCATCACTCTCGTGCCCGGCGCCGTCGGAAACGCCACGATCGCTATTGTTCCGGAGAACGGTTTCATAGGAACTGTCAATCTCACGTGCACTGTGACCCCGCCCACCGGCGCCGTCGATGTGCCCACGTGCAGCATTCCGTCGACTGCAACCGTCTCCAACACAACCGCCGCAAGCGTCACGGTCGGCATCTCGACTACGGGAGCGGTGGCGCGCAACGCTCCTGCAAACAGCCCGCAAAGCAATCCTTCGCGCAGAATCGCTGGCGCAATTCTTGCCTGCCTCGGGCTTCTCATTGGAAACTTTGAGCGCTGCGGCCGCAAGAGCCTGCAGATTTTCCTCTTGCTTTTGCTTTTCGCTTTTCCGCTAGCGTCTTGCGGTGGTGGTGGCGCGGGCGGTGGCAGCGGCACTCCTCCTTCAGGAGGAACTACCGCCGGCAATTACATCGTCACCGTCACAGGCACAGGTTCGGGCCTCACCGCCGTAACGACGCAGATTGTTGTCGTCATCAATTAGTCTTCAGCTCCCTAATATGGTTTGTTGCTCGGCGCCCGCGCTGCAAAGTTATTGGGCCCCGCAAGGACGGCGCAAGGACATGTCTCCTTACTAGGTCCAATCACGGTTCTGCGTCAGGCCATTGGCTCCAGATGCGCGGTGAAATGGCGGAGGAACGGCGCTTCGTAGGTGAGCTTCATGCCGCGGATGCGCTCGCGGTTCTTCCAGACTTCGAGGATGACCTCAACGAGATAGTCAATATGGCTCTGCGTGTAAACGCGACGCGGGATGGCGAGGCGCACCAAGTCCATTTGCGCGGCGGCGGCGAACATCAGTGTGCCGATCTCGACGGAGCGGACACCGCCCTCAAGATACAGTTCACAGGCCAGGGCCACGCCGGGGAATTGCGCCGTGGGAATGTGCGGCAAGAACGCGCGGGCATCGAGGTAGATGGCGTGGCCTCCCGGTGGCTGGACGATGGGAACACCCTCAGCGGCAATGTGGTTGCCGAGATAAGCCGTGGAGGCGATTCGGTAGCGCAGGTAGTCTTCTTCAACCGCTTCCTGAAGGCCTACGGCAATAGCCTCTAGATCGCGCCCGGCAAGACCGCCGTAGGTTGGGTAGCCCTCGGTAAGAATTAGGAGATCCTTCTCCTGCTCGGCGAGTCGATCATCGTTGGTGCACAGAAAGCCGCCGATGTTGGCCATGCCGTCTTTCTTGGCAGACATGGTGCAGCCGTCGCCCAGGCGGAACATCTCCTGCGCAATCTCTTTAGGCGATTTGTCTTCATATCCTGGCTCACGTAGCTTGATGAACCACGCGTTCTCAGCAAAGCGGCAGGCGTCGAAGTAGAGTGGGATGGCGTTTCGCCGGCACACGGCGCTCACCTGGCGCGCATTTTCCATCGAGACAGGCTGTCCGCCGCCTGAATTGTTGGTCACGGTGAGCATGACCAGGGGGATGCGCTCGCGGCCCACGCGCGCGATGAGATTCTCCAGCGCAACCACGTCCATATTGCCTTTGAACGGATGCAGCGAGGCCGGTTCGCGGCCTTCAGGAATCAGCAGATCGACAGCCTCGGCGCCGGTAAATTCGACATTGGCGCGGGTGGTGTCGAAGTGAGTGTTATTGGGGACGACGTCGCCTTTCTTGCACATCACGCCGAAGAGGATGCGCTCGGCGGCCCGGCCCTGGTGCGTGGGAACGACGTGCTTGTAGCTGAAGACGTCCTGAACGGAACTCTTGAATCGAACGAAGCTGCGGCTACCGGCGTAGCTTTCGTCGCCTTCCATCAAAGCTGCCCACTGATGCGTGGACATGGCGCCAGTGCCGGAGTCGGTGAGTAGATCGATGAGGACGTCGTCGGCGGGCAGCAGGAAGAGATTGTAGTGGGCAGCCTTGAGAAGCTCTTCGCGCTGGGCGCGCGTTGTCCAGCGAATCGGCTCAACACTTTTAATCCGGAAGGGTTCAATGATGGTCTTTGCGATCATGACGCGTCTTTCGTGGTTTCCGGCTGGATCTCCGCTTCGCGCACCCGCAGCACAATAATGGTTTCGTCATCAAAGCGGTCTTTGCTGCCCTGAAAACGTGCCACATCCGCCAGGATGGCGTCGGCAATCTCTAGTGCGGGAAGACCGCGGCTGGCGCAGAGCAGTCCGGCCAAGCGGTCCTGCCCGTACATCTCCTCTTTTTCGTTTTCCGCATCCAAAATTCCATCCGACACGAAGACGATGGCGTCGCCGGGCTGCGTGGCCACGCTAAGCTCTTCGTAAGTCACATCGGGAAACATGCCCAGCGGAAATCCTTCGGCGCGCACTGTGTCCGATTGGCCGGCGCGGCAGAAAACCGGCTGCACGGCTCCCGAATTCGCCACCTGAAGAGTCTGGTTTTCATCGTTCCAGAGCGCGAACAGCATGGTGACGTATTGAGATTCCAACTTGCGCTCCTGCATCGCGTCATTCAGAAGCTTCAGCATCTGCGCCGGGTCGGGCTGTTGCGCGGCCGCGGCGCGCATAATGCCGCTCACCAGCGCTGCGAATAGCGCCGCGGGCGCGGCCTTGCCGCTTACGTCGCCCAGTACGATCGCCGTGCGGTTCGGCCCATAGTCCAGAAAATCGTAGAGGTCGCCGCCGATGGTGCGCGCCGGCAAAAAGCGCACCGCCATCTCGGCATGGGGATGCGAAGGCGCGTCCGTCGGCAGCAAGCGCAATTGCACTTCGCGCGCCATGGCGATGTCTTTCTCCAGTTGCCGCTCTTGTCGCTTGACCGCCTGATAGAGTCGCGCGTTTTCGATCGCAATCGCAATCTGCGAGGCAAGCGTCGACAGCATCCGTTCGTGCTCTTCGTTGAAAAACGCCGGCTTGGTATGCTCCAGGTCCAGCACGCCGATCACGCGGCCCTTGTAGAACAGCGGCACAATCAGCTCCGAGCGCGTCTCGGGGTTCATGGGAATGTAGCGCGGGTCCTTGCTTACATCGGGCACGTTGACCGCCCGCCACTCGCGTACCGCCGCGCCCACCAGTCCGCTGTTGATGGGAATGCGCCGCGTGGGAGCATGCGCGTAGCCGAATCGCCACGCATAGCGCGTGATCAGCGTGTCGCCTTTTTCGTCGAGCAGCATAATCGTGAACATCTGGTAGTCGATCAGCCGCCGCAGCAACTGTCCGACCTTCTCCAGCAGCGGATTCAGTTCCAGAATTGACGCCAGTTCCACCGCGATCTCGTTCAGCACTTCGAGCGTTTGTGCCTGGCGCGAAACCCGTGCGTACAGTCGCGCGTTCTCAATCGACTGCGCGATGCGCGAAGCGGTCATGGTCAGCACGTTCAGGTGCTCGTCGCGGAAGAAATCCAGCTGCTCGCTTTCGAGGTCCAGCACGCCGATGAGCCGGTTCTTGGCAATCAGCGGGACGGCCAGTTCCGAACGCACCTCGGGATTGGCGCTGACATAGTAATCCGCTTTCGACACGTCGTTCAGCAGGATCGGTTGCCGCGTGAGCGCCACCTGTCCGGCCACTCCCTTGCCCACGGGAATGCGCATGCGCTCCACTTGCGGTGTGTGGCCAATCTGGAATCTCATGCGCAGTTCGTGCGAGCGCTCATTCAATAGAAAAATGGCGAAGATGCGGTAAGGAATGAGCGCGCGGACAAGCTCCGAAGTGCGGCTGAGAAGAGTTTGCAGATCGAGGGTGGTATTCAGCGCGTCGGTCAGGCGCATCAGATACGCCACGTCTGCCGGTTCGATGCGGGCATTGACGGGATCCAGATGCGTGTGCTCGGCAGGGCGATAATCGCCTTCGAATTCGTGCTCTGCTGGCGGAGATGGCGGTGTTTCGCTCATAAAGGGTCGAAGGGAATGATACAGCAGGGGTCAGGGCGCAGGTATCAGGTTTCAGCAAATAGGGAGGAGCGAACGCTGACTTGTGGCCGTCTCCGGAAGACTGCCGTTGAAACCTGACCCCTGAAACCTGAAGCCTGTTCTTACTCCGCGCCGAGCTCGCGCAGAATCGCGACGGAAGCGGAGCAGCCGATGCGGTTGGCGCCGGCTTCAAGCAGCGTGCGGAGCTGGGCGAGAGTGCGGATGCCGCCCGAAGCTTTGATGCCACATCGGGCTCCCGCCACGCCGCGCAGCAGGGCCACGTCGGTGGGGATGGCGCCGCCCGCTGCCGATCCGGTTGAGGTCTTGATGAAATCCGCGCCGGCCTGGATGGAAATCTCCGAGGCGCGCAGTTTTTCTTCCATCGTGAGCAGGGCAGTTTCAAGCGTGACCTTGAGCACCGCGCCGTGATGATGGGCCACACCGACCACCGCGCGAACGGTGTGCTGCACGGCGGCGTGGTTGCCGCTCTTGAGCTGGCCGATGGGCAGCACCATGTCGAGTTCGCGCACGCCCAGGCGAATGAGCGCGACCGTTTCCTGGCGCAGCGTGGAGACGAGCGAACCGCCGAGCGGCGACCCGATGACGGCGCCAATGGGAATGCCTGTGCCGTTAAGCGCGCTGACCGCGATCGGCGCCCACACGGGGTTTACCACGACGCAGGCAAAGTGGTAGCGGGCAGCTTCGGCACAAAGCGACTCTACCTGCTTGCGCGTGGCGCCGGGCTTCACCAAAGTGTGGTCGATCACGGCTGCCAGTGATTGCCAACTGTCGAGAGTTTTGGCCGAAAATCCAGCCGAATCGAATGTTCCGTAGTCAAAATCCAGGTCTGAAGCCTGGATGGGGGTTAGCTTCATGCAGGCATGCTCCTTGCATGCGCAGGATGGCGATGATCAGAACAGCGCATCCCGCTCCGGGAAACGAGTATACGTCGCGGGCTCGCCCGGGACCAAATAAACCGGCGAAAAACAGGGAGACACCATTGCAACCCGGGAGAGCAGCCCGTATTGGGATGGGACTATTCCGGGTTTTCCGGCGGCATCAGGCAGATATCGGGCAGATTGCGATAGCGCTCGGCGAAGTCCATTCCGTAACCAATGACAAACAGGTTGGGAATGGAGAATCCGACGTAATCGGCTTCGATCTTCTCAATGCGCCGTGAGGGCTTGTCGAGCAGCGTGGCGATGCGCAGCGTCTTGGGATGCTGCTGCAGGAAGAGCTTGCGCAGATAAGCCAGCGTGAGCCCCGTATCGAGAATATCCTCCACCACGAGCACGTTCTTGCCTTCGATGGATTGGTCCAGATCCTTGATCAGCTTGACCGCGCCCGAGGAGCGCTGGCCCTTGCCGTAGCTGGAGACTGCCACGAAGTCGAAGGTCGCATCGGCCCCGATGGCGCGCGAGAGATCGACAAGAAAAAACGCCGCGCCTTTCAGCACCCCGATCATGACCAGTTTTTCGCCGTTCAGATCGCGGCTGATCTGCGCACCCATCTCGGCTACGCGATCTGCAATCTGCTGGCGCGAATAGAGAACCTCAAGGCCTTGGGAGGTCATCGTTGACATGCAGACAGTATCGCGCGATTTGCCGAACCCCAGCCTGTGAAAATCAAGGCCCTTGTGTACCGCCGGTCTCCTGACCCGCTGTTCAACCCGGGACAAACAACATCCTTCGCGCGTCTATACTGATAGACCGATGCTCCCCTTTCTGCACATTGGGCCATTCACCATGCCCACTTACGGGCTGATGCTCTTACTGGCCATCGCGACGTCCATGTTTGTCATGGACCGCGCTATCAACCGGGCGCACCTGACGGCGGACGCGGTGGAGATGATAGCCGTTGCCGCGTTGGCCGGCATTGTGGGTTCCAAGATTTGGTATCTCGTCCTCGATTCGCAAGGGGATTTTCGGGCCATGGGCTGGCGTGCTTTGTTGCAAAACAGCGGATTCTCGTGGTTTGGCGCATTGGTCGCCGGAATCCTGGCGCTGGTGCTGCAAGGCAGGAAGGAAAAAATCGGAGGTTTGCGCACGCTGGATTTCGCTGCTCCCGCCTGCGCCATCGGCCAGGGCTTGGGACGCATCGGGTGTTTTCTTTCTGGCGATGGTTGCTACGGCATTGCGATCCAGCCGGTCCATCTGTTTGGTTTTACCTTTCACCCGTGGGGGATGGCCTTCCCGTATGGCATTGAGCCGGTTTTTGTGCCTGTCTACCCGACGCCGCTCTATGAACTGGCCACCGGCCTCGCCATCGGCGGGTGGCTATGGTGGCGCCTTGGCAAGCCGCACGCCACAGGCGCGATCATGGGCCAGTATCTGATCCTGGTCGGAACAGCTCGCTTTTTGGTTGAATTTATCCGCCGCAATTCCAAGGTTCTTTGGGGCTTATCAAATGAACAACTCACCAGCGCAGGGGCCGTTGTGCTGGGCATAGCGCTCCTCTGGTGGGTAGCCAAGCGGCCGGCGCTCAGGCTGCGGAAAGCATCGGCACAGGTCGCGAAGCCGGCGTAGAAAGCCCGTGACGCGGAGTCTTCCGCACCATTTGCATCAATCAATTTGATCGCGCAGCCTCCTCCGGGCCGCAGACCGAACGATACGGGTGCGCGTCTATACTAGAGAAGAGATGTTCCCGTATATTCCACTTCCATTCTGGCCTCACCAACTCCCCACATTCGGGCTCATGCTGTGGTGTGCCGCCGTGGCGGGTGCTTTTCTGGTGGACCGTGCCTTCAGGCGCAGGAAAATTACCGCCGATGCAGTGGGGATGGTGGCCATCGCCTTGGTTGCGGGCATCTTGGGCGCCAAGGTGTGGCATATCCTCGACTCCCCGAGCGAGTTCAGAGCCATAGGCTGGGGTGTGTTGTGGGATACGGCTGGATTTGCCTGGTACGGTGGGCTGGTCTTCGGCATCTCGGCGCTGGTTCTGCAAGGATTACGGGCAAAGATCGGTGCGCTGCGGACACTGGATCTGTGCGCGCCGGCGGCGGCCATCGGCTACGGCATCGGGCGCATCGGATGTTTCCTCTCCGGCGACGGCTGCTACGGAATCGAGATCGCGCCGGTCCATATCTTTGGCTTGACCTTCCATCCTTGGGGAATGGCCTTCCCGCACGGGATCGATCCGACCTTCGTCCCGGTTTACCCCACCCCGCTCTATGAGCTTGGCGCGGGTCTGCTGATTGGGTGGTTTTTGTGGACGCGGCTGGGCAAGCCGCACGCCACGGGCGCAATCGTAGGCCAATATTTAGCCCTGAGCGGCATGGCTCGCTTTCTGGTTGAATTTATCCGGCGTAACCCCAAAGTTTTATGGGGATTATCGAATGCGCAATTGGCCAGTGCCGGAGCCGTTGTTGTGGGAATCGCGCTGACTGCGTGGGCAATGACCCGGCCCGCTTTCACGCCGCGAAAAGTGCCCGCGCCGGTCGGGAAACCCGCCTGAGACATCTGGCGCTCCAGCTTTCATCTTTCCCAGCGGTTTCACTTTGAAAACAGAGCATTCATATAGCTGACGAATTGGGCTGCGTTCAGCTTTTCGTGGTGCCCTTTTGGCGTCCCGCTTCGTCATTGAGCTCTGTGCCGCTCACGGGGCAGGCGAGAAACGTGAACCCCTCATGCCCTGACGCGATCAATTCATTGGGAAGGTGCTTCTTTATGAGCGACACATTGTGAACGCCGCAGGCGGGAGGGTTTGAGCCCTCTTTCTTGAAGCATGGTTCTTCCAAGCCGATCTCATCCTTGAGGCAATAGTAAAATCTGCAATGCTCAACATGGTCAAGATTGACCATCTTTGGAACAGCGACTCCGGTGAGAATTTACCTCAAATCGCAGCCTATATACGCTTCACGGTGATTTGAGAGGAGGTACGCCTTGTCCCAAACGATTGCTGCAGCTTTCCCGCATAGACGGAACCCGGACGGCACGTTCGACTCGATTTGCAAAGAATGCTTCGCAACGGTCGCCACGGAGAGTACCGAAACCGAACTCCAATCGGCGGAAAGAACGCACATCTGCCAACGCTCTGATTTCGGCCAGATGATGCACAGTACGGAACAATAGAAGCGGCAGAGCGGATAGCACCCGGCCCGGGTGATTGACTCCTAAGAGGGCTGAACTTCGCTGTTGTCATGACCGCTTGGATGGCTTCAATTCGCGCATTCATATACTCCCCAAAATCGGACATTCCAGTGCCCCGTTCCCGCACCCCGCGATGTGACGGAACAGAATCGCCGTCTGAAGCGGAGTGATTCAAGTCACTAGCCCGCCCCAGCTTGCGCCAGCAATGTGATTTATCACACGTGTGATGACGCTCACAGCCACTCATGCTTTGTGCTGCGTAACTTCTGTCACATTAACTGGCAAATTCCAGGGGTCGTTCATAGCCTCCACGCTGTCCTGGGATTTGCCGGTGAAGTACGGTGAGCGAGGGAAGCATGGGCGATACGATTTGGCAGTCAATGCAGAAAAAGGGCTATAGCCGCAGAGATTTTCTGCAGTTCTGCAGCGCAGCCGCGGTAGCCGCCGGTTTGGGCAAGTCCGGTGCGGCTCAGGTTGCTTCAGCCTTTGAAAAAAAGGAAAAACCGGCTGTGGTATGGATGCACTTTCAGGAGTGCACCTGCTGCAGCGAGTCATTTATCCGGGCGTCGCACCCCATCGTTGCGGACGCGTTGCTCGATGTTCTGTCGCTCAACTACACCGAAACCTTGATGGCGGCTTCGGGCTTCCAGGCGGAAAAGAGCCTGAACGACACCATCGCGAATAACAAGGGCAAGTACATTGTGCTGGTGGAAGGCGCCGTGCCAACCAAGGACGGCGGCGTGTATTGCATGGTAGGCGGCAAAACTGCGGAGTCGATTCTGCAGACGGTTGCCGCGGATGCAGCGGCCATCGTGGCCTGGGGCAGTTGCGCTTCAAACGGCTGCGTGCAGGCGGCCAAGCCAAATCCCACCGGCGCTACGCCGATCTCCAAGTTGGTGAGCAAACCGGTCATCAATGTTCCCGGCTGCCCGCCCATCGCCGACGTGATGATGAGCGTGGTGACGCACTTGCTGGTTCTGGGACAAGTTCCTGCGCTCGATGATCAGGGCCGACCCAAGGAGTTCTACGGCCGCCGCGTGCACGACACCTGCTATCGCCGCGCTAACTACGATGCCGGGCTATTCGTGGAGGCATTTGACGACGAAAGCGCGCGCAAGGGTTATTGCCTCTACAAGATGGGCTGCAAGGGTCCCGTCACCTACAACGCCTGCTCGGTGGTGAAGTGGAACGAGGGCACCAGTTATCCCATTCAGTCAGGCCACGGCTGCATTGGCTGCAGCGAAGCCGGCTTCTGGGACAACGGCCCTCTCTACAAGCACCTTACGCAGTTCCCCGGCTTTGGTATCGAGAGCACCGCCGACACCATCGGTACAGCGGTGGGCGTGGCCACCCTGGCCGGCGTCGCCGCCCATGCCGTGGTGACCAACATACGCAAGCGCAGCGTGATTGCGGAAGTCCACGCTGAAGATGAAAAGGAGTCGTAAACCGTTATGGCAGCAACGCGTGTAGTCGTCGATCCCGTAACTCGCATTGAAGGCCACCTGCGCATTGAAGCAGTGGTGGAAAATGGCGTCATCACCGACGCATTCAGCGCTGGTACCATGGTGCGCGGCCTGGAAAAAATTCTCCAGGGCCGCGACCCGCGCGATGCCTGGGCCATCACCGAACGCGTCTGCGGCGTCTGTACCACGGTGCATGCGCTGGCCAGTTGCCGCTCGGTCGAGGACGCGCTCGGCATTTCGGTGCCGCCCACCGCGGAGATCATCCGCAACATCATGCTCACCACGCAGTACGTGCAGGATCACGTGGTCCACTTCTATCACCTGCACGCGCTCGACTGGGTAGACATCGTCAACGCGCTCAAGGCCGATCCCAAGAAGGCCGCGGAGCTGGCGCAGTCGTTTTCAAAGTGGGACAAAAACAACACCGCGTATTTCACTGAAGTTCAGGACAAGATCAAGGCCTTCGCCGCCAGCGGACTGGGCATCTTCGCCAACGGCTATTGGGGCCATCCGGCTTACAAGCTGCCGCCGGAAGTGAACCTGATCGCAGTAGCTCATTATCTCGATGCGCTGCAATGGCAAAAGGAAATCGTCAAGATCCATGCCGTCTTCGGCGGCAAAAACCCGCACCCGAACTACCTTGTCGGCGGCGTGCCGTGCTCCATCAACGTCAACGAGGTTGCCGCGATCAACATGGAGCGGCTCAACCTGGTCTCTCAGCTCATCAGCCAGGCTGACGAGTTCGTCAATGAGGTCTATATTCCCGACCTGCTGGCCGTGGCTTCGTTCTACAAGGACTGGTCCAAGTACGGCGGCGGATTGCACAACTATCTCGCCTACGGTGAATTTCCCACGAACGGCTACGGCCACCCTGAGAGCTTCAAATATGCGCGCGGCGCCGTTCTCAACCGCGACCTCTCGACCGTGTTTCCCGTCAACGCGAAGGACCAGCAGGAGATCAAGGAATACATTGCTCACTCCTGGTACACCTACGACGGCGGAAACGACGTCGGTCTGCATCCCTGGGCGGGCGAAACCAATATCAAGTACGCCGGACCCACACCTCCGTTCGAGAGCCTTGAGGGCTTCGACAAGTATTCGTTCCTCAAGACTCCGCGCTGGAAAGACAACGCAATGGAAGTGGGACCGCTGGCTCGCCTGCTGGTTTCATTTGCCGCCGGCCACGCGGATGTGAAGGAGACCGTGGGCGCGGTGCTCGGCAAGCTCAACGTGCCTGTTGACGCTCTCTTCAGCACCCTGGGACGCACTGCGGCGCGCGGCATCGATGCGGCGCTGGCCATGATCTGGCTCAAGGAGTTCTTCGGCGAGTTGATGGACCGCGTGAAGATCAACGAAGTCTCCACATTCAACGGCGAAAAGTGGGAGCCGAAGTCCTGGCCGGCCGATGCGGAAGGCGTGGGTCTGGTGGAAGCTCCGCGCGGCGCGCTGGCGCACTGGATCAAGATCCACAACGGCGCCATCGACAACTACCAACTCGTCGTCCCCACCACGTGGAACGGCTCGCCCCGCGACGCCAAGAATCAGCACTCTTCTTTTGAGGCCGCGCTGATCGGCACACCGGTGGCGAATCTTGAGCAGCCCGTTGAGATTATTCGCACCATCCATTCCTTTGACCCGTGCCTGGCCTGCGCCGTGCATCTATACGATCCGCAGGGACGGCACCTTCACCAGATTTCCTTCGAGTAGGCCCATGAGCACACAGAGCGCTGGTGTCAGAGACGTCTTCAAATTGAACGGCAACGCGCCGGTGGAATACCGGCGCGTGTACGTATGGGAAATGCCGGTCCGCGCATATCACTGGATCAACGCTATCGCGCTGACCCTGCTATGCATCACCGGGTTCCTCATTGGACATCCCGTTCACATCGCGTACGCGTCCGAGGCTTATCAGCAGTACTGGTTCGGTTGGGTGCGCTTCGTTCACTTTGCCGCCGCCTACGTGTACCTCTTTAACTTTGCCGCCCGCATTTACTGGGGATTTGTCGGCAACAAGTACGCCAAGTGGAACAACTTTTTCCCGATTACCAAGAAGCAGCAAAAGGAGATTGTCGACGTCCTCGAGACCGACGTTTTGCAGGTCAAGATGCACGGCGAAATCTCCACCGGGCACAACTCCCTGGCGGCGTTCATCTACTTTTTGACTTTTCTCGCTTTCTGCTTCCAGACGATTACCGGCTTCGCGCTTTATTCCAGCATGAGCGATGCATGGCTGCCACGCATGTTCAAGTGGATCGTGCCACTAATGGGTGGCGAGTTCGCCGTTCGCTTCTGGCACCACCTGTTCATGTGGTTCTTTATCACGTTCATCATCGTGCACATCTATCTCAGCTTCTATCACGACTACATTGAGGGCCGTGGCACCATCTCCTCGATCGTAGGTGGATGGAAGTTTGATCGTCAGAGCCCGGAGCAAATGGCCGCAGCGTGCAAGCTGGTGGAAGCGGAAAAGGCAGACAAGCCGAAGTAATAAAGGGCGACGCCACGTGGCGAGAGCCTATAGTGCTGGTCCCCAGATCGGCCGTAGCGGGGGTCTCCTGACCCCCGCTGCATCGACTCCATGAATTAGACTCGGGATTTGATGGATACCAAACCAACACTCGTACTCGGTCTCGGCAACGTCATCATGGGTGATGAGGGCGTCGGCGTGCACGTGGTACGGGCGATCGAAAAACACGCCCTGCCGGCTGGCATCGAGTGTCTCGACGGCGGCACAGGCGGTTTCATTCTCCTCGAGCCGCTACAAAACGCGGGCCGCATCATTCTCATCGACGCCGCAGCCGACGGAAATCCTCCCGGCACTGTCACCCGCACCACGCCGCGCTTCTCGCAGGACTACCCTCCCACGCTCACGGCGCACGACATCGGCGTCAAGGATCTGCTCGACGCGTTCTACATGCAGGGCGGATCGCGTGATGTCGTGCTCTACGCCATCGCCATCGATCCTAGGCAGTCCATCTCGATGGAGCTCTCGCCCGTAACGGCCAAAGCAGCCCAGGAAGCCGAGAAACGCATTCTGGCGGAACTGCTTTCAAAAGAGCCACTTACCTAATCTCCGGACGCCGCATCTAAATCGGCAATATTGCCAAACTTGCAAATCGGACCTATTCGGTCTATATTCATTCCATGGATGTTATGGCCTGTTGTCGCTGCTGTATGCACGCTGTGCGCGTGGTACTGGTAGCCTCGGTCTAAGTCCAGAAATCTAGTCCGGCTTCCCAATTGCCCGCGATACAGCCAAAGCTGACGCGGGCATTCCTTTTCTGCCGCCGATTTTGAATCGAATTTCAAGCAAAGGAAAGCAATGAGCGAGATTCCGCAAAAAGAAACCAAAGCCCAGCGCATGGAACGCCTGAAGCGCGAAAAGAACCCCTGGGAGGCCTTTGACGAAGTTCGTACGTTCGCGCGCGAGGGACGGTCCAGCGTGGTGCCCGAGTGGGCGTCGGCCTACTTCAAATGGTGGGGTGTCTACACCCAGGGCGACGGCGTAGGCGCCACGGGTGGCAAGGGCGGTGAGGGGCTGACGACGGAATGGTTCATGATGCGCATTGGCATTCCCAACGGCATCATTTCGGCCAGCCAGCTCCGTTCCATTGGCGGACTCACGCGCAAATACGCCCGCAATTTGGCCGACATTACCGTGCGCCAGAACCTTCAGCTGCATTGGCTCACCATTGAGTCGCTGCCTGAAGTAGTTGACGCGCTCGATGCCATCGGGCTCTCGCCCAAGGGCGCGTGCGGCGACGTGGTGCGCAACGTAACCGGCTGCCCGCTGGCCGGCGTCGCTGCGGATGAACTGATCGACGCCTCGCCCGTCGCGCGCGACATTGCCCACTACCTCACCGCGAATCCCGACTTCTACAACCTGCCGCGCAAGTTTAAAATCTCGGCGACCGGCTGCCCATCGTGGTGCACCTATCCCGAGATCAACGACATCGGCCTCACGCCCGTGGTGCGCGACAGCGAAGTCGGTTACTCGCTGCGCGTGGGCGGCGGCCTGTCCAATGAGCCGCACCTTGCCCTGCGCCTCGATGCCTTTGTCCGTCCCGACCAGGCTGTGCAAGTGGCGCGCGGCGTTGCCGAAATCTTCCGCGATCAAATGGTGCTTCGCGAGAGCCGCGATCGCGCCCGCCTCAAGTATCTCTTCATGCGCGAAGGTTGGACTCCGGATAGTTTTCTTGAAGAGTTGAACAAGCGCATCGGCTTCAAACTCGATCCCGCTGTTCCCGAAAACATTCCCGACGAGGCTCTGCGCGATCATGTCGGCATTCATCCGCAGCGCCAGCCGGGCCTGGCTTACGTGGGCGCATCCGTGCTGCGCGGCCGCATGACCGGCGAGCAGCTTGAGGCTGCGGCGGAATTGGCCGAGCGCTTCGGCTCGGGCTCGCTGCGCGCCACCGTTTCGCAGAATCTCGTCATCGTCGACGTTCCTTACTCGAAAACCAGCGAGCTGGCGCGCGAGTTGGGCCAGATCGGTCTGCACGTTGAGGCTTCGTCTTTCTGGCGCGGCGCTGTCGCCTGCACCGGCACTGAGTTCTGCAAGCTGGCGATCACCGAGACCAAGGGCTTCACGCGCTGGCTGGTTGACGAGCTCGAAGAGAGGCTGCCGCAGTTCGATCAGCAGCTCAAGTTGCACGTTACCGGCTGCCCCAACGGCTGCGGCCAGCACTGGATCGCCGACATCGGTCTCGAAGGCAAGAAGATCAAGCACGAAGGCCAACTGGCCGACGCGTATTACTTCTGCCTCGGCGGAGCCGTGGGTGAGCACGCGGGCATCGCGCGGCCCGTTGGCTATCGCTGTCCCGCGACTCTCGTTCCCGAAGCCATTGAACGCCTGCTACGCAATTACCTCGTGGGGCGCGAGCCCCAGGGCGAGTCCCAGGAGAGCCTGCGTAGTTGGTTTGCGCGCCACACCAACGATGAATTGCGCGGGCAGCTCGCCGGCGAAATTCTCGCTGCCGTGGAGCTCGACCTGCCCACAGGCCGCGTACCGCACGCCGTCGCGGAATAACTGAAACCTGACACCTGACACCTGACACCTGGAACCTGACTTATGACCTTACTTCCGATCTTCTTCAAACTCGACGACCGCCCCGGCCTGCTGGTGGGCGCGGGGACGGTCGCGCTCGAAAAGATCGGCAGCCTGCTCAAAACCGGTATCAAGCTCCGCGTCGTCGCGCCCCAGGCCCGTTCTGAAGTTCGCCAACTCGCCGCCGAGGGCAAGCTCGAATGGATCGAGCGTGAATTTCAGCCCTCCGATCTCGACGGCAACTTCATCGTTATCGCCGCAACCGATGTGCCGGAAGTCAACGCCATGGTCTATCGCGAGGCCGTCGCGCGCGGCATCGCCTGCAACAGCGTTGACGACATTCCCAATTGCGACTTCTTCTTCGGCTCGGTGGTCAGCCGCGGTGACTTGCAAATTGCAATCTCCACCGCCGGCGAAAGCCCTGCCGTCGCGCAACGCCTGCGCCGCGAAATCGACGAGCAGCTTCCCGAGGATCTCGGGCCCTGGCTTGCGCAGCTCGGCGAATTGCGCCGCGAAGTTCTCGCGACGCATCCGCGCTGTGAAGAGCGCCGCCTGCTTCTCCACGAGCTCGCGCAGCGCCACATCTGCGACTCCGCTTTGTGCTCCACTCGCCAGTTGGCGCGGACGGGCAGGGAAGCCGCGCATGCTGTTGCCGGTCATGTGGCGCTTGTCGGCGCCGGTCCAGGCGATCCCGAGCTGCTCACCGTGAAAGCTGTCCGCCTCATCGAGTCCGCAGACGTGATTCTGCACGATGATTTGGTCGTTCCGGCAATACTCAACTTAGCCCCGCCCCACGCAGTGGTCGAGAACGTGGGCAAGCGATGCGGCACAAAGACCATCACGCAGGATGAGATCAACGCGCTCATGATCGAGCACGCCCGCGCCGGTCGCAGCGTTGTCCGCCTCAAGAGCGGCGATCCGCTGTTGTTTGGCCGCGCCGCAGAAGAGTTGGCCGCGCTCGACGAAGCTGCTGTGCCCTACGAGATCGTTCCCGGTGTCTCGGCTGCGTTTGCCGCGGCTGCAGCTCTTGGCCGTTCGCTCACCGATCGCGAGTGGGCGTCGCACGTCACCTTCTCTACCGGCCATCACGCGCAGTCGCACAACCGCGAGGCATTGCCCGCGCTTGAAGCCGGCACGCGCGTGGTCTACATGCCCGGCCGCGATCTCAATTTGCTGGCCGAGGAATGGCTCGCCGAAGGCCTTCCCGCAGATCTGCCCTGCACCGTGGTTTCCCGTGCCGCGCAACCCGATCAGCAGGTGGTGCACACCACGCTCGGTGAACTCGGCTCCGTCGCCCCCGCCGCGGCTCCCAGCCTCCTCATCGCCGGCTGGGCAGTGCGCAAGTTGAACGAAACCAAGGTCGCTGAATCCGCTCAGGCCTTCGACGGCGCTTGTCGACTCAGCGGCCGATTGTCGGACTCAGTTTCCCGGCGACAGCCCGAAGAGCGCCGGTGGCGAAGTGGCTAACGCGCTGGTCTGCAAAACCAGTATTCGCGGGTTCAATTCCCGCCCGGCGCTCCAATTTGCCCGATAATGGTTCGGTGTTCTCCCTTCGCAGATCTTCGGAAGACGTAATCCAGGAACAGATAGCCGTCGCGCGCGAACGCGAGGCCGCTTCTCCTCGGTTTTTGTCAATCGCCAACGGACTTCTAGTCGATGACTTAGGATCATTCGCTCAAGATCGAAGCAGGTCTGTCCTCGGCTCAGGAAAGAATATATTCAACGCGGCGAAGCGCGCATTTGCGAATTGGCAAATGTTCGATCTTGGATGGGTGCGAGTTGTGAACACCGCCGCGCCGATCGAATACCGGCAGATTATTGCTGTCGAAGTTCACGCGCTAGGTCTTCGGTCAGTGAATCTGAGCAAGATTCTGGAAACAGTTGATTCCGAAACGCAATTTGGCTTCCTGTACTCCACAACGTTGCATCACGCCGAGCAAGGCGAGGAGATATTCCTCCTTCGCTTCGATACGGCAACCGGCGAAGTGAGCTACGAATTGGAAGCGGTCTCGCGGCCACGTCACCTTCTGGCCAGAGTAGCGTATCCAATGACGCGAAGGTTCCAACACAAATTCGCGCGCGACTCTCACCGTCGCATCCGCCAAGCCATCGCCTCCGGGTCGTAAGGTCCGCCGCTTGTCATCTGTCACCCGGCTAAATCCTCGAGACAGCCTTTTCAACCCCCTCCTCCGCCATTTTCCTCGCAACCCACTCAAAACAATCGGCGAAATCCACCCGCCGATTTGCACATAATAAAGCGCATCTGGCGCACAATCGTTCCATGAGCTGCCCCAAGGCAATCGGCCCGCGCTTCCCCGCTCCCTGCCGCCCCCCCTCTCCCCCCTCCCCCGGTCAGGAGATCACCAATCATGGATCACGGACCACGATCCACGATGCACGCACCCCGGCTTCTCCTACGAAAAAATCGATCTGTGAAACTGTGGAGCTCGGAACCAATTCCAAATCAGTCACTTGCAGAGCAAAACCTCACAGCCTCACACTTTGTGCGTTTCTGTGAAACTGTGAGCAGAACGATGCAGCGCCAAACTGATACCCTAAAAACATGAAATTCGGAGTGCTGGTTTTCCCCGGATCGAACTGCGACCACGACACTTACAACGTGATCGCCGGGATCGCGCAGCAGCCAGTCACGTTCCTTTGGCACGACAGCGAGGATCTTCAGGGCGTGGACGCGGTGCTGGTTCCAGGCGGGTTTGCCTACGGCGATTACCTGCGAACTGGCGCGATCGCGCATTTTTCGCCCGTGATGCAGGCGGTCAAACGGTTTGCCGCGAGCGGCGGACTGGTGCTGGGCATCTGCAATGGCTTTCAGATCCTCACCGAGTCGGGCTTGCTGCCTGGCGCATTGATGCGCAATGCGGGTCTCAAGTACATCTGCAAACCTGTTCACTTGCGCGTCGAAACCACGAACAGCCCATTCACCAACCAACTCAATAATGGCGAAGTGCTCGAGATTCCCATCGGTCACATGGAAGGGAATTACTTTTGCGAGCCGGAAGAGCTCAAGCGGCTGGAGAGCGAAGACCGCATTGCCTTCCGCTACGCAACACCGAAGGGCGAGATCACTGCGGAAGCAAATCCGAATGGATCGCTTGGCAACATCGCGGGCATCCTGAATGAGGGACGCAATGTGCTGGGAATGATGCCTCATCCTGACCGGTCGAGCGAAGCGCTGCTGGGGTCGGCGGACGGATGGGGAATCTTTCGCTCGATGATGGAGCAGATGCAGCGGATTTAGTGTCGCGGGAACAGGGAAGAGAGAGAAGTGCACGGCGGATAGTGGACAGCTGAAACCTGGCACCTGACAAGGCAATGATCGACATACATCATCACCTGATTTATGGAGTGGACGACGGAGCGGCAGACCTGGAGAGCTCGCTCCAGATGGCGCAGGTAGCAGCCGACGAGGGAGTGACTCGGATTGTGTGCACGCCGCACGCGAGCGACATGTTTCCCTACAACGGTCCACTCATTGAGCAGCGCTTTGCCGAGTTGCGCGAACGTCTGAAAGGTGTGGTGGAGTTGAGCCTCGCCTGCGACTTCCACCTGACGGCAGACAACATTCTGGAAGCGGTCATGCATCCGCTCCGCTACTCGATCGACGGCAAAGGGTATCTGCTCATTGAATTTCCCACTTTCGTGATTCCGCCCAGCATGTCAGAGGCACTGTTCCGGCTGCAATCGGCAGGATACACGCTAATCGTTACGCATCCGGAGCGGTATCCAGCGGTGCTGCGTCAGCCGGAGTTGGTGGGCGAATGGATGCGCGCTGGTTGCCTGATCCAGGTAACCGCAGGATCGCTTTATGGAAGATTTGGCAAGCCTCAAGAGGCGTTTGCTAACGAGTTGCTGGAGCGGAACTGGGTACATTTTGTGGCCACCGATGCGCACCATCCGGTGAGGCGTCCGCCGCATTTGAAGCACGCCTATGACTATGTGGCGAACCATGTCGGCGAAGAGACTGCGCGAAGGCTCTGCGTGACCAATCCACTGGTGGCCGTGGAGGGCGCGTCGTGGCCTGAGCAGCCGACGCCTAAAGGGCTGTGGGAAATGGAGCCACTGCGGTTCGCCGGTGCGCCAGAGTCGGAAAGGCCGCGCCGCGGGCGCGCGAAGAAAGAAGCATCAGAAGGCGCGGATGGCGCGGAGAAACGTGGATTCTGGAACCGTTTGTTCGGGAGATAAGCGGAACTATCTTGGCTAGTTTCTTTTCAGGAAAGTCCCAAACCGCCATCGACAGCCAGCGTCTGGCCGGTGATGAAGTGCGGTCCCGTGGCAAAGAACAGCACAGCCTCCGCGACATCGGCGGCCGAACCATTGCGTCCCATCGGTGTCTTGGCGGCGAAGCGTGCAGATTGTAATCCCGCCCTACGCTCCGCTTCGCTCTGCGAAGGATAGGGCACAACGGCGTCGGCGATCGACGAATCCGGAATCTCAATCCATCCGGGCGCAACACAGTTCACGCTGACCTCGGGCGCAAAGGCCTTGGCCATCGTCTGCGTGAGCATGTGCAGGGCGGCTTTTGAAGCGCAATAGTGGGCGTGGCCGGCCCAGGGATGAAGGCCGCCGAGCGAGCCGATGTTGACAATCCGGCCGCGCGCGGCACGCAGATGCGGCAGTGCCTCGCGGCCAACCAGAAACGGGCCGCGCGCATTGGTCTCGAAGACCGCGTCCCACTGCTCGAGCGTAAGACTCTCCAGCGCTGCTGAAGCAAAAACGGCGGCGTTGTTCACTAGCAGGTCGAGGTGGCCGAATTCAGCAACCACGGCGGCGACGGCAGCGCGTACCGACGGCTCGTTGCGGACATCGCACTCGACTACGACCGCGCGGCGGCCGAAGGCCGCAATCTCAGCCGCAGTTTGCGCAGCTTCAGCATGTGCCGTGCGGCAGGAGATGGCTACATCGGCTCCGGCCTGCGCCAGCGTAAGGGCAATGGCGCGGCCGATGCGGCGAGTTCCTCCGGTGACGAAGGCGGTTTTGCCGGCGAGAAGTTCTGTGGTCATCGTAGAGCACCTGCTCGATGCGCCATCAGGCGAAGGCAGTTCTCGAGGTGCGATAACAAGCTCGCTGCGCTTCGCAGACTACTTAGGCGGCGGCGGAGGCGGGTTCGAGTTCGACTGCCCTCCGGAGCCGGAGGGCTTGTCTCCGGAGGCAGGCGGAGTCGCGTTGGGCGAAGAGTTTGAAGAACCGCTGCTCCCCGAATTGGAGCCGTTGTTCTTATAGATTGTGTACTGGCCTCCCGGCCGCTTCATGCGTACTTCCATCGTCATCTCAGCCTTGTCGATCTTGTAGCTCTGGCCGTAGGTCTGGTAGCCGTCGGCAATGATCTGCAGCGTCACCGTATCACCGATCGGAATCACATCGATAATGGCCTTGCCATCTTCGTCCGTCTTCAGTTCAAGAGATCCCTTGTCCCGGTCACCTTCGGTGGGATGGAAGATGACGTGAGCATCGGTGACGGGCTTGCCATTGAAGTCCTTCAGCACAATCACTTCAATATGCGCAGAGGCCGGCGGCGCTTTGTATTTGCGGCCATGTTGGTTGCTGTCCTGGGCATGGAGAGCGAGCGAACAAGCAGAAAGGCCAATGCCGGCCACGAGAGCGCAAATCCAAAGATGCGAACGATGGTACATGCTGACATTTTATCGCGTCCCAAGGTGCATGGCGAAACCCGAGGCGCCGGACCGGTTACACTTTGCTCGGTAACATTTTGCCAGGGCAGGCACCGGAACGGTGCATGACGACGGCGCAGGGCGCAATGGGTAGGCAAGTGAGGACGAAGAAGGGATGCTGACGGCAATCAAGGTGCTGCACACCGTGGTTTGGGCGCTGCTCGCGGGGGCCATCGTGGTGCTGCCATTTCTCGCCGTGAAAGGCGCCTTTCGCTGGGCAGCGATTCTCTCGGTCGTGATCCTTATCGAAATAGCTGTGCTCCTAGCGAATGGATGGCGTTGCCCAATGACGGATCTGGCAGCAAAATATACAGATGACCGATCGCCAAATTTCGACATCTACATGCCGAATTGGCTGGCGCGACACAACAAGACCATTTTTTTAGAGCTCTTTTTCTGGTGAATGAGGCGATTTTTCTCGCAGTATGGCTGCGGAACCGGTAAATTATAGATGCTACTAGTGATGGCACAATATATGAGTCAAAGTAACTCAAATTTTAACCCTTTCCCCCTTGACAAAGCGTAAATCCTTGCTTATCTTTAGCAATTGGAAGGTGAGAGTGCTAACGGCCTGGTATTGGCAGTGCTTCACGGCGCGGCCGAACACCAAAGCGGGTTGCACTCCGCAATCTCACTAAGTTCTGTTATTCATCACCAAAACCCGTGGGCCGGGCAGAGTCCGGTTGCGCGGGAAGGAGAAGCAAAGCAATGGCAGCAATATCCGTAACGACTACGTTCACCCCGCTCCATGATCGTATTTTGGTGCGTCGTGTGGAAGAGGGCGAAACCGTCCGCGGGGGCATCATCATCCCCGACAGCGCCAAGGAAAAACCCCAGGAGGGTCAAGTGATCTCCGTGGGCAAAGGCAAGTCGAACGACGAAGGCAAGGTATTTCCGCTGGACGTGAAGGCGGGAGATCGCGTGCTTTTCGGCAAATACTCCGGCACCGAGATCAAGATCGACGGCGAAGAGTTTTTGATTATGCGTGAGGAAGAAGTCCTCGGCATTTTGAAGAAGTAGTCCTGGCCGGACAGGCGTACTGCGCATGCGCGCGCCAGCTGAAGATTGCTGATGCGGGTGTGAGTGCAGCGACGGAAGGCTTACAGGCGATTTGAGATTTTGAAACCCGATTAGGAGAGTTTAAGCAATGGCAAAGCAGATTTTGCACGGTGAGGAATCCCGTCAGGCGATTTTGCGCGGCGTGAACACGCTGGCAGACGCAGTGAAGGCGACGCTCGGGCCCAAGGGCCGGAACGTTGTAATCGAGAAGAAGTTTGGTTCGCCCACCATCACCAAGGACGGCGTGACGGTGGCTAAAGAGATCGATCTGAAAGACCCGATGGAGAACGTGGGCGCACAGCTGGTGCGTGAGGTTGCTTCGAAGACCTCGGACGTCGCCGGCGACGGCACGACCACTGCCACCGTGCTGGCACAGTCCATCTTCCGCGAAGGCGTGAAGACGGTGGCTGCGGGCGCAAACCCGACGGCCCTGAAGCGCGGAATCGAGAAGGCCGTTGCGGTCATCAACGGCACGCGCGACAAGGACGGCAAGTGGAACCAGGACGGCGCGCTGAGCAAGCTGTCGAAGCCGGTGAACGAGGGATCAGTGGCCCAGGTGGGCACTATCTCAGCCAACGGCGACGAAGAAATCGGCGGCATCATCGCTGAGGCGGTGAAGGTAGTAGGCAAGGATGGCGTCATCACCATCGAAGAGTCGAAGACCATGCACACCGGACTCGAGACCGTGGACGGAATGCAGTTCGACCGCGGCTATCTGAGTCCCTATTTTGTCACCGACGCAGAGCGCCTTGAAGTGGTTCTGGAGGATCCCTACATCCTGATCTACGAAAAGAAGATCAGCGCCATGAAGGATCTTCTGCCCCTGCTCGAGCAGGTAGCGCGCGGCGGCAAGCCGCTGCTGATCATTGCCGAGGACGTTGAGGGCGAGGCCCTGGCGACCCTGGTGGTGAACAAGCTGCGTGGCACGTTGAACGTCGCGGCCGTCAAGGCTCCGGGGTTCGGCGATCGCCGCAAGGCCATCCTCGGCGATATTGCGATTCTGACCGGCGGCAAGGCCATCACCGAAGACTTGGGCATCAAGCTGGAAGGCGTGAAGCTTGAGGATCTGGGCAAGGCCAAGCGCATCACCATCGACAAGGACAACACCACGATCGTTGACGGCGCAGGCAAGGCCAGCGACATCGAGGGCCGCGTCAAGGAGATTCGGTCGCAGATCGAGAAGACCACCAGCGACTATGACCGCGAGAAGCTGCAGGAGCGGTTGGCGAAGTTGGTTGGCGGCGTAGCCATCATCAAGGTCGGCGCGGCCACTGAGACCGAACTGAAAGAGAAGAAGGCTCGCGTGGAAGACGCGCTGCACGCAACCCGTGCGGCGGTCGAAGAGGGCATCGTCCCCGGCGGCGGCGTGGCGCTTGTGCGCTGCGTACCGGCGGTGGAGAAGCTGATTGCTACGCTCGAAGGCGACGAGAAGACCGGCGCTCAGATCGTGCTTCGTGCACTGGAAGAGCCACTACGCCAGATCGTCGCCAACGCTGGCGAAGAGGGCGCGGTGGTTGTGGCCAAGGTGCTGGAGTCGAAGGAAGCGCATTTCGGCTACAACGCGCTTACCAGCAAGTTCGAGGACCTGGTGAAAGCCGGCGTCATCGATCCCACGAAGGTGACGCGCACGGCGTTGCAGAATGCAGCTTCGATCGCGGCACTGCTGCTTACCACTGAAGCTCTGGTGGTCGAGTTGCCCGAACCCAAGGCGGCTCCGGCCGGCGGCGGCCACGGCGGCGGCATGGACGGAATGTACTAACCACCTGCGGTGGGGCAGCCGCCTCCCGCCGGTCTGCAAAAACAAAGAAGAAAGGCCCCCAGCTTCGGCTGGGGGCCTTTTTTATGCGCAAAGAGCTTTCACATCTCTGAGATGTACGAACGCGCCGAACCCCGGCCCGTGCACGGCCGCATGATCCAGTTGTTGCTGTACTCTACATCACCGCGCTGGGCACAGCCTGCGGCACCATTTCCGTCTCGGCGACAGCGGGTTGCGGACGCAGAGAGCGTAGCCAGCCTGCAGAAAGCCATGCGCGAGGAATGACAAACTCCGACCAGCCGCAATCCAGGCAAACACGGATATCTGGGGAAGGTGTCATGGGAGGGTGACTTAACGTGCGCGGACTATTGCGAAAGAGCCGGACTTCCGCCGGAACTAAGGAAAGAGCGGCGGATTGGCACTTGGGACAAACCATAGAACACCTCGGGAGCTCCGTATACGCGGAATCCCTAAAAATCGATCGAGGGAGTGTTTCAATCTAACGTGATTTCGACCACGATTTCAACAGGAAGCAGCCCGAAACCGTAACGAACGTAACGTTGTTTTCATGTCGTGAAAGTAAATTTAAGTATAAGGAAATTCTTGTTTTTCTGATGTGTACGAAGAGTCTGTTGCTGAGGAAAGCTCGTTCGCTGAAACGAATGACAAAAAAAGCGCGGCGGCCGAAGCCGCCGCACAGGTTGTCGAGTCAATGTTGAGTTAGAAAACGAGCTTTGCAGCGATTTCAACTTCACGCGGGGTGAACAGGAAACCGCTGTTGTTGGAACTGGTGGGTATCTTGAAGGTGTTGTTGGACGGGTTGGAGGTTCCCTGTCCCTGGAAAGTGGCCGTTGTGCCTGACAGTTTGTAGGCGGTGGTGCCCAAGCCGTCGACGTTCTGGTGATTGGCAACGTTGAAGATGTTGCACATGAGTTGGAGGCTACGTCCCTCCGTGATGTCGATCGACTTCTGCACGCGAACGTCGTCGACCTCGTGCCGCGGATAGCGCCCTGTGTTTGGACCGATTCCGGGAATCAAAGTCGATCCCGAAGCACCGTTCCAGTCACTCAGAATGCCAGCGCTGAAGAACCCGCTGACACCGACGGTATACGGCAATCCGTTCATCATCTGGAAGCTGTCGTCAATCGACCAGCCGTTGGTCACGTACTTGGCATAGCTGTTTGTGTGGAGGTTGGGCACGCTGTAAAGCGCATAGGCTATGAAGCGATTGGGCGTGTTCCAGCTTGAATCGCCGTAGTTGACGCGCGGGTTCTTGTAGGGATCGTACCAACTGTTGCCGGCGGTAGTTGTTGTATTGGCATTCTGTGAAAAATCGAGAGAGTGCGACCACGTGTAATTCACGTCGAACTGCACGCTCTTGAGTGAGCGGTTGAGAATCTCGGCAACGAACGCGTTGTAGTTCGAGTTGACATTGCTGATCATCTCACTGATGGCCTGGAAGTTCGAAGCCACTGAGCCAAACAGCGCAGTGTTGCCATAGCCGGTGAACTGCCCCACACTCTGGACGATGGATCCATTCGGACCCAGAGGCCCGCAGGTTGTGGTGCAACTTGGGTTATCTGCAACCGTAACATTGATGAATGTCTGGGTTGGGTTGAGGTTGACGTCAAGGAAGTTGGGCAGTTCGCGGCCTTGCGAGCCGAGGTAGCTCAACGCAAAGAAGGTGCCATGGCTGAGGTCCTGCTGGAGTTCCAGATCGTATTCCTGAACCTCGGGATTGCGCAGATTGGCGGCCAGGAAGTTGGAGGTCGGTGTAGCTGCAGCAGTACCGGCGCCGGCCACGATGTTGGGCAGAGTGGGATAGCCGGCTTGAGTGACCTTCCATTGCGTGTTGTACTGGCTCATCGGGCTGCCGGTATTGAAACGGATATTGAGCAATTCGCCGTTGTTGATGCGGCCGTAGTAGACGCCGTACCCGCCGCGCAGGATGGTTTTGCCTTGACCGTACAGGTCGTATGAGAATCCGATGCGCGGACCGAAATTCCTCTTGTCGCTCGGATTGTTGTTCAACTGCGCATAGGGAACGAAGGTGCCCGATGCGGCGGTCAGGTTAGGATCGGCGGGCGGAAGTTTCTCGTAATCCCAGCGCAGACCGAGTTCGAAGGTCAGGCGCGGGCGAAACTTCCAGTTGTCCTGGACGAACACGCCGCTGTCCATGGTGCTGATGCCATAGACATGCGGTCCAAACGTCTGCGTGAACGTTGCGTAGCAGGGGAAAGTGCCAACCGCGGAAACCGTAGCCGTTCCGTTTCGAGGTACGGTGCTAGCGCAGTTGCCGGGCTTTCCAGAGAGCGCATTGATCTGATCGCTGATGTAGTTGCCGACGTAGTTGTACACGTAATAGCCGTTGCCGTCTCCGCCGTAGGTGTTATTGAAGTCGTAGTTGTGCAACTCATCCACGCCGAACTTAAGGCTGTGATTGCCCT
>JBEKEP010000021.1:0-33868 GCA_050013775.1 Occallatibacter sp. | reverse complement strand
CCTGGGCGGCATGTCAAACACCGGCGAGGGCGGCGAGGACGAAGCCCGCTTCAAGCCCGACGCCAACGGCGATTCGCGCCGCAGCGCCGTCAAGCAGGTCGCCAGCGGCCGCTTCGGCGTCACCACAAACTATCTCGTCAACGCCACCGAGCTGCAAATCAAGATGGCGCAAGGCGCAAAGCCCGGCGAGGGTGGCCAGCTGCCCGGCCACAAAGTCGACAGCGAAATCGCGCGCATCCGCCACTCCATCGCCGGCGTCGGACTCATCTCGCCTCCGCCGCACCACGACATCTACTCCATCGAAGATCTGGCGCAGCTAATTTACGATCTCAAGAACGTCAATCCGCAGGCACGTATTGCGGTTAAGCTGGTTTCTGAAGTCGGTGTCGGCACCGTCGCCGCGGGCGTCTCCAAGGCGCACGCCGATGTCGTGCTCATCTCCGGCGACACCGGCGGCACCGGTGCTTCGCCGCTCAGTTCCATCAAGCACGCCGGCCTGCCATGGGAACTCGGCCTCGCAGAGGCGCAACAAGTACTGCTGCTCAATGACCTGCGCTCGCGCATTCGCGTCCAGACCGACGGCAAGCTGCAGACGGGCCGCGATGTGGTCATCGCTGCCTTGCTCGGCGCAGAGGAATTCGGCTTTGCCACAATGCCCCTAATTTCAATGGGCTGCATCATGATGCGCAAGTGTCACCTGAACACCTGTGCCGTCGGCATCGCCACTCAGGATCCCGTGCTCCGCGCGCGCTTCACCGGCGCGCCCGAGCACGTCATCAACTTCTTCTTCTTCATTGCGGAGCAGATGCGCCAGCACATGGCCAAGCTCGGATTCAAGACCATCGACGAAATGGTGGGCCACGTAGAAAAGATCGAAACGCACATCGACGACGCGCACTGGAAGGCCAAGGGCATCGATCTCTCGTCGATTCTCTATGTACCCACGCTGCCCTCGCGTGTGGCGCGCCGCCGCACCACGTGCCAGGACCACGGCCTTGGGCCGGCGCTCGATCACGCGCTCATTTCAAAGGCAGCACCGGCCCTCGAAAGGCAAGAGCCTGTGAAGGCAAGCTTCGCCATTCGCAATGTGCACCGCACCGTCGGCGCTATGCTCGGCGGCGAAATCGCCCGCCGCTATGGATCGCCTGGTTTGCCCGACGGAACCATCCACTTCAAATTCCGTGGCTCGGCAGGCCAAAGCTTCGGAGCTTTTGTGCCCAGCGGTGTAACGCTTGAACTTGAGGGCGACGCCAACGACTATCTCGGCAAAGGGCTTTCCGGCGGACGCATCATCTCCTATCCCGCCAAGACCTCCAGCTTCCTGCCCGAGGAAAGCATCCTCGCCGGCAATGTAGTTCTCTACGGCGCCACCGCTGGCGAAGTCTTCCTCAACGGCATCGCAGGCGAGCGTTTCGCCGTCCGCAACTCCGGCGCAACTGCGGTCGTAGAAGGTGTAGGCGACCACGGCTGCGAATACATGACGAACGGCCTTGTCATCGTTCTCGGTTCCACCGGCCGCAACTTCGCTGCCGGTATGAGTGGAGGCATCGCCTACGTCTACGACGATCAGGGCGACTTCTCCATTCGCCGTTGCAACCGGGCCAGCGTGGATTTGGAACCACTGGTCAACGCCGAGGACATTGAAACCATCCGCACCCTGCTGGCGCGTCATCGCGACCTCACGGGCAGCCCGCGCGCCGCGTGGATCCTCGAGCACTGGGCAGACGCGCAGCCCAAGTTCATCAAAGTCTTCCCGCACGAATACAAGCGCGTGCTCGGCGTAGAGCGCGTCGACGTCGTTTATGCACCACCCACTATTTCGTCGCCTCTCGTGGCGGCAGCCGACGCATTTTCCGGACGTTCATAATGCGGAAGGCACAAACGTCGAGTGGATTTTTCGACAAGAAAAATCCACTTTTCACAGGATTTTGCAATCGCACGTTCGTCCGGAAAATGCTAGCCGAGGTGCAACATGGGTAAGGTCACGGGCTTTCTGGAAATTGGACGCGAGCAGGCCACGCGGCGCAAGGCCGACGAGCGCATCAAGGATTGGTTCGAGATCTATGAACCGTTCCCCGAGGAAAAGCAGCGCGAGCAGGGCGCTCGCTGCATGGATTGCGGCGTGCCCTTCTGCCACACTGGTTGTCCCGTCAACAACCTCATTCCCGACTGGAACGACCTCGTCTACGGCAACCGCTGGGAAGCCGCTATTCGCCGCCTCCACTCCACGAACAATTTTCCGGAGTTCACTGGCCGCATTTGCCCCGCTCCCTGTGAAGCAGCGTGCGTGCTCGGCATCAACCAGCCGCCGGTTTCCATCAAGCTCATCGAGCGTTCCATTGTGGAGCGCGCCTGGGACGAGGGCTGGATTCATCCTGAGCCGCCCGAGCAAGCCACTGGCAAGCGCGTGGCAGTCGTCGGCAGCGGTCCCGCGGGTCTGGCTGCCGCGCAGCAACTGCGCCGCGCCGGCCACTCCGTCACGGTTTTTGAAAAGAACGACCGCATCGGCGGCCTGCTCCGATACGGCATCCCGAATTTCAAGCTCGAAAAACATATCGTCGATCGCCGCATCAAGCAGATGAAGGCTGAAGGCGTGGTTTTCCAAACCAACGCGCACGTCGGCGTGAATGTTTCCGTGGAGTCGCTGACAGAAGGCTTCGACGCCATCCTTCTTTGTGGCGGCGCAGAGCAGCCACGCGATCTGCCCATTCCTGGCCGCGAGCTCAAGGGCATTCACTTTGCGATGGAGTTTCTGCCTCAGCAGAATCGCCGCAATGAGGGCGATTCAGAGGAGACTCTTCTGGCATCCATGAAAGCCGTCGCGCCCATTCTCGCTACCGGCAAGCACGTCATCATCATCGGCGGCGGCGACACGGGCGCAGACTGCCTCGGCACCAGCCATCGTCAGGGCGCGAAGAGCGTGCATCAGTTCGAAATCATGCCTAAGCCGCCCGAAGAGCGCGCCACTTCCACACCGTGGCCGCTCTGGCCACTGCAACTCCGCACCGAAAGCTCGCATGAAGAAGGCGGCGATCGTGACTGGAGCATCGGCACCGTGAAATTCTCTGGCGACGCCGACGGAAACGTCAAGCAGTTGCATGCCATTCGCGTGGCGCCTCCGCCCAAGTTCGAGCAAATTGCCGGCAGCGAGTTCACGCTCGACGCCGATCTGGTCTTGCTCGCTATGGGCTTCCTCGGTCCCGTCCGCAACGGCATGATCGACCAGCTTGGCTTGGCGCTTGACCCCCGCGGCAACATCGCAACCACCAATTACATGAGCTCCGTCGACGGCATCTTTGCCGCCGGCGACATGCGCCGCGGCCAATCGCTCGTGGTCTGGGCCATTGCCGAGGGCCGCAAAGCCGCCGCCGCCGTTAACGAATACCTGGCCCCCAAAGACGAACCGTTAGCGCGCGTCCGTTACTCCGCGGCCGTCAGCTCGCGCTAGAGTCCTGCCGCCAGAGACCGCACTAATGGATACTCGGTGGACCCTTTCGTGCGTGGTTGACGCAATGTGTTCAAAATTGACCATCATTCCTGGCTGAAACGCTATATAAGCCGAAAATGGTTGAAGTCTTCCCTCGGTCGGATAATCCCGAATTGAGCAGCAAAGAGCCTACCTCTCAAACCACTACCCAGCGGCATCTCACGGCCCATCGAGGGCGGTTCACCTGTGCGCTGCTTGTGCTGGTCGCCTCCGTATCTCTCTGCGCCGTGGCACAGTCTGTCCGGCCGTATGGGTCGGCGTGCCCCGCCAGCGCGACAACCCGGGAGCTTCCCCCTCTCGCGATGCGCAATGCAGGCGAAACGTTCCCAATCAACAACCACGTCGCCGCCGAGAGTGGCGCCAATGCTCGAAAAGTAATCGTCATTGGATTTGTAGGCGGATTTGCCCGGGAGGATGACCACGGCCATCCTGAAGTGCAGTTTGCCGAGTATCTTCGAGACCGTTATCGCCCCGGCATGCATGCTGAGGTGTTTGCAAATCATGACGGGAGAAAGGCCCTTCATGAAGTCCTGCGTCTCCTCGATGGCAATGGCAACGGCAATCCATCGGCTGCCGAGAAAGAGCACGCAAGAATCATTCTCTATGGACACAGCTGGGGCGCTGCAGAAACAGTGGTATTTGCTCGAGAGTTAGCAAAACAGGGCATTCCGGTTCTGCTCACAATCCAGTTAGACAGCATCGCAAAACCGGGCCGCGATGATTCGAGGATTCCTTCAAACGTGGCAAATGCCATTAATCTCTATCAGTCGCGGGGGCCACTTCATGGACGCACTGAGATCGTCGCAAACGATCCGGCTCAAACCACGATCATCGAAAACCTCCAAATGACCTATGAAGGCCGGCGAATTAATTGTGATAACTATCCCTGGTATGCACGAATGTTGAACAAACCCCATCATGAAATTGAAAATGACCCACGCGTTTGGGACCTCGCTGCCTCGCTGATCGATTCCGAAGTCGAGGGCAGGACATTAACAACTCAGATCTCATCGTCCTGGAAACCCTTCGTCAAGTAGTCCCGGTGCACACGCAGGCCCGCGCCCCACACACGGGTCTTTGTCCCTGAAATAGATCGTGAATCCCTGGGAACGCTCCGCATTCCTTCTCGAAAAACCACCCACACATCGACACCCGTTCAGGCGGAGTCCCGCTCAACTGCGGATTCGTTCTATTGTGGGTCTGCCCGCAGAGAGTAATCTTGTTTTCTTGGGGGAACGATGAGTACAGATCGATTCGCATTCTTGTTAGCCGTAAAGCCCGCGCGGGTTCAAGGCCGCACTTGGAGCAAATGCATTGCGCGTGGCAGGACCGCCCGGGCCGCTTTTCTTGTCCTCTTCACGATCACCCTTTGGCCAAAATGGGGCAACGCCCTGGGAGGGCCAAAGTACGTCAGCCCGTCGCCGTCGCCTGCAGCTTTTGTGCTGGCGGCAAATGGCAAGGCAGCTCCGCTGGTGGTGAGCGACGAGGATTGGCCTGGGGTTGTACGAGCGGCCGGCGATCTGAGCCTGGATATAGGCAGGGTTACGGGACACGATGCGCCGTTGATAAAGGGCAGCCCCGCTGCCGGCATCGATGTCGTACTCATCGGAACCGTCGGCAGGAGTCCGCTGATCGATGCGCTGGTGCGCAGGCACAAGCTGGACGTGAGCGGGATTCAAGGCCAGTGGGAGTCGGCGGTGACGACGGTGGTGGAACATCCGATGCCGGGAGTTCGGCGAGCGCTCGTGATTGCGGGTGCGGACAAACGCGGCACCATCTACGGGATTTACGATCTCTCGGAACAGATTGGAGTTTCGCCCTGGTACTGGTGGGCCGATGTCAGGGTGCCTCATGCCAATGCGCTCTATGTACAGCCCGGGCGCTATGTGCAGCCGGTGCCGGCAGTGAAATACCGCGGGATCTTCTTCAACGATGAGGCTCCAGCTCTTTCAGGATGGACGAAAGAGAAATTCGGAGGCATGAATCACGAGTTTTATACGAAGGTATTTGAGCTGCTGCTGCGACTGAAGGCAAACTTTCTTTGGCCAGCCATGTGGAACAACGCATTTGCCATGGAGGATCCGCTGAACGCGAAGCTGGCCGATGAATACGGAATTGTGATGGGGACCTCGCACGAAGAGCCGATGATGCGCGCGGAGAAGGAATGGGTGTGGGGCCATCATGGCGCGTGGGACTACGCGACCAATCAACAAGAAATCGACAAGTTCTGGCGCGAGGGGATGGAGAGAGACAAGAATTACGAAGAGGTGGTGACGCTGGGGATGCGCGGCGAGGGCGACACGCCCATGTCGGCTACCGCGAATACCGAACTGCTGGAGCGGATTGTCGCCGATCAAAGAGAGATTTTGAAGCAGACGGTGAATCTCGATCTGGCCAAGGTTCCACAGGTGTGGGCGCTTTACAAGGAAGTGCAGGGCTACTATGAAAGCGGCATGCGCGTGCCCGACGATGTGACGCTGCTGTGGTCCGACGACAATTGGGGCAATTTGCGGCGGCTACCCACTGCGGAAGAACGCAAGCGCGTGGGCGGGGCCGGCATCTACTACCACTTCGATTATGTGGGCGGCCCGCGCTCGTACAAGTGGCTGAACACGAACCCAATTCCGAAGATTCAGGAACAGATGAACCTGGCACTCCAGTACGGAGCAGACAGGCTGTGGGTGGTGAATGTCGGCGATGGAAAGCCGATGGAGTTTCCCACGGAGTTCTTCCTGAGCTACGCGCGCACCCCCGAGCGGTGGGACCCCGACCGCTCAGGCATTGACCATCTCGATGAATTCACGAAGCTATGGGCAACGCGTGAATTCGGGCCGGAGCATGCAAGTGAGATTGCGACAGCGATGGAAGAGTACACACGGTACAACGGACGCAGGAAACCGGAGCTCATCGATCCCTCGACATTCAGCCTCACGAACTATCGCGAAGCGGACCGCGTGGAGGCGGAATGGCAGGCGCTCCAGGATCGTGTAGACAAGCTGGCTGCGCAACTACCCCAGGACGAGCGCGCGTCGTACTATGAGCTGATCCAATACCCCGTAGATGCGTGCGCCAATTTGACGGAGATGTATATTGCGGCAGAGCGCAATGCCGCGGATGCACGCGTGGGGAATCCGCGGGCGAATCGAGAGGCCGACGCGGTGCGCGCGATGTTTGCGCGGGATGCGACGCTGAGTGATGAGTACAACCATCAGCTTGAGAACGGCAAGTGGGATCACATGATGGACCAGACGCACATCGGCTACACCTTCTGGAACGATCCGCCGGCGAATGCAATGCCTGCGGTGACCTGGATTCAGGTTCCGAACGCGGGATCGCTCGGCGTGGACGCGGGAGGCGCGACTCTGGAGCGGGCGGGAGGACGCTTCGGTTTCTCGCTGGGAACCATTGATTCTGTCTCTGATGAAACGCGCACCCTCCGGCTGTTTGATCGCGGCGCGACGCCGGCGAAGTTCACGGTGCAGACGACTGTGCCGTGGATTGTGCCGTCAGAGAGTGCAGGAACGGTTGGCGCGGCGGAAGAGACGGTCGTGCTTCGCGTGGATTGGAGCAAGGTGCCTGCCGGCAATGACAGTGCGCAGGGAACAGTCGCGATAAGTTCAGGCGAAGGGCGCCCGATGAATTACACCCTGCGAACGCTGCGGCTGCCCATTACGCGCGCCGACGCGCATGGATCTGTTGAGAGCGACGGATACGTGGCGATCGAAGCGGCTGATACAACAGAGCGTGCGGCGGATGGCCAGACGCATTGGGAGGAACTGCCCGGTTATGGCGCAACGCGCTCGGCGATGACCGTATATCCAGTTACGGCCGAGAGCAACACGGAGTCGAAGGCGGCGCTCGCCTACAAAATGTATTTGTACGATACAGGAGAATTTGAGATGCAGGCGATCCTGGCCCCGACACTTAATTTCGTTCCGGGACGCGGGCTGCGTTTTGCCGTCTCAATGGACGATGGACCGCGCACGATCGTCGACGAGCTCGAGCACAACGCGCAGAAGGACTGGGAGCAAGCGGTGAGCGATGGGGTACGCCGCGTCACGGTTCCGCTGACGATTGCGAAGCCGGGATATCACACGCTGAAGATTTGGGCGGTCGATCCCGGCGTGGTGATCGAACGCGTAATCGTGAGTCACGGCGCGCTGCGGCCGAGCTATCTGGGCCCGCCGGAGAGCCTTCAGTTTTCCGACTAGCAAACCGTCCGCCGGGTCCGGTACTTAACTGCTCGCACTCACAAGGCGCTTCTTCGATTGAATCATCTGCGCGCTCAATGCGCTCAACAGAGCCAGCCCGACAGAGATCCAGATCACCTCGCGGTATCCGGAAACGAAGGCTTCATCGAAGGCGCGCCTTACGCGCAAGTCGTCAATTTGAGCACCCGCCAGTTTCGATCGCTGACTTTCGGCGTTCCCGCGCAAAGCGGGAGACAGTTGCATCTGCGCCAGACTGGCGTCCAGTGCACGGTTAAATCCCGCCGACAAAACCAGGCCAAACACTGCGACCGCAAGCAGTCCCGCGACCCGCGATACCGCGTTGTTGACACCGGATGCGACGCCGGCCTCGCTCGAAGGAACAGACTCCATGACCGCCGTCGTAAGCGGCGCCACGCTGATCGCCATGCCTAAGCCCAGAACAAACACAGCTGGGAAAAACGTACTCCAATACGAGCCTCCGATTCCCGGCCCCAGGAAAAGTGCGAAGCCTGACGCTGCGACAAGCGATCCAATCGTGAGCGGGAGTCTCGCGCCATATCGAGCCACCAGCCCGCCGGACCAGCGCGAGAGTACAAAGATCAGCAGGATCATGGGAAGCAGGGCCCCTCCGGCCCGTGTTGCGGAGTAATGCTGGACCTGAATCAGATCCAGAGGAAGGAAAAACAACATGCCTCCCATCGGTGCGTAGAGCAGGAACGTGAGCAGGTTGGCACCGGAAAAGTCCCTGGATCGGAAGAGACTCAAAGAGACGATCGGAGACGGCGAGCGGGCTTCGACGATAAGAAAACAAAGCAGCGCGCCTACTCCCGCCACGCCCAGGCCCCAGACAACTGCTCCGTAACCTGGCTTCGTGGACGGACCATTGATGAGAGCGTACGTAATTGTTCCCAGGCCAAAAGTAGCCAGTGAGGCGCCCAGCCAATCGAGACCTTTGCTCGCCGTTTCGTTCCGGCTTTCCGGGACGCGCCAATACGAAAGCAAGATGACGATGGCCGCGAGTGGAAGATTAATAAAGAACACCCAGCGCCACGATGCATGTTCCACGAGCCATCCGCCCAGCACCGGCCCGATGGCGGCAGTGATTGCCGTGAAGGCAGACCAGGTGCCGATCGCCCGCCCGCGTCCGTCTTCTGAGTAAGAGGCGCTGATAATGGCAAGACTTCCCGGGATCAGCAACGCCGCTCCTATTCCCTCCAGTCCGCGCGCAACGATGAGGGAGGCGATGGACGACGCGAGGCCACACCAAGCCGACGCGATTGCGAAGAGCACTACGCCGAAGAGGAAGATTCTACGACGGCCATACAAATCGCCAAGAGAGCCCCCCAACAGCAACAGCGAAGCAAGTAGTAGAGCGTAGGACTCGATCACCCATTGAATGTCTGTCACCGAGGCATGAAGAGAAGCTTGCAGAGCGGGCAGCGCTATATTGACGACGGTCCCGTCGATGAAGGCCATGCTTGAAGCAAGAATCGTCGCGATAAGAACCCATGGCCCTCTGCATCGCGTTATCCCGCTTTGAGGAGGGCCGGTTGCCACAACCTCACCCGGAGACTTGATGGGCATCATCATTCGCTGACCAATCCTGGCCTCCCGACCTGGCGCAGCACGCTATCACCCCCAGCTCCGCCGCCCTATCTACTGCACGCGCACTCCTTGAACGCATCCGCCGCGTCATTCGTCAGGGAGCACACATACGGCTGCCAGAACAGAGCCAGTGCCCGCATATCGACCCCGGTCATGTAATTGTGCAGGTAGCTCTGGCTCGTAGGCGTTTGCGCCATCGGATCTGCCTTGAAGCCGGCAATTAAGTTCCCGAGCGTGGCTGCTGTGAATGCCGGCTCGTGGTACGTCTGCGCAAAATCGTATTCCTCGGTCCAACTTGTGTCGATTCCCGTCTGGTTGGAAGCCGCAATCACGCGATAATCCGCCAGTATTGCGTGCGCCGGATCAATCGTCGCTATCGTGAACGATGGATTGTTGCCGTCAATGGGCGAAATTGATGCGACCATCTTTACTGCGACGGGTCGATGCGCGGCGTCGACATTCGCCGGAATCAGCAATCGCACCTCATCCATGTGCGTATGCGCGAAGATCGCCAACTGAATCACGCCCCCATAGCCGGCCAACAAATCGGGTAGCGCCTCTGACGTCAGAAACATCGTTGGCTTGCCCTTGCCGCAAATGTCCTTTCCCTTCGTCGCCGTGGAGTACGCATTCACTCCCCCGGGAATGTGCGTCATCACCCAGACTTTTTCGTGTTTGTCGCGCGCCTCATCCAACTGCCGTTTAAGCCACGCAATCTGCGCTGCTGCGGGCGCTCCATCCTCTTTGCCGCCGCAGGTCTGGTAGCGCTCCGACATGAAAAGATCGTCCAGCACCAGCAACCGCGTTCGTTCCACGGGAGCCGGCAGCCTCACACTGTAGTAGCCTCCGGCCGCAAATGTCTCCACCGCTCGCGAACGCTCCGCTCCGTGAAGATCGGCGGCAAAAAGCTCTCCGCTCTCTGTCAGGAATGCGCCATGAGCATCAAGTTGATAATCGCCACAGTCGGAATCGTTATTTCCCAGCGCCGCATAGACGGGAACGCCGGGAAGCGCATTGCGCAGTCCACCCATCACATAGGCAATCGTCTTCTCCACAAAGGCCCGGTAGTCAGCCGGCGCGGCCTTGGGAAACACTGTGGCAAATTTGCATGAGAACGAGTGTGCAATCAGGTCGCCGCTCACAATCACAAATTTCGAATCACCCGCTTGCGCATGAATAGCGTGCAAACTCGACTGAAACAGGGCGTATGTTGTGTCCTCGCCGCGCGCGTGGCAGGATTGCTGCAGTTTCGTGAACTGTGCCTCCGCATCGGCGGTCGCCGGAGCAGTAAGAAGGGCGTTCCAGTCTCCAACTGGCGCGGCCGCCAGTTGCGCGGCCTTCCCCGGATCACGAAACGGTTCAAAATGGATGTCGCTCACGAAGAGGGCTTGGATCGAGTGTGCGCTTCCCTGCTCGGCCGCTTGTGCCGGAGTGCGCACGGCGAATGCCGATATACCCAGAACACAGGCCAAGACATACGCGCACCACTTTCCGGCCTTACACACGCTTTCCATGACATCTCCTCTGCTTGGTCAACCCACTTTCGTTCGGGTTTTCGTAGGATAACCCGGAGACCCCGTCCGACCTGTTTCTTCAGCGTGAATCCCGCTCCCGGCCCGGAATATGCTATATGTTTTCTCATGACCAAGCTGGCAATTCTTCCTGTCGCTGCTCTTGCGGCTGTGTGCCTCATTTCGCAATTCACCCCTGCACAAACACCCGCGCCCACTCCTCCCCTTGGGTGGAACAGTTGGGACGCCTACGGGCTCACCATCGACGAGGAGCAATTTCGAGACAATGCAACCGTTCTTGTCTCGCTGCAGCAATTCGGGTGGAAGTACGCCGTCATCGACGAGGGCTGGTACATGGCCAACCCCGCAGGTAAGACCCTCGAGCAGAAGCAATACCTCTGGAACAGCAATGGTCTGTTGATTCCGGCGCCGGACAGATTTCCCTCATCTGCTAATAGCGCCGGATTCAAGCCTCTCGCCGACTGGCTGCATGCGCAGGGGCTCAAGTTTGGCATTCACATCGTGCGTGGCATTCCCCGCCAAGTGGTCGCAGCCAATTTGCCCATCGCAGGCACCCAATTCCTTGCCGCCGATGCCGCCGACACCACATCTCCCTGCCCCTGGGACGATGGCAATTGGGGCGTCAAGGACAATGCCGCCGGGCAAGCCTATTACGACTCCATGCTGAAGCTTTATGCGTACTGGGGCGTGGATTTTCTCAAGGTCGACTGTATCTCCAACAATCCCTACCGGCCTACGGAGATTCGCCAGATCGCCGCGTCGATCCACAAAACCGGCCGCCCCATCATTCTCAGCCTTTCGCCGGGCCCCACTGCACTCGAGCACGCAGCCGAGGTCGCGAAGTACGCGCAGATGTGGCGCATCTCCAATGACCATTGGGATGGATGGACCTTCCCTAACAAACCGAACGATGAGTTTCCCTTCGGATTGCAAGGCGCTTTCGATCGCCTGGCGAAGTGGTTCCCCTACACCGGTCCGGGAAATTGGCCCGATGCCGACATGCTCCCTGAGGGCTGGCTTGGTCCACATCCCGGATGGGGCGAAGCGCGGCAATCGCGCCAAACGCAGGACGAGCAGCGCACTGAATTCACTCTATGGGCGGTGACCCGCTCGCCCCTTATCCTCGGCAGCAACCTGACTCGTCTCGATGACTTCACGCGCTCGCTCATCACCAACCAGAACGTTCTTTTCGTGGATCAGAACGCCAGTTACAGTCGTCCTGTCGATGCCTCAACGCTGGGCGCAGGCTTTGAGAATATTCGCGTCTGGCGCGCCACCATCAACGCACCAGGCGACCGGGGCTACGCCGAATTTTTTGCATTCTTCAATCTCGGCGCCAGCGCAACCACCGTGCGCACCACGTGGAAGGATCTTGGTCTGGATAGCGCAAAACATTCCGCACAGAATGCCTGGGACGATTCGACGACCAAAGAGTCCAAGGACCTAAGCGTCACCTTGCCGCCGCACGGCAGCGCTTTGTTTGAAGTGCACTAACGGCGAAACGTACGACGCGAAGGGCGTTCTAACTGGGAGCTCTCCGAATCGCACAACACATGTCTTTTGTACCGCTGCCTATTCCAGCCGAGTGTGCGAAACTAATGTGTTTGTGGAGTGAGCCCTCGCCGGCACGCTCCCTTGCAGGGGCAAGTCATGCCAATTCTTCGTTCCGCATTCATCGCACTCTCTCATAACCGCCCATTGCGTCATTTCTGCGAACGCTCCCGGCTGGGGTCTCGCCTCAACTCACGCTTCATTGCGGGTATGGCCCCCGACAACGCGTTGCGCGTAGCTGAAGAGGTAAACCGCCAAGGCATCGCGATCACTCTCGACTCTCTGGGTGAAAGCGTCACATCAGAGAGCGCGGCGCATTTCGCTGCCGATGTTTACCACAAATTACTCGACTCCATTGCCACCCGCGGCATTCAGGGGAACATCAGCGTCAAGCTCACGCAAATGGGCCTTGAGCAATCGGCGGATCTGGCCGAGTCCATCGCCGGAAATCTCGTCGAACACGCCCGCGCCACAGGAAACTTTGTGCGCATCGACATGGAAGATTCGCGCCTGACCCAAGTTACGCTCGACATCGTGCGCCGCATTCATGCACGCCCCGCGACGCGCGGCGCTGTCGGCGTCGTAATTCAGGCCTACCTCTATCGTTCACAGGCCGACGTGGAGCAGTTGCTCGCCGATGGCATCCGTATCCGGCTTTGCAAAGGCGCGTACAAAGAGCCGCCCGAAGTCGCTTATCCGCGCAAGTCCGACGTCGACGCCAACTTTCTAAAGCTCAGCCGGATGCTTCTTGACAGTCCCATCTACCACGGCCTGGCAACGCACGACGAGGCGATCGTGGATGCGGCAAAAGCCTACGCGGCATCGCGTGGAATCGGCCACGATCATTTCGAGTTTCAGATGTTGTACGGAGTGCGCCGCGACCTGCAGCGCAATTTGGTGCGCGACGGATACAAGGTTCGCGTTTATGTTCCTTTTGGAACGGAGTGGTATCCCTACTTTATGCGCCGCCTGGCAGAACGCCCGGCCAACGTGATCTTCCTGGCTCGAAACTTCTTCCGCTCCTGAGTTTCTGCCAGTCTCAACTTACTCCATGAAATCCGGCTTCATGGCCCGCTTGCGTTTGCGCAGAACCACATGCACGCCGCACCGCATGCACCGCCAGGGATAGTAACCGAACAGCGGGTAAACCTTCGTCTGAAGATAGCCCTCGCGGCTCACGCGATAGACCTTATCGCTGCCGCATTTCTCGCAATGTACCGGCTCCTTCGCAGAACTCATCTCGACAATATCTCCAGCCATGGCTCCTCGTGCCATTCCCACCGGCATGCGTCATCTCCTGGAATTCGGCTCAACTTCTCGGCAACGCGAACGTCAACCCGCCCACCGCTAACCTTGCAGCGAAGGCCTTCTGCTTGCCAGAACAAGAGGGATCACCGGCGAGTTTCCCCGCCCCAAAGAATCGTCTCGATCTTAGCCCCAGAGGTGACTGTGGAAAACGAAAATGCGTCGGATTGTGGTACTGAGGTAACTACTATATCAATAACCCCAGTAACCTACCTCAGCCTTGGCCTGCTCATACTTCGGATCACTAGGCCGCGCTCAGCCGACCCAGCCCATCGCAAGCCAGATCGGCAACTGCCTTCGCCAAGACGTCTGAGGCGTTCAGCGATTCCGGGCGCTCCAATCGAATGCCGCGTTTTGCGGCGTACCCGCGGAAAAGAATGTCGACGTCAAACAAAATTTCCACATGATCGCAGAGGAACCCAATGGGCTGCAGAATAATCGCCTTCACGCCCTCAGCCGCAACCTGATCGAGCATCTCCTCAACGCTCGGTCCCAGCCACGGTCCACCGCTTGCACCCTGGCTCTGGAAAGCAAACCACCAGCGGGGAATCTCCGGCACTCGCTCGGCCACCAGTTCAGCGGTATGGCGCGCCTCTTCCGCGTAAGGATCGGCTCCCTGCCCGGGCCATAGGCGTTTGCCGGCTTCCGCGTCAGCCGCAGGCGCTTCCACCGTGCGCGTGGGGACGCTATGCGCCGTAAACAGCACCGGCACTGGGCCGCCGGTCTCCTGTGCCAGTGTGGTCAGGGCCGGCCGCAACCGCTCGGCAAATGCTTCGGCCAGAAGTGGGTGCCGTGCCCATCCGGGTGTAAAGTCGATTCGCAAGTCCCCCGCTTCCGCCTCCACCGCGCGCCGGTACAGCCCTACGCTGGTGCGCGAATTCTGCGGCGCCATGCAGATCACCGCAGCCTCCTCGATACCGTCCGCGCGCATCTTCCGCACCACCTCGGGAATATAGGGCCGCCAGTTTCTCATCCCTACATACACCGGGACCGGCTGACCCGCAGCGGCCAGTTCATCCTCAACCAATCGCGCCTGGGCCAACGTGATCTCAGTCAGCGGGCTATGACCAATTTGCGCATAGCGATGCTGGATCTCTTCCACAACCGCCTGCGGCAAAGGCCGCCCGCTCACTACGTTGCGCAGGTATTCGGGAATCTGCTCCACCGTCTCCGGAGTTCCATGCGCCAGCAGCAACACTGCCTGTTTAGCCACGGGAGCTCTCCAGGCGGAACTCGCGCACCATTTTCACCACGGCCTGCACGTTCTCCACCGGCGTTTGCGGCACAATCCCGTGACCCAGATTGAAAATGTGTCCCGGGCGGCCGTTGGCCGAGCGCAAAATCTCTTTCACGCGTTGCTCCAGCACATCGGGGGGCGCGAAGAGCGTAATCGGATCCAGATTGCCCTGCACCGCGTGTCCGCGGCCCACGGCCTGCCAGCCCGCGTCCAGCGGCTGCCGCCAGTCCAGGCCAATCACGTCGGCGCCCGTCAGCGCCATCTGCTGCAACAACCCGGCGGTTTCCACGCCAAAGTAAATCACCGGCACGCCCATCGCCTGCACTGCGCGCACCAGCCTCTTCGAAGCCTCAAAGGCATACGTGCGATAGTCGCTAAGCGAAAGTGAACCGACCCAGCTATCGAAGATCTGAATCACGTCCGCGCCCGCCTGCACCTGCATGCGGCAATATTCTGTTAACACAATGACCAGCTTATCCAAAAGGCTGCCCCACGCAGTGGTGGAGCTGCCGTACATCATCTTTTTCGTCTCGATGTAGTTGCGCGAGCCGCCGCCCTCAATCATGTAGCTGGCCAGCGTGTAAGGTGCTCCGCAGAATCCGATCACGCCCAACCGATCGCGAAAATGCGCCGCGACCTTCTCAATGGCTTGCCCCACATAGCCCAGTTCGCTCGCGCGATCGGTGCGCAAGGCGCGCACGTCATCAGCCGTCCGCAAAGGGCGATGCACCACGGGGCCCTCGCCTGCCTGAAACTCGAAATCCAGTCCCATCGGCTCCAGCGGCAGCAGCAGATCGGCAAAGATGATCGCCGCGTCCACGCCCAGCTTTTCCGCGGCAGTAATGGTCACCTCGGCAGCCAGCTCGGGCATCTTGCAAATCTCCACCAGCGTGTGGTGCTTGCGAACGTCGCGGTATTCCTGCATGTAGCGTCCGGCTTGACGCAAGAACCAAACCGGCGTTCGATCCACCGGCTTGCGCAAACACGCGCGGATAAATCGGCTACCGTCGAGGACCGTTTCGGGTAAGAGCGAGCTCTGATTTCCTGATTCCATCTTGGATTCATTTTACCGGGGTGAGTTCGAGTACCCCTATGAAGCAAACCCCGTGTGCTCCTCTCGGGTCTTGCTGTATGATGGCCCTGCCGTGAAGAGTTGCTCGCCCTCCTTTGCGCGCCGTAAGCGTTGGAGGTCATCAATGATCGTCCATAGGTTGGCCTGCTTCTTCCCCGTAATGCTGCTATGTTCCCCGCTCACGGCATCCGCCCAGCAGCCTGAGCCAGCAGCCCCTCCCGCCTCTCAAGCTCTCCGGCTCGATGTCGCCGTCGACACCAAATCCGGTCAGCCCGTTCCCAATCTTCCCCAGCAGGACTTTACGGTCCTCGACAACAAGATCCCGCGCCCCATCACGTACTTCAAGATCAAGAGTGCCGCGGACGAGCCGGTGCACGTCGTTATCCTCGTCGACGCCGTCAATATCCCGTACCAGATTGTCGCGTGGTCCCGCCAGGAAATCGAGAAGTTCTTGAAGTCGAACGAAGGTCAATTGACTTATCCGACTTCAATCGCCGTGCTCACTGACCAGGGAGTGCAAATCAACAACGGCTTTTCTACCAATGGCAATGCCTTGAGCGACGACCTCGAGCATCACGAGATCGGTCTGCGCGAGATCACGCGCAACTCCGAGTGGGGCGACTCTGAACGCCTTGAGATCTGCATCAAAGCATTCCAGCAATTCCTGGGGTACGCATCTACTCTGCCTGGCCGCAAAATTCTTCTCTGGGTGTCGCCAGGCTGGCCCCTCATCTCCGGCTCTCGCAATTACCTAACCTCCAGCCAGGAACAGCAAATCTTCAATGAAGTCGTCGGCATCTCAACACAGCTCAGGCAGATCGATCTCACCGTCTACGACATCAATCCGATCGGAGTTTCGGAATCGCTCGAGCGAGCTGATGACTATGAGGCCTTCCTCAAGGGCATTGCCAAGCCGAGCCAGGTCGAATTCGGCGATCTAGGCCTTCAGGTGATCGCCGTCCAAAGTGGCGGGCTGGCGCTCGAGGGAAACAGCGACATCGCTGGCATGATCCAAAGATGCCTTACCGATGCGAAATCATGGTACGAAATCGGGTTCACTCCGCTTCCCGCCGACAAACCCAACGAGTACCACCACATCGAGATCAGACTCGATCAGCGCGACCTGAACGCGCGCACCCGCGACGGATACTACGCAAATCCGACCGCAATTCTCTCGCACTAATTCGACGCCGGCGCGAACCTACAATCACAAAACAGCTTTGAGAACATCGCGGCTGATCAAACTTCTCGTCAGTCGTGAGCCTGCCATATTAAGATTTTCACTTCTATGAAAACTCCATTGAAAATCATCGCCATTATTGGCCTGGCTCTTGGTGGCATCTTGGGCATGGTGGGAACTTTCGTCGCTAATCAGAATGTGCGCGCCGTATTATGGGCCATTGACGGCGCCTCGCTTATTGTCGCCACTTCCCTGCTCGCCTTGATGTACTTCAGGAAAGGCAACGACTGCGTCGCCGCCGGATTTCTTGTCTATGCCATCGGTGAAGCCGTCATGCTCGGCGGAACGGCCTGTTCGCTTGAGGCCAGCGTTCCGACGTTCGCCGCGGGAACGGCTCTTTGGTCCGCTGCCCTGGCTCTCACCTGCGTTCCAGGCGTTTTCGTGATCTGGACGCGCATCGCAGGCCTCATCGGCGCTGTCCTTTTCGCCATCACCTCATTGAGGATCTTCGCCGGTGAGCAACTGCTGCCCATCTCCAAACCCCTGCCGACGATGGCGTATCCGTTCCTTGTTCTCACATTTGTTGGCTGGATCTGGACCTTGCTCAAAACGGAGTAGAGCATTTTCTCTCGTGAGGAACCGCTCGCGGTTCCCCTCATTGTTCTATCGCCAGCGGAAGATCCTGAGAGAAACCGCGAATGGCACCGCGAACCATGCCAACAGAATCGCCAAAGGTGTCATCATGTGGCTGAGCGGCGTTCCCTGCAGCATATTGCCGCGCATGGCATCAATCGCCGCGGTTAGCGGCAGCGCCTTCACCAGCGGCTCAATCACGGCGGGAAAGCGCGACGACGAGAAAAACACGCCGGACAGAATCCACATCGGCATCATGACCAGGTTCATGAGACCGCTGACCGCCTCCATGGTCCGCGCGCGTGAGGCAACGAGAAGGCCCAACGCCGAAAAGGTAAGCGAGGAGATGACGCAGATAAGAGCCAGTTCGACGAGCGGCCCGCGAAAAGGCACGCGAAATACGACCCACGCAAAACCCAGCAGCACCACAACCTCAATGCCGAGCATGATGAGGCGCGAGAGCAGATAGGCCGCAAGGTATTGCCAGCGCGGCATGGGCGAGGCCACCATCCGCTTCAGCAGCTTCTTCGCGCGCGCGTCCACAATTGCGAACCCTAAGCCCCACATCGCTGAGCCCATCAGGTTCATCCCGAGCAATCCCGGCACAACAAAGTCGATGTAGCGCGAACCGGTCTCGTGCACCAATTGATTTTGGGCCGCGACTGCATCGCGACGCCCAGCCGCAACCTGAATCGCTCGGTCCGCGATCATGCGCGCGATCCGCGCATCGGGATTCGTATCGTCGTACCGGTACACCACGCCGTTACCGCTCTCGATGGCGAGCAACACAATGCTTCCAGCCGTCAGGGCGCGCGTGCCTGCAGCCTCATCCATCTCCGTCGCTTTGAGTCCCTTGTCGGCGGCGAGCGCTTGGACCAGTTGCGGCGTGGTTGCCCCCACCGGCAGCACGTCTGCCGGACGGTTGCGGAACGCGATTCCCAATCCCAGCGCAAGCAAAATGGGAAATATGAAGATCCAGAAGATCGCCTCCGGCTCGCGCAGCGTCAGCTTGAATCGCGTTACGGTGAGTTGATACAGGCTGCTTAATTCGAGCCTATTCATCGCGCAGGTTCCTCCCCGTCAGCCGCACAAAGACGTCCTCGAGCGTGGCCGAGTGCGTGCGGAATTCGCTCAAATGCAGCCCCTGCTCTTCGAGAGCAGCGAAGATGCGCGGTACGGCCGTGTGCAGCTCGCTCACCGAAAGCTGATGCAGCGCTTCATGGACGCGATGCGATTGCACGCCGGGAATGGCCTTCAGTGCTTCCGCAACTGCGTCGGCATCCTTTTGGATGGTTTGATCAGAAGCGCTCACGGCAAACTCCACAATGTCGTCCCCGCCCACCATCGCAATCAATTCCTTGGGCGTGCCCAGCGCGATCACGCGTCCATGGTCCACAATCGCCACGCGATCGCACAGCCGCTCCGCCTCTTCCATGTAGTGCGTGGTCAGAATAATGGTGCGTCCGGCCTGCTTCAGGCCCTCCACAAGATCCCACAAATGACGCCGAGCTTGCGGATCGAGCCCGGTCGTCGGTTCGTCGAGAAAAAGCAATTCAGGATCGCCCACGAGCGCCGTCGCCATGGCCAGCCGTTGCTTTTGCCCGCCGCTCAACCCGCCCACACGCGCCCGCCGCTTCTCCTCGAGTTGCGCCTGCGCGATGGCCTCATCGAACGTCATCCCGCGCCGGTAAAAACTACGAAACAGCCGCAGCACCTCTTCCACCGTAAGCTTGTCCGGGAATTGCGTCTCCTGCAATTGCAGCCCGATGCGCTGCCGCAACTCCTCGGCATTCTGTTGCCAATTCCGCCCAAGCAATTCGACAGTGCCCGCATCCGGCGTCGTCAATCCTTCGCAGATTTCAATGGTCGTGGTTTTTCCCGCCCCGTTCGGCCCCAGCAGCCCGAAGCACTCGCCCGGTTTGACCTCCAGGTCAATGCCGTCGACCGCCCGCACATCGGCGAAGGCTTTCTGCAAGCCGCAAATGCGCAGGGCAAGCCCATCGGCCGTTAGGCCGCGCGAAGTGTCAACCATTAACACGTTTCTCTCGTCTCGCACGGAGCTAGAGTAAATTACGGGTCGCCCACCCCAGGTCAAGCTGCTAGCGAAGGAAAGAGCCCAAGCGCATTCTCTGCACCTGGCTGCTGACCCCTGAAACCTGGCACCTGAAACCCTATTTGATTCCCACCACCATCGAATCCGGCCCCACCAGGTGCTCCACGCGCGTCTCCTTGAATCCCGCCTCGCGCATCCATCCCTGGCAATCTGCTCCCGTGTAGTCGAACCCACCATAGGTTTCGATCATCATGTGCATGCTCATCATCAGACCGAAGGCGTTCTTCGAGCGGTCGTCGTCGATGATCGCGTCGTACGCCAGCAGCGCGCCGCCTTTCGGAAGAGCGTCGTATGCCTTTCCGATCAGCATCCGCTTTTGTTCAAGATCCCAGTCGTGCAAAATGTGCCCCATCATGACCACATCTGCCTTCGGCAGCGGATCGTTGAAGAAGCTGCCCGCCTGGAACCGCAGCCGCGCGGCCAATCCGTGAGCCTCAACGTACTCCTCGAAAATCGGGCCCACCTCCGGCAAATCGAACCCAACGCCATGAAGGTGCTGGTTCTTCAGAAGCACTTGCGTCAGTAGATCGCCTTGCGCCGGCCCCGCATCGACAACGGTCTTGTACTGTTCCCAGGGAAACTTCGCCGCGATGGTCAGGTTCGCGCCATGGCTCACGCCGGTCATTGCCCTCAGAAACTCCTTGAGCCGTGCCGGATCGGCGTAGAGGGTCTCGAACGCAGGCGCGCCCCCGCCTCTCAGCTCGCTTTGCGGCAACCCCGTGCGCAATCCCTCCGTTAGATGGTTCCAATGCCCGTAGGACCGGTGGTTACACATCTCCAGAATTCCGCCGATATACGAGGCCTTGCGCTTGTCGAGGAACACGTCCGTGTCCCGGGTGTTGGAGTAGACCCCGTCTCGCCGTTCCAGAAATCCCAGCGCCACCAGCGCGTCCAGAAAGTCGCGCGCCGACCGCGGATGCAGTCCCAACCGCCCGGTCAACTCCTCCAAGCCTTCAGGACGCTTTGCCAATTCGGTAAACACTCCCATTTCCACTGCGCTCAAAAGCGTCTTTGAAGCCCAGAATCCAAAGCCAATTTGCATGATGCGTTCAGGTGACGGGTGCTCGCCCACAGTTGACCTCCTCTTTCGCTTGAATTTGCATTTCAGATTTCAGGGAAACTGGTGAATCCGGATTTGGGGACCTGCTCGGCTTCCGGATCCGGGGAATGCCAACAATATATCGGACGTCCCGATCTGGTGTCGTTAACAAAATTCACGTCGGCGCGCATTCGAGTCCTTGGCCGTCACTCCGTCGCCTGCAACACTCTGCGAACGCTATGATGAAATCCGGCAACGTTCAGCACCGGATCACCCGATGAAGATCACCAGGCTTGAGCCTTTCATCCTGCACGCGCCCGTCACGCGCGGCGGAATCGCCGACAGCACACACACGCTTACGCATTGGGGTGCGCCCGGCGTGGCCATCCACACCGACGCAGGCCTCACTGGCTATGGCTTCTCCGGCACGCACGCGCATCTCGCCACCGACCGGCTCATCACCGACTGCATCGTGAACAGTTACGGCCCGTTGCTTATCGGCCAGGAAATCGGTGCTGATCCACGCGAGATTGCCGCCCTCTGGGAAAAGTTGCACAAGTATCCTCCGATCTACTGGGTGGGTCGCGCCGGCATCACGCATCTGGCGCTCGGCGCCATCGACATTGCGCTCTGGGATCTGACGGCCAAACACGCCGGCGTTCCACTGTGGAAGCTCTTGGGCGGCTCGGCGGCAAAAAAGGTACAGGCCTATAACACCGACGGCGGCTGGCTGAATTGGACGCGGGGACGGTCGTCTCCGATTGCAAGCGGCTGGTCGAAGACGAAGGCTATCGGGCCGTCAAACTCAAGGTGGGCAGCGCAAGCCCAGACGACGATTTGCTACGCGTGGAGGTCGTGCGCAAAGCGCTGGGCCCGGAGATCGAAATCATGACCGACGCCAACGGCCGCTGGACACTTCAGCAGGCCGTCCAAACTGCCGGGCGGCTGGCGGATTTTGACGTGGCATGGATCGAGGAACCGATTTATTTTGACGACGTCCAGGGGCACCGTCGCCTGGCCGAGGCGATTCGGACGCCGATTGCGCTCGGCGAGCAAATCTACACCGCTGCACATTTCCGCGAATTCATTCTTGCCGGCGCGGTGCACTACGTGCAGCCGGATGTAGTGCGCCTCGCCGGGATTACGGAGTTTCTCGAAGTGGCCGATATGGCCCATAGCGCCAACCTGCCGGTGGCCCCGCATGTGGGCGACATGGCGCAGGTGCATCAGCACCTGTGCTTTGCGCATCCCGCCTGCAACCTGCTTGAATACATCCCCTGGCTGCGCGACTGGATGGAACATCCGGCCCGGATCCACGGCGGATACTACGTTGCTCCCGACGTTCCCGGCGCTGGAACGACACCCAATCAACGGGCCTTCCATGAGATCAACAAAGCTTAACCATTGCCTTCTTGGACATTTGCGGCCAGTTTCTGCATCCTACGGGTGATGGTATGCCCCGTTGGATTGGGCTAAAATTCGAAACCAAGGTAACTTCTGTCCGCTATCCAGAAAGGCCTACGAATGCCGAATAAACCACGCGCCGGCATCACACTGGTCATCGCGATCGTAGCCTTTCTTGCGCCCGTTGTGGGCTCCGCTTATCTCGCCTGGTGGGAGAGTTACGCGACGGAAAAGACGCTGAGTATCAGCAACGCGCAGGACGTCATGCGGCGCATTGAAGAGACCTCAAGCCAATTCAAAGAAGACGCTCAGAGACTGGCGCAAGCTGATCTGCCGCCCTGCTCGCCACAAGACATCAAGCTCTTGCGCCAAGTTGATCTCGGGTCCAGTTATATGAAGGCGGTCGGCCGCGTCACCCACGACACTCTGCTCTGCACCTCTCAGGGAGTGACAAGTGCCATCTCTCTGGGCACACCGAATCTCGTCACCGATCAAAACGTCTCGGAATACTTCAACAGGAATCTGGCGGGCCAGCCTTCATATCCGCTGAACGTCTTCGCGGTCGACGGATTCGCGATGATCGTTGACCCAAAGCTGGCCGTCGACATCTCTACCGAAGGCCCGGACGTCGAACTAGCCGTATTCGTTCCATCTGCCGAGCATCGAGATCTTGTCGCCGCCTACGGCCAGGACTTCCCTTCAGACTGGTTCGAACCCACCAGTCGAGGCACACAGTCAACCATTCTCAACAATGGCTACCTGGTCTCTCGCGTCCGCTCCGCGCGATGGGACCTCGCCGTTGTGGCCGCAACGCCCGACAGGTACATTTTCCAGCGCATTACGCACTTCGCCTTGCTCTTCCTTCCCATCGGCGTACTTTGCGGCACTATCCTTTCCCTGTCGGTCAGCCTTCTTACGCGTATACACTCCTCGTTCCCCACCATGCTCCGTCGCGCCCTCAAGGACGGGAGTCTATACGTTCTGTATCAGCCGGTTGTGGATCTTGAATCACGCCGCGTCATAGGCGCGGAAGCCTTGGTCCGCTGGAAAAGCCGATCTGCCGACATGCGGCCCGATTACTTCATCCCTCAGGCAGAACAATGCGGCATGATCCAACTCATTACCAAAGAGGTTCTCAGCATCGTCGCGCGCGATATGCCGAATTTCCTGAAGATGGATCCCGATTTCTGCGTCGCCGTAAACTTTTCCGCGGCAGACCTCTGCGATAACCGCATGATCGATGCCATGGATGATTTTCTGCGCGTCTCTCGAGCCCGCCCGGAAAACATCGAGATCGAAGCCACGGAACGCGCTTTCCTGCAAGGCCCCGAGACCGCGGAACTCATCGATGCTCTGCGCGCCAAGGGCTTCACCGTGGCCATCGACGATTTCGGCACTGGCTACTCGAGCCTTTCGTGCCTGCAGTCTCTCTCGCTCGACACGCTCAAAATCGATCGCACCTTCGTGGAAACCATCAATACCGACGGCGCCACCAGCCAAGTGGTTCTGCACATCATCGAAATGGCTCACTCGCTGCATCTTGAGATGGTTGCCGAGGGCGTCGAGACGGAACCGCAGGCGCAGTATCTTGTGAAGCGCGGGGTTCGTTATGCCCAGGGATGGCACTTCGGCAGGCCCACGGATATCAGCCGCCTATGCGAGCAGATCCGCACCAACTCGGTCTTCGAAGTACTCACCCACGTCTGATTCATGCCGCCGATGGCCTGACAAGCCTCGCGGCAAATGCTCTTTGTTTTCAAAATCTTGCCCGTTTCGCGCCCTGAAAGGGCCCTCCTGATCACGCTTGTGCGCATCTGAGCCGGCAATGCGGCCTTCGTTTCAAGCGGCCCGGTTGCGGGTACACTAGAACCATGGCGGAGATTCAACGCAGAAAAACCCCCACCGTAAAAATTGGACATGTGCGCGCTGGCTGGGAGGTTCCGGTTGTCGTGCAGTCGATGACCAACACCGACACGGCCGATGTGCAATCCACCATTGAGCAGGTCGCGGCCCTCGCTCTGGCCGGCTCCGAGATCGTGCGTGTCACCGTCAACAACGAGGACGCGGCGGCCGCGGTGCCGCACATCGTCGAGGGTCTCGAAAAGCGCGGCCTGCGTGTGCCCATCGTCGGCGACTTCCACTACAACGGCCACATCCTGCTCAAGAAATATCCCGCCACGGCCCGCGCTCTCGCCAAGTACCGCATCAACCCCGGCAATGCATCCATCGGCCGCAAGGACGACAACAACTTCCGTACCATGGTCGAGTGCGCCGTCGAGAATCAAAAGCCCGTACGCATCGGCGTCAACTGGGGCTCCCTCGATCAGTCGCTGCTGACCCGCATGATGGACGAAAACAGCAAAAAGGCCGAGCCATCGCCTGCACGCGACGTGATGATCGAGGCCATGATCGCCAGCGCGCTCGAATCCGCCGCCGCTGCGGAGCATTATGGTCTGGGCCACGACATGATCATCCTCTCGGCCAAGGTGAGCGGTGTACGCGACCTGCTCGATGTCTACACCAAGCTGGCCGCGCGCTGCGACTACGCGCTTCACCTCGGCCTCACCGAAGCCGGAATGGGCTCGAAAGGGCTCATCGCCTCGACCGCAGGCCTTGCGCCGCTGCTGCTCGCAGGCATCGGCGACACGATTCGCGTGAGCCTCACGCCCAAGCCCAACGGCGACCGCACGGAAGAAGTGATGGCCGCGCAGCAGATTCTGCAATCGCTCTCCATCCGCAGCTTCATGCCGCAGGTCACTAGCTGTCCCGGCTGCGGCCGCACCACGAGCACCTATTTCCAGGAGCTCGCCGAGCAGATTCAGAGCTACCTGCGCACCTCGATGCCCGAGTGGCGCAAAAAGTATCCCGGCGTTGAGGAGCTGAAGCTCGCCGTCATGGGCTGCGTCGTCAACGGCCCCGGCGAATCGAAGCACGCCAACCTCGGCATCAGCCTGCCCGGCACCTTCGAAGACCCGGTCGCCCCCGTCTACGTTGACGGCAAACTCGCCACCACGTTACGCGGCGACACCATCGTCGCCGAGTTCAAGCAGATTCTGGACAACTACGTGGAGAGCCACTACGGTCAGGCCGCCAAGAGCGGCGAACTGGTTGGAGCGCGGTAGAGACGGTCGTCAGGAAATTCGCCCCAGTTTCCCGATCAGTGCTTCCCTTTTATCGCCCAATCGCGCTACGCTGATTGCAATTCTCAGCGGAGTCTTTCGATGCGATTCAACCTCCCGCGCCTGCTGGCGGTAATCGCCGTTTGCGCGCCGGCGCTTGCGTTCGCCGGAAAACCCAGGCCGTGCGTCTCTGCCGAGCAGGCCGCGCAAATGCTCAACAAAGACATTTGCGTTTCAGCACATATTTATGATGTGGTGCAACTTCCCGATGGCACGCGTTTCCTCGATGTGTGCTCCCCAACGACCAACGACGAGCAATGCCGCTTCACCGTCGTCAGCTACCGGGAGGATTCCAACGAGGTGGGCGAACTGAAGAAGTACCGCGACATGGACGTGCAGATTCGCGGTATCGTGCAACCCATGCATGGCCGGGCGGGCATGGTCTTGAGCCACTCCAGGCAGTTTTACGGCGGTCCGCCAAAGTTCAAGCCGAACCCGATGCTGGCGCGTGGCTTCAACGCCGAACAGGAGCGGCCGCCAGTAAACGATCCCAACCTGCGCGCCCAGGGCGCGCATCGCGCCTTCATGAATACCAGGGACCAGAAAACGCTGCCGGGAAAATAGCGGCGTTGGCGGGGCTAGAGCATTTGCACCGATCCTGGTGCTCCTGGGGCCGGGACGCTATCGCTCTTAAAGCGCGATCGATGAGGTATGTTATAGACGCGCAATAGGTTGGTAATTGTAATGTCAAAATGTACCCTACCGGGGTATAGGAATGAAAAAAATAATTAATTAATTCTTTTCCTACCCCAATAGCCTCGGGCCCGGGCAGCCGGGGCCAGTCCACAAAACGATTGTGCAATAAAGCCATGAAATTATGTGCAATTGACTGCGAAGAAATTTGCGCTGGCGGCGTCGACGCTCCCAAGGAAACACACCTGATCAGGGCTTCTTGCTCAGGTGAAAAACTATCTGTATCTCGACTTGGGCGGGAATTGGCATGCCGTATTTCATCGCAGGTTTGAAACGGTATTGTTGGATGGCCTCCAAAGCTTTCTCATCCAAATCCTTACCCACCGATTTCGTGATGCGCAGGTCAGTTGGCAACCCATCGTCGGTGACGACGAGTGAGACGAGCGCTACCGCCGTGTACTTAAAGTTCCCTGTTGGATCGTTTAGTTCATTTGGGACCCTCGGCTCCTGCGTCCTAACAGGCATCGGCGGTTGATCATATGCGATGGGCAAGATTTCGGGCGCCCTTGGTTTACCTCCCGGAACGATAGGAATCCAAACCAGCACCCGAACAGGGATTGGCGAATCGCGCAAAGCTCCCGGCGTGAAACTGGACTGCCTTACCGCCGCTATGGCGGCCAGGCTAAAAGGGTCGGAATTGACACCGGATGCCGCGATCTTTGAGGGAGTGCCGTCGGCACCAATTACGACGCTCAAGGTACGACTGACTTTGCCGCCGGGCGGAGGTGCGTCGCTGGGATAAACTGCCGGCACTGCACGAACCAATTTGGGCGATGTGATTCCTTTGCCGGGCGAGTAAACCCCGTCGGCATCGGGTTGGGGCTCTGTGCTCTGCGCCATTACGCCAGCCGCTGCAAACGTCATTAGGGCCAACGCCCATGCAACTCTTCGCATCCGATCACTCCACACGTTGTCACAGGATAGTGAACTGGAATCTTCGCATTGGACTGGGAAACTGCAACATTGTAGGTCGTCCAGGCTGTTCATGGCAGCACCCAGTGGGATCACGGCAGTTGCGCTTCAAAGTACGGCGTTGCAAAGCGCGCGCCATACCAGAGAATCCCGCAAGCGATGAACAGCGAGACCAGGGTTGCGCCGAGGCCGATGCTCAACGTCGAGCGATCGCTGATGGCGCCGATGATCTGCGGCGAGAAGGTATCGCCGAAGAAGTGAATGCAGAAAAGGTTGATAGAAATGGCCGTCGCGCGCACAGCTCCTGGGACGGAGTTCACAATAGCGGCATTGATGGGGCCGTTATTGAGGAAGATGAAGAATTCGGCCAGAACGAGCGCGGGAATAGTGGTGGAGTGCGGTCCGAAGAAGATCAGGAAGCCAAAGGGGATAGTGAGGACGACGCTCCAGAAGGAGATGAGGTAAAGGGCGCGATGGTCGGTGCGCTGCCAGCGGTGCGCGATCCAGCCGCCGACGATGGTGCCGCCAATTCCGTCAACGACGGTAATGGCGCCGACGACGAGACTGGCATTGGCCACGGAAAGTCCGTTGGCGCGGTGCAGGAACGTGGGAACCCAGGCGGAGATGCCTCCGAGCGCAAACGTGATGGTAGCCAGACCAAAGGTCGAAGTGAGGAACGCCGGATTCTTGAAGATGCGCAGGCGGGGCCGCGCGAAACGCACGCTGCCGAACGTGAAGGTGATCAGCGCCAAACCGATCGCCGTGAGAAATGAGCCCATCGTAAAGAGACGCAGCCGTCGCTTGACGATCCGTTCGAGCGCATCCCAGGAATCAGCGCGCTTTGGCACAGGCCGCAGACGATCTTTTCCGCCACGTTCAGGCTCGCGTCCCCATCCGCCATAGAGCGCGGCAATGAGCAGCCCCGGAACCGCGCAGATAAGATACGGTGCGCGCCAACCCCACAGGCTGCCCAATTCTCCGCCCGCAAGATACCCGAGCGCCGCGCCCACAGGAATGGCGAGATAAAAAATGGAGAGGATGCGGTTGCGGTCGCGATCGGGGTAGAAATCGGCAAGAATGGCCGGGGCGTAGATGCCGAAGGTGGCCTCGCCAATGCCAACCAGAGCGCGGCTGACGTAGAAGGTAGCGTAGGTGTGCACCAAGGCGGTGCCGAGCGTGGCCAGGCTCCAGATGATGGCGCCGATGATGATGAGCGGCTTGCGGCGATACCAATCGCCCAGCCAGCCGCTGAGCGGCGCGAAGATCATGTAGGTCAGAAAGAACGCCGTGGTGAGCGCGCCCATCTGCTGATCGGTTGCGTGGAACTCACCTTGGACAAGAGGCTGCGCGCCGTTCAGGATGTAACGGTCTAGGTAATTGAGCAGGTTGAGCGCGAGGAGCAGCAGAACCGTACCCAGTGCGGGGTTGATGCGGGGACGCAGCTTTCGGAGAGAAGTTGGCAAGCGGCTACGGTCCAGTGGAAAGCGTCGCGAACTCCAAGGAATATCACAGCCGGGCTCGATGCGCCCACCACGCCGCCAAACTGCATCGGTTCACGGGCGCGGCCAACGCGCCTCGACGGTGGTGCCGATGCCTCCTCGAGGGCGGAATTCGCCTTTCACCACGGCCCACACCGGATCGCAGGCCTTCACAATGTCTTCAAGAACCTGGTTGACGATGTTTTCCTGGAAGATGCCCAGATTGCGGTAGCTGAACAAATACTCCTTGAGCGATTTCAGCTCAAGACACCGCTCTTTCGGCATGTAGCGAATGGTGAGTATGCCAAAGTCCGGCAACCCGGTTTTGGGGCAGACGGACGTGAGCTCAGGATCGTCGATTTGAATCTCGTAGCCAGGAAATTGGTTTTGCCAGGTCTCGATCGGGGGAAAGTTGAAGTCGAGGCCAGCCTTTGCATGCTCGTCTGTGTAACGGGGAACGGTGGTCATGGGATTATTTTAACGGGGCTCGCGGGGCTGGCGGGGTAACCAAATCCAGCGAGGAGGGCGCGATTTGTCTGAATCGTAACCTCAACTAATCGAGTCTTATATACTGACTTTGGTTAAAAGCATGGCTGAAGCAAGAACGCAAACAAGCCGCAAGTGGCTTTGGATCGGTGCGGCAGTCGTCCTGATTGTCGTGTTTCTCGCGGTGCGGTACTTTCTACGCGACCGTTTGCCGGTGCGCGTTGCGCGAGTGGAACACCAGATGCTGCAGAATACCGTGAGCGACAACGGGCGCGTGGAGCCGGTTGCGCCATATCAGTTTTATAGTCCGCTTGCCACCACGGTGAAGGCCGTATACGCGCAGGAGGGCGACCTCGTGCACAGCGGCAAGCTGATTCTGACATTGGATGATGTAGCGGCACGCGCCCAGGTGGCGAGCGCCGAGAGTGCGGTGAGGACAGCGCAAGCCTCGCTGGACGCTGCGACCCACAACGGCACCCAAGCCGAGCAGCAAACATCCGCCGCAGAGGTGGAGCAGGATCGACTGGCGCGCGACCAGGCGCAACACGATTTGGACGCGCTGACCAAGCTGGCAGCGACGGGAGCCGCAGCGCCCGGCGAAGTGGCGGCTGCGCGGGAACGTCTGGTAAGCGCACAGGCCAGCCTGCATGCCGCGGAACAAAGCGCGCAACATCGCTACTCGCCCCAGGAGATTGCTCGTGCACAGGCTGCGCTGAACGACGCCGAGGCAGCACTCGAGGCGGCGCGTCACGTCGAGGCGCAGACCGCACTCTACGCGCCTTTTACGGGAACCATCTACACGCTGGACGCCGCGCCTTCGCAGTATGCAGAAGCCGGCAAGCTGCTGGTGGAGATGGCCGATCTGCATAACGAGCGCGTGCGCGCCTACTTTGACGAGCCCGACCTCGGCCGGCTGGCAACGGGACAGCAGGTGTCGATCCGCTGGGATGCAAAGCCAGGCCGCGAATGGCACGGCCACATCTCGCGGCTTCCTGTGACCGTGGTGGCCTACAACACCCGCAATGTGGGCGAAGTGCTGGTGAATCTGGACGGCCCGGAAGACGACTTGCTGCCCGACACCAACGTCACCGTGACGGTGACCATCTCAAGCCAACCCGATGCGCTGAGCATGCCGCGCGAGGCCCTCCACGAACAGAACGGAAAATACTTTGTCTACAAGGTCGTGGACAACGCATTGCAGCGCGTCGCGGTTACCATCGGATCTCCGAACACGACCCAGGTGCCGATTCTCTCGGGCCTTCAGGAGGGCGACATCGTCGCCACCGGTACCACCAACGGTCAGCCCTTGCAGGAGGGCGCACCGATCAAGGAAGTCCGGTGAGGCGGACTGCCAAAGCGGTTGCGCTGCTTTTGGCTTGCCCGGCAATTGCCGGGGGCGCTATCGCCTGCGCGCAAATTCCCGCAGCCACGCTGACCCAGGCAAACACTTATTTGCAAAATGGGCAGGCCGATCAAGCACTAGCCCTGCTTACGCCGTTGCCCGCAACCGGCGCCGGAGCAGACGAGGCCCAGAATCTACTGTGCCGCGTGCGGTTCCAGTTGCAACAGTGGAGCCAGGCGGTGGCCGAGTGCCAGCAGGCGGTCAATCTGAACAACAAGAACTCCGACTATTTCATGTGGTTGGGGCGGGCGTTAGGGCAGCAAGCCAGTCACGCCTCCTTTATCTCTGCCTACGGCGATGCCAAGAAATCTCTCGCGGCGATGCAGACCGCGGTGCAACTGAATCCGCAGAACGGGCCGGCGCTCTCTGACTTGGGCGATTACTATGCGCAGGCGCCGAGCATTGCGGGCGGCGGGACGAGCAAAGCGCAACAGATTGCCTCGCAGCTCGACAAGGTGGACGCAGGCAGAGCAGCGCAATTGCGAGGCGACATCGCGATGGCGGCGAAGGATTACACGACCGCAGAAAACCAATACAAACTGGCGGCGACGACGAGCCCTCATCCGGCTGATATGTGGACGGTTTTGGCGAATTTCTATCGTGGCCGCCAGCGCTGGTCCGATCTGGACACGGCGATCAATAACTGCATGAGCGCCGCGGCGCGCGACAAGCAACCGGGCATTGGACTGTACGATGGGGCCGGCGTGCTGATCTCGGCCAACCGCAATCCGCAACTGGCCGCGACCATGCTCGAAGATTATCTTGCGGGCTCGTCAAAAAGCGAAGAGGCGCCCGCATTCATCGCCCACATACGGCTGGGGCGGCTGAAACAGCAACTCGGCGATGCCGCCGGCGCACAACAGGAGTTGGCCGCGGCAGCCGCGATGGCGCGCGAATATAATCCGGCTCAGGATTCAAACCATTGATGCCCGCATTGAACTTGAGAACCGCACACAAATCGCACCGGGCATGGCTGCCGGCGTTGGCGGGAGCGGTTCTTGCCGCAGCCGCAGTCGCCGTGCCGGCGCAGGTGTCGCTGACGACCGTTGTGGATCTGGCGCAGAAGAACAGTGTGACCGTCCGGCTGGCGCAGGCCGATGTGCAAAAGGCCATGGCAGAGTTGTCGCAAAGCCGTGACGCATTCATTCCCTCGGTCGATTTCGGTTCTGGCCTGCCTGCGTTTCCTGAAGTCGGTTATACGGGATCGCTGCCCACGATTTGGGACAGCTCCATAAAGTCGCTCGTCTTCAGCATGCCGCAAGTTCAGTACATTCATGCCGCGCACTTCGGGCTGCAATCGGCTCAACTGTCGTTGAAAGATGCGCGCGAGCAATCCGCGCTCGACGCTTCGACGGACTATATCGAACTGGACACAGTCGACCGGGAGCTCGACGCCGCGCGCCAGCAGGAGCAGGACGCCGCGCGGCTCGTTGAGATCGAGCAGCAGCGCACCGAAGCGGGCGTGGATCCGCTCAGCACACTCTTGCAGGCGCAACTGACGGCGGCGCAACTCAAGCTCGGTCGCTTACATCTGGAGACCCGCGCCGCAACTTTGGCCAAGCAGCTCGCGACACTTACCGGACTGCCTGTGGGCTCGATTACTCCCGATCACGCGAGCATTCCCGAAATTCCTGCTGTAACCGGCGATCAGGCGGCCAGAACGACACCCGGCGTTGAATCCACCCAGATGATGGCACTCTCGCGGCAGCACATTGCCAAAGGCGATGAATTGCACTTGTGGTGGCTACCTGAAATCGGATTCGGCGCCCAATACAATCGCGATACGTCGCTGTTGAATAGCATTAGCCAGGATTACTTCAACGGCAAACTTCCCACGAATAACCTCAGCACTGGATTCTCCATCAAGGTTCCTGTCATCGGTTTCGGCTTACTTGCCAAGCGAAGAGAGTCGAACGCCGAGGCATTGCGCGCGAAGGTCGAGGCCGAGCAGGCGCAGCAGCAGAACGACGTACAGATTGCGCAGTTGAGCGCGAGCCTGCGCGAACTGGATGCGCAGGCCGATGTTGCCAGCCTCAAGCGACAAATCGCCGACGAGCAGTTGAAGACCGTGGTGGCGCAAATGGAGCTGGGCAACGGCGCAGGCAACGGGCCGGGCGCGCAGCCGCAGCTTTCACCCACCGCCGAGCAGCAGGCGCGTATCGACGAACGGCAGAAGTACCAGGATGCGCTCGACGCCGGACTCGAACTGAGCAAGGCCCGCCTGAGCCTGCTGCGAGCCCTCGGCCACATGCAGGACTGGCTGGACGAACTGCATCCCAAGCCGTAATCGGTACTACTAGGTGACAGGTTTCAGGGGTGAGGGTGCCACAAGTGCAAACCTGGCGAACAGCACATTGATTCTGTGAGGGTTACGGTTCGCAATCGCCCGCACCTACGTCGCGAAGATAGTCACCGCACCGGCCGCGAATGCGTCCAATTGATCAGCGCGAATGGTAGAATCGAGTTAATGTCTATGCCTCTCAAAACCATCTTCCTCAACCCTCCCTCCTTTAAGAACTTCGACGGCGGCGCCAGCTCTCGTTGGCCGGCGACTCGCGAGATCGAGTCCTACTGGTACCCCGTCTGGCTCACCTATCCGGCCGGCCTGCTTGAGGGTTCTCGGGTTCTCGACGCACCGCCCCACCACGTCTCCGCCGAAGAGACCATCGAGATCTGCAAGGGCTACGAGTTCCTTGTGCTCTTCACTTCCACTGTGGGATGGGAGGGCGACCAGCGGCTTGCCGAGACGATCAAGGCGGCAAACCCCTCGATCCGCATTGCGTTCGTGGGACCGCCGGTGACCACCGATCCCGACCGCGCGCTGAACGAATGTTCGGCGCTGGACTTCATCTGCCGGCGCGAATTTGATTATTCTGTCGTCGAATACGCCAACGGCAAACCGCTCAGCGAGATTCTCGGCATCAGCTACAAAAAGGACGGCAAGGTGTTGCACAACCCCGACCGCCCGCAAATTGAAGACCTGGATGCCATGCCGTGGGCGACGAAAATCTACAAGCGCGACATGGATGTGACGCGCTACAACGTGCCGTTCCTGCTGCATCCCTATATCGCGCTCTATTCCACGCGCGGCTGCCCTGCGCAGTGCACCTTCTGCCTGTGGCCACAAACGCTCAGCGGTCACGCATGGCGCAAACGTTCCAGCGACGACGTGGCGGCAGAGATGAAGTGGGCGAAGGAGAACTTCCCTGAGGTGAAGGAATTCTTCTTCGACGACGACACGTTCAATATCCAGAAAGTGCGCACCATCGAGCTTTGCGAGAAGCTGAAGCCGCTGGGCATTACATGGAGCTGCACTTCGCGTGTAACCACGGATTACGACACGCTCAAG
>JBEKEP010000020.1:0-35044 GCA_050013775.1 Occallatibacter sp. | reverse complement strand
GCCCGAAAAGATGGCGCAACTGACCATGAGCCGCGCCGAGCCCCGCGTGGAAGCAACGATCAGACACACCGCTCCCGCAATGGCTAGCACGGCGCCGACGCCATGGGTGATGGCGTTGGCCAGAATGTCGCCCAGTTCGTAATGGGGGTGCACAGAACGATCATAATCTCGCGCTCGGAAGGCGGAAGGACGCGCGCGTCTCATCGTTCCAAATCAGAACCCGCGCAAGCTTTGGGAATCTCCGTCTCGGCTGGCCAGCGCGCGGCGTGCATCGCTCTTGAGGTTCGCACGACGTGGAACTAAGGTTCAATGATCGCCTGGCATTTTCGACAGTCTGCCGGCAGTTGGGCGGATCCGATGATTGATGGAGACGGTCGAAACTGCGCGGCGCGCGGCGGTGTGCCCATCTTGCAGGTGCAACCCGCCGCCGAGCGCTTGATGCGGTCGCTCGCCGTGGTGCGCGCGGGGTTGGCAGAGACGGCAGAGCTCGGCGCCAATTCCAGGTTCGATTTGGAATGCCCGCTGCTCAGTCTGCCCGGGGTTTTTCGCACTTCCATTGATGAGGTTCCGTGGGAGGGCGCGTATCTGGACACGGAGCTCGCCGCGGGAAAGCTCGCGTGGGAAGCGCTACCAGAAATAATCTGTTTGCATCAATAACGGTGCAATTCTGTCTTCAAGAGGGCTCGCTGGCCTGCCCTATTGCGCCTTGCGCGAACCAGATTTCGATCATATACTACAGATTGCAAAGCACATACAGTTAATATTTCCGTTTCACACCCTACTGGGATATAGGTATAGCAAGTTCTTATTTAGTTATTCTCGTGCCCGTCACCGGTTCGAGACCCCCCGAAGTTGACCCTCTACACAGAGATTGTGCGCCTACTCGCGGAAATGATCTGCAAATGCAGCGCATGAGATTTGCAAGCGGGACCAGGACCGGAGCCGCGAGATTTCTCTTGACATCGAGTACTCTAAATATTAGAGTACTCTTCACGACGAGATCAAGTTCAGAAAACCGAGGCGGTAAACCCAAAGTGACGACGGATACGCAATTGAGGGAGATGGCGATGCCGCTGGAGGTTGAACGGCTATCGAAGCGGTTCGGCGAAACCGTAGCGCTCGATGACGTGAGCCTGACCGTGCACGCGGGCGAGTGCGTGGGGCTGCTGGGGCCGAATGGCGCGGGCAAGAGCACGCTGATCCGGAGCATTGTGGGCCGCGTGATTCCAAATAGTGGACGCGTGGCCGTGTTCGGGCAGGCGGCGGGCTCCACGGAGGCGCGACTGGCGCTGGGCTGGGTGCCGCAGGAGCTGGCGATCTATCCGCGCATCAGTTGCAAAGAGAACCTGGGATCGTTTGGCCGCTACTACGGGCTCTCCGGGCGCAAACTGACGGAGGCGATCGCGTGGTGCCTGCATTGGGCGGCGCTCGAGGACCGGCAAAGCGAGCTGGCACGGAACCTTTCCGGCGGCATGAAGCGGCGGCTGAACATGGCGGCGGGAGTGCTGCACCGGCCGCGTGTGGTGCTGTTCGACGAGCCGACCGTGGGCGTCGATCCGCAGTCGCGAAACCGGATCTTCGAGATGATCGAGGCGCTCAAGGGCGCGGGCACTGCGGTGATTTATACGACCCACTATATGGAAGAGGCGGAGCGGTTGTGCGACCGGATCGCCATCATCGATCACGGGCGGATTATCGCGGAAGGCACGAAAGACGAACTGATTCACTCCACGTTCGGAACGAGCAGCCAGGTGCTGGCACGGTTTGCGGGCTCGCCCGATGCGATCGGCGCGTGGGCGGCGCGAAACGGGGGGCGCGTGACGAACTCGACGGCAGAATTCTCAATCGAGCAGGCGCTGGAGATTGGGCGGCTGCTCGAAGATGCGCGCCAGGCAGGGCTTGAACTGGTGGATGTTTCGCTGCGCAAGCCAAATCTGGAATCGGTATTTCTGCACCTTACGGGAAGGGAGCTACGCGATTGATCTTTCAAGTTGCAAGGACCGCATTGCTGGCGTTACGGCGCGACCGCGGCGCGCTGGTGTTGAGCTTTGTTCTGCCGCTCGCGTTTTTTTCGATTTTCGCGATTATCTTTGGCAAGCAGAACGATACCACGCCCAAGGTGAAAGTGATTTTGGTGGACGAGGACCGGAGCGAGGCTTCGCGTGACCTGGTGAATGGGCTAAAGGGCGAGACCTCGCTGGTAGTGATGACCGCGCCTGCGGCGAAAAGCAAAACCGCGCCGCCGCCGGCCGATTACACGGCGGCCACAGCAGAGGCCGCGGTTAAGGCGGGCGACGCGCCGGTGGCGTTGATTATTCCGCGCGGATTCGGGCTGCACCCGATCGCGTTTGGAGACGACGAGAGCGAAAGCTCGATCCAATTGCTCAACGATCAAAGCGACCCCATCGCTCCGCAGATTGTGATGGGGCTGCTGCAAAAGGCGGCAATGACATCAATGCCGGCCGTGATGGCGGCAGAGGGCCTGGATACGGCCGAAAAATACATAGGCGGATTTACGCCCGAGCAGAAAAAAGTGGTGCAGGACGGGCTCGTGGATTTACGCAAGGAGGTTGCAGAAGGCAAACTGGGCGGCGCGAGCAGCGGTGCGAATGACAGCAGCGCGGGGATCATCCGCGTGAAGGCGCGTGCCGTGGTGGGAGAAGACAAGAAGAGTCCGATGATCTCGTTTTACGCGGCGGCCATCGGCGTTATGTTTCTCCTGTTCACGGCGAGTGGATCGGCGGGAGCGTTGCTGGACGAGGCCGAAAGCGGGACATTGGATCGAGTGCTGAGCACACGAGTGACCATGACCAAACTGCTCGCGGGGAAACTGGTCTTCAATACATTGCTCGCATTCATACAACTCGTCGCGATGTTTCTGTGGGGCTGGGCGGTGTTCAAGCTGGATTTCTTCAGCCACCTGCCGGGGTTTGCGGTGATGGGATTATGCACGGCCTTCGCGGTAGCGGCATTCGGGATGCTGCTGGCCAGCGTTTGCCACACACGGGCGCAACTGGGCGCATTGTCCACGCTGCTGATTCTTATTATGTCGTCGGTGGGTGGGAGCATGTTTCCGCGCTTTCTGATGCCGGAGTCGATGCAGCGGGCCGGCCTCTTGACCATCAATGCTTGGGCCATCGATGGCTTCACGAAGGTGTTTTGGCGTGATTTGCCGGTCAGTGACTTGTGGCCCCAGGTGACGGTGCTATTAGCGGTCGGTGCGGGGCTGTTCGCGATCGCCCGCAGTGTGGCGCGGCGGTGGGAGATGGCGTAAAGACAGGGCGCAGTGGTTGGTGGTTAGTAATTGGCGGCGGAAGCAAGAAATGTGAGAGGGAATTATATGGATACCGAGACAAGCAATGTGGAATTGACAGAACGGTTGAAGCTGATTGAAAGCATGATGGCCGAGGGCAGACACACGACCGCGCGCTGGGGATGGTCGTTTGTGTTGTGGGGCGTAGCGTACCTGGTGGCCACGGCGTGGTCTTCAGGGTTGGTGGGCGGCCCGGTCTGGGCGCAACGCTATCTCGCCTGGCCCTTGATCATGATCGCGGCCAGCATCGCAACCGGAGTGGGGATTTCCCGGATGAGGAAGGGCCAGCCCGCGACGGCGCTGGGACGGGCAATCGGGGCAATATGGAGAGCGATGGGGATTTCGCTTTTTATCGTTCTGATGTCGCTGGGAATGAGCGGAAGGTACGAGACGCATGTGTTCGTCGCGGTCATCGGCGGGATGCTGGGTGTAGCCAATATGGCTTCGGCCATCATTCTGAAGTGGAAGATGCAGTTTGCGAGTGCGGTAGTTTGGCTGGCCTCGGCAGTAGTGGCGTGCTTTGTCACGGAAGAGCAGGCCGGGATTGCGTTTCTCGCGGCTACGTTCTTCTGCCAGATTGTCTTTGGCGTCTATGTCATGATCCGCGAATCGCGGCGCCGCCGGCAGCAGAGCGAGGTGGTGAATGTCTGAGTCTGTGCCTGGGCTGCCGGAGTTGAATCCCGTGATTCACGGGAAGTTGCGCCTGGCGCTGCTCTCACTGCTCTCGGGGGTCGACGAGGCGGAGTTCACCTGGCTGCGCGCCAAAACCGGCTCGACCGATGGCAACCTGGGCGCGCAGCTGATGAAGCTCGAAGAGGCCGGCTACGTGACGGTGGAGAAGCGGTTTGTGCTACGTAAGCCGCAAACCCTCTACCGCATGACCGAGGCCGGCCGCGCGGCGCTTACCGAGTACGTTGCCGCCCTGAAGCAGTTGCTCGGAGCGGCGATTTAACATTCTTTCCCCAAAGGAGGTCGATCATGGCGCAGAACATCACAGCGAATCGAATCGGAGGCCGGGCCATTGGAGCGCTGTTTCTTACCATCTTTGGCGCAATATGGCTGCTGCTTGGGCTGTACGCAAAAGAGCGGCTGGCGGCCTCAACCCTAAGCCTGGTGGCGTGCGGCACGGTGGTTTTGGCGGGCGGCGCCTTTTTCCTCCTGCGGCGCGCAAAAGCGCTGCCCCGCACGCCGGAAGATCCTGCGATGGGGCGTGCGTTCAAGTGGATCAACATCATTCAGTGGGTGGCGGTCGCGGTGGTGGCGTTCACGTTGGCGCACTTCGGCATGGACGCCTACGTGGTCTCGGCCATCACCGCCATTGTGGGGCTGCACATGTTTCCGCTGGCGCGGCTGTTCCGCTATCCCCCGCATTACGTGACAGGCGCGGCACTGGTGGGCTGGGCGGCGGCCAGCGTTCTACTTTTCTCGAAGGATGAAATGCAAGGCTCGACCGCGCTGGGCACGGGCTTGATTCTTTGGCTGAGCGCGCTGGTTACACTTGCGCTCGCCGTGCGGGCGGTGAGAATGCCCGTGACGGTGAACGGCATTCAGTGACCAGAGGCCTGCGACGCGACGTTCGCCGAGTGGGTTGCTGCCCGGAATCAGACAAGCAATTTGAGCCCAGCGATTTGAGCCTAATTGCCGGCTTCGCACGTCTACTTCTATGACACACTTGCAGCACGGAGGTGGGATGGGCGTCACGGCGAGTTTTCGCAAAGGCATCGCGCGCTTCCTCATCCTGTCGGCCGCACTGCATCTTCTAATCTCGGCGTGCGTGTTCCTGGTCGAACACCGGCAAAAGACTCAGGTGGCCAAGGTAGACCTGGAGCAGAAGCCGGTCACCATCTACCCGGCGATGCTGCTGTACGCGGGTGGGACCAAGGCCCCGCGGACGGATGCGCCCGACGGCCGCAAAAAACATCCCCAGGAGACAAAGCAGGCTACCGACTTCACCATTAACCGGAACATCGCGCCTGCGCAGGGGCAACCGGTGGCAGCACCCGACAGTTCAGTGGCAGGCAGCGGAGCCGACCGGCAAAGTGCCGATCCGGCCTTCCCGGTCTTCTCGCCGCATCCGCCTGTCGCCGACCGCTCGCTGCTTCCCAGCTCAAATCAGGAAGTGGTGGTGGACGTGAAGGTGAGCGCGGCGGGCGATGTGCTGGAGGTCACGCTGGTGAAAGGCATCGGCAACGGGCTGGACCAGATTGTGCTGGATACGGTGAAATCGTGGCGCTTCCATCCCGCTACGATCAACGGAAATCCTGTGGCCACCGAGGCGGAGCTGATCTTCCCGTTCAATCTGAGCTACCCTACGACGCCGGCGTAAAGCAGTGGTCAGGGATCAGGGGTCAGTGATTGGATCTCTGTTGCCAGCGAATCGCGCACCCGCAGCATGATGCCAAGATAATACGCAAGATTGTGGATCGAATTCAGCGTCCCCGAAAGCGCTTCGCTGGTGTGCATCAGGTGGCGCAGGTAGGCGCGGGAGTAGCGGCGGCAGACCATGCAGTTGCATGCGGGATCGGGCGGCCCTTGGTCTTCAGCGTACTGCTTGTTCTTGATGTTCAAGCGGCCTTCGCTCGTGAAGAGCAGTCCGTGGCGCGCGGCGCGCGTAGGCAGCACGCAATCCATCATATCCACGCCCATGCGCGCGTACTGCTCAATCTCGTCGGGATAGCCCACGCCCATCACGTAGCGCGGTTTGTCCTTGGGCAGCCGGGGCAGGGTTTCGGCAATCATTTCCAGGGTCAGCTCGCGCGGCTCGCCGACGCTCAAGCCGCCGATCGCGTAGCCGTCGAAGTCCATCTCCACGAGGCGCTCGGCGCACTGACGGCGCAGATCTGCATACATACCGCCTTGGACGATGCCAAAGAGGGACTGCGTGCGGCCGGCGGAGGGGCCGTAAGTTGATGTAAGTGGTCTCCCCGGTCCCCAAATGCGAGGGACCGGGGGCACCCCATCATTATTTTGGAGAAATTCCTGTTCGTGCCAGGGAACCTCGTGGCGGTGAGCGCGGAAGTGATCGAGCGAGCGGCGCGCCCATGCCATGGTCAGCCGCAAGCTCTCTTCGGCGCGAGCGCGATCGGCGGGATACTCCGTGCACTCGTCGAAAGCCATGCAGATATCGGCGCCCAGTGCGATTTGCACGTCGATGGAATGCTGGGGAGTGAAAAAGTGCGAACTGCCGTCGAGGTGCGAGCGGAAGTGCACGCCGTCATCGCTCACTTTGCGCAGTTCATTGAGCGAAAAAACCTGAAAGCCGCCGGAGTCGGTGAGCAGGGCGTGCGGCCAGCTGATGAACTTGTGCAGGCCGCCCATGCGACGGATGGCTTCGTGTCCTGGCCGCAGATAGAGGTGGTACGTGTTGCCGAGGATGATCTGGGCGCCCAGCGATTCCAGCGTGTCTTGCGGCACGGCCTTGACGGTTCCCTGCGTGCCGACGGGCATGAAGACCGGGGTTTCCACGGTCTGATGCGGAAGGTCGAGACGTCCGCGGCGTCCGCCAGCAGAAGTTTCGGCCAGGATCTGGAACTTGCGAGTCACTGATTGATTTTAGCGGACGCTGTTCTCAGTCCAGAGGCCTCCTTCGATCTTCGCGACAGCGTCCTGTTCCAAGTGGTCACCGAGAGCCAGCAGCAGTTGCGCCACGGTTTTTCCGGAGCGTGGATCGCGGAGGTCCGGCGCGATTTCGTGGAGCGGCACCAAGACGAAGGCCCGCTCGGCAAGCCGCGGGTGAGGGATTTCGAGGCCGGCTGCAGCGAGAGCCAGATCGCCGTAGAGGAGGAGGTCGAGATCGACGGTGCGCGGGCCGTTGGGCACAGACGCCGCGCGGTCGCGGCCGAAGGCCTGCTCGATGTCGAGAAGACTGTGCAGCAGTTCGCGCGGCGGCAAGTGCGTTTCCAGTGCGACCACGGCGTTCAGGAAGCGGGGTTGATCTTCGAGTCCGACGGGCGCGGTGGAGTAGAGTGAAGAACGCGCGGCGACGAGGCCCAGGGCGGCGAAGCCTTCGACGGCTGCGGCAAGCGTGGCGTTAGGCAAGCCGGCAGAGCTGGGCAGGTTGGCACCAAGTGCAATGTAGGCGAGGGGCATGCTTATAAGAGACTAATGTAGCCGGGAGGGTGAGCGGTGTTAGCGGCGTAAGCGGAGCTTCCTTCGACACGGGGCGATGTTAGCTTTGTGCGCGGTGGGCGGCACCGCGAACCTCATGCTCCACCGCTATCTGCGTGGCGATGGTGGCGGCAAGCGTTATGAAGAAAAGCGCCCAGCCTGGATGGGCCGGCCAGACGAAGTTACCCAACCCGAAGACCCAGCCGCCCGTACCTACCGCGGTGCCAACGGCAGTCGCCGCCCAATTCGATCTTGCACTCATGGTTCGTCCCTCCGATTGAATGTACGGAGATTATAGGTCTTTGGTTCCCTCGTGCGAATCAGTTCCCGGCGACACATTTGCCACGCGGGAGAGATGGGTCGCCCGGCGTCGAAATGCGCTTAATCTGGTAGCATCGGACTTCGGAGAATTTGCTTATGGACACACTGAGTACCGCAGGGCTTGGAGCCCGGCGCAATGAAGATATCGCACTCGATCTGTTGAAGTTTGTGGCGGGCACGGCCGGCGTGGGCAAACTGGCATCGCCTTCGACGGGCTTTAGCGGCGCCACCGCAACCAAGCCCGAAGAGCAAGTGAACCAGTTGCTCGAACTCTACAGCCGCTGCCTGAAGGCCGTGGAAGGAAAAGGCTAAGAGAAAGAGGCGGCGAAATCGCAGGCAAGACCCAAGTACGCATGGCCGTGGCTGGCGCCGGTGCCTTCGGACGCAACCATCTGCGTGTGCTGCGCGAGTTGCAGACTGAGGGCGCGGGTGTGGCGCTGGTTGCAGCGGTCGATCCCGATGCCGCGCGTGCAGACGAGGCGGCAAAGCAGTACGGCATTCCGGTGTTCGCGACTGTCGAAGCGCTGCTCAAGGCAGATCTGAGGCTCAATGCTGCATGCGTAGCGGTGCCCACGGTCAAGCATTTCGAAGTAGCGTCGGAACTGCTCGGCGCGGGGCTCGATCTACTCATCGAGAAGCCGCTGGCGGCATCCCTTGATGAAGCCGATGCACTCATCCAAATCCAGGAAAAAAATGGGCGGATTGTGCAGCCGGGACATCTGGAGCGCTTCAACCCGGCGGTGATGGCCGTAGAGCCGAGCCTGACGCGGCCCATGTTTTTTGAAGCGCACCGGCTGAGCGTGTACACGCCGCGAGCGCTCGATGTGGACGTAGTGCTCGACCTGATGATCCACGATCTCGACATTGTGCTCACGTTTGCCAAGTCCCCGGTGCGCGAAGTGCGCGCGGTAGGGCTGCCGATTCTCTCGCCCAAGGTGGACATTGCGAATGTGCGCGTGGAGTTCGAGTCGGGCTGCGTGGCTAACTTCACGGCATCGCGCGTGTCCACGGAGCGCGTGCGCAAATTGCGCTTCTTTGAGCCGCGGCAGTATGTGTCGATCGACTACGCGCGGCGCGACGTGCTCGTGATCCAGATTGATGACAAGGAAGCCGCTAGCCCCAACCTTCAACTCGCGCAAGCCGCCGCTCAATTCCTGGCCACGGGAAAGCTCGATGCCTCGGTGATCCAGGGAATTGTTGCTTCAGGCCAGGCTCCGGCTGGGCTCATGATGAAGGTTCTCGCCGCAAAGAACGATCCAGAAAAACTGAAGGAGATTGCGAAGGAACTGGCTGGATCGCATGCCGAGCCACACGATGGCCCGGCACCGGGTTTGAGCTTTGTGAAACCGGAGGTAACGCCGGGCGAGCCGCTGAAGCTCGAAATTCTCTCCTTCCTTGAATCGGTGCGAACGCGCCGCCCGCCGCGGGTCACGGCGCGGCAGGGACGCGCGGCGCTGGAGCTGGCGCTCACGATACAGGCGCAGATGGCGGCTCATGCCGAACGGGCGGGGCTGGGAGACTTCTTCAAAGGTAGCTCCTAGCTGCCCGCGCTGATCGCAGCTGCCTAACGCGGCGCAAAAACCCTGCCGCGAACCGTGACCCTGGTGGTTCCTTTTCCTGGCTTTTTCCCCTCTCCTGCAAAGGCCGCATGTACAGTAGCGGCAAGGTGATTCCGCACAACCAAAGTGGGAGTTACTGCGCGCGCCTGGCGATGCTACCATCGCGGACGAAGATCAGTTTGGCAGGAGGCGAAAGTGGCTCTGAGCGACTTCATCAGCAAGCAATTCATTAAGGTCATCCAGTGGAATGAGGACGGCGATAATGTGCTTTCTTATCGCTATCCCATGCAAGACATGGAGATTGAAAACGGCGGTCAGCTTACCGTGCGCGAGTCGCAGTTGGCGCTGTTTGTGAACGAGGGGCGAATCGCGGATGTCTTTGCGCCGGGACTGCACACGCTGAACACGCGGAACCTGCCGGTCTTGACTGACCTCATGAACTGGAGCAAGGACTTCGAGTCGCCGTTCAAGTCCGACGTGTACTTTTTTCCACGCGGCTGCAGATCGACCAGAAGTGGGGTACGACGGAGCCGATCACGACCCGCGACAAGGAGTATGGCGTCCTTCGCCTGCGCGCCTTCGGGAATTACGCCTATCGCATCGCTGATCCCAGCAAATTCTTCACTGAAGTGACCGGCACGCGCCAGGCGGTGTTTGCCGCGGACCTTGAAGGGCAGTTGCGCACCAACATCATTGCGCGCCTCACCGCCATTTTCGCCGGTAGCGAGATTTCGTTTGTCGATATGGCCGCAAACCTGGGCGCGCTCACCGATAAGGTCACGAATGACGTGAAGCCGATCTTCGCGGCGCTCGGTTTGGAGCTGAACCAGTTTGTGGTGGCCAGCGTCTCGCTGCCCGAAGACCTTCAAAAGGTGATGGACCAGCGTATCGGTGTGAACATGGCCGGAGACCTAAGTCGCCTGACACAATTTGAGGCGGCTGAATCGCTGGAAGAGGCTGCGCAAAACACGGGCGGCACGGCTGGCATGGGTGTGGGACTGGGCGCGGGCGCAGCGATGGCGCAGGCGCTGATGGGCCAAGCAATGCCCGGACAGACAGGGCCGGGACAAGCGCGCGTCGCGCCGGAACCAGCGGCTGCGGCGCCTGCTGCTGGATCGAAGTTCTGCATCGAGTGCGGCAAGCCAATGCCGGAGCGGGCGAAGTTCTGCCCTGAGTGCGGGAAGCCGCAATGAACTGCCCATCCTGCGGAGCGCCGATGCACGTGACGGCCGGGCTGATCAGCCTGCGCTGCGACTATTGCAACAGCGTTTGTTCTGTCGCGCCGGATGACCAGGGAGTGCAGTATCTGGACGAGTTGCAGGAACTGCCGTGTCCGGTGTGCGCGGTTCCGCTGTGGGATGCGACCCTGGCCGGTATGCCCCTCCGCTCCTGCAAAAAATGCCACGGCCTGCTGGTCCCGATGGGAGCGTTCGAGGCGCTGATTGGGCAGATGCGCTCCGCACATCCCGGAACAGAAATTCCCGTAGCTGATGACGGCAGCGACCTGAACCGCAAACTGGAGTGCCCTTCGTGCCATCATCCGATGGACACGCACTTTTACTACGGCGGTGGACACGTGGTGATGGAAGACTGCGAACGCTGCGAGCTGAACTGGCTGGACGGCGGCACGCTGATGCGGATTGTGCACGCCCCACACCACGAAGAAGCAGAGGACTAAAGCGTTCTCCCACGGCCCTTCTCAGGCGACGCCGAGAACGCGATTCACGAAACCGACGATATATTTCCAGGCCAGGTAGTAGAGCACGAGCGCGAATGCGACACCGCACGCAATCACTGCGTAAGGCGCTTCAATGGCGTGAAACCAGGTGACACTGTGGGGCCCGAGCGTGATGACGCCAAGGGCTTTGGCGAGAGTGGCTCCCGCGGGCAGCAGCAGAAGGAACAGGATGGCTCCGTGCAGGCCGAGCGGCAGATGGGTGCGATGGCGCGAAGCCACCCAGAGCATGTTCCAGAGCCCCCAGCATGCGGGCACAAATGTGAGCGGAAAGACCACAATGCGCTCAACGGGAAAGGGCGTCGGCTGCGTGAGCTGGCCCAGGAACAACACCGTGAGCAGCGCCGGAAAGGCCAGCGTGGGCAAAAAGACTCCGGCAAGATAGGCGCGAAGGTAAGTGTGGTTGTTCATGACAAGCTCCTTTTGTGTTCGTGGTTCGTGATTCGTGGACCGTGAACGCACCGTGAACTGCGAGCTGTGAATTGTTCCTCACAGGTAGTAGAGAAAGACCGGGATCGTGGCCGGGAACGACACCGCGAAGACCGCGAGACCGCCGAGCAGAGCCCAGTCGAACCAAGGCACCGCTTTGCGCTGCGCTACGTCTCCATCTAAGCGACGCAGCACTGCTGGCCACAGATCGCGTTCCGGCTCCGCGTTCGATTCAACCGGCGGCAGCGTTTGCTTCAGCAATTGTTTGATCCGATCCTCTTCTTGAGCATTCATGGTTTGATCCCCTGTCGTTCCAAGTCCTTTCTCAACAATCGAAGGGCGCGAAAAACGCGCAATTTAACGGCACCAACGGTAATTCCGAGCGCGGCAGCGACTTCTTTGTGCGGCTGCTCCTCCACCACAGCCAAAATCGCCGCAGCGCGCAGGCTGGGCGGCAACCGGCTGAAGGCCAGCGCGGTCTTGCTGCGAATCTCGGCATTGATGGCGGGATTGCCCGCGGGTGCGGAGGGCAAAGTGCCGGCCATTTCTGCCGTCAGTTCCACTTCCGGCCGCTGCGCCCTGAGCCAATCGAGCGCCGCGCGTGTGGCAATGCGCCGCGCCCAGGGCCCGAATGGGTACTCCGGCTGAAAGCGATCGTGCGCGCGATGAATTCGCCAGAAGGTCTCCACCGTGAGGTCCTCTGCGGCGGCCGTGTTGCGAACCATACGCAAAATCCAGCCGTATACCGGTCGCTGATGCTCGCGGAAGAGCGCCTCGAAGGCGTCGAGATCGCCATCGCGGAACCTTTGCAACATGGTGCTGGGCACCGTGCTGGAGCCGTTGGCCATCCGTCTTCCCTTTCTAATCATGCTTACGGGCGCGTTGGCAGAAAGGTTACACGAATCGGCAGCGGAGCTTGCAGAGTTGGCGATGCCCGCGGGGTTTGCTCAACCGCGCGACGCCGTCCCCGCTTCGGCCGAGACCCGCTTCTAAAGCGATTTTCTTGAGGGTTCCGTGCTTGACACAGAACTTTGGCGGCAATTAGAGTGGGCCGCGGAGGGACGCTTGATCCGCGCGCTGTCGCAAGCTGCGGCATGTGCCGGTTGCCCCATCCTGGAGATCATGACGATGTTTGGATTGCGAGTGGTGGCGGGAACTTTGCTTGGGCTGGGAGCGGCGGGCGCACTGTGGGCGCAGGAGGCCGGAAAACCTGCGTATCTCGACCCGAATCTGCCGGCGGAGCAACGCGCAGCCGACCTGGTGAAGCGCATGACGCTCGAAGAAAAAGCCAGCCAGCTGGTGAACCAGGCGCGCGCCATTCCCCGGCTGGGCGTACCCGGCTACGACTGGTGGAGCGAAGCGCTGCACGGCGTGGCCACCAACGGAACCACGGAATTTCCCGAGCCCGTCGCACTGGCCGCAACCTTCGATCCCAAGGGCATTCACCAGATGGCCACCGACATCGGCACGGAGGCGCGCGTGGTGCACGCGCAATCCGTAGACGCGAACGGCAACAGCGTCATCTTTCACGGGCTCGATTTCTGGGCGCCGAACATCAACATCTTCCGCGACCCGCGCTGGGGACGCGGCCAGGAAACGTATGGCGAGGATCCATTTCTGACAGCGCGTATGGGCGTGGCCTTTGTTACCGGGATGCAGGGCGACGATCCGCATTACTATCGCGTGATTTCGACGCCCAAACATTACGCCGTGCACTCGGGGCCGGAGCCCACGCGCCATTCGGCCGACGTGCCGGTGAGCAAGCACGATGAGCTCGATACGTATCTGCCGGCATTTCGCGCCACGGTGACCGAGGCGAAGGCCGATAGCGTGATGTGTGCCTACAACAGCATCAACGGGCAGCCTGCGTGCGCCAACGAATTCCTTCTCGACGATCAATTGCGCGGCAAGTGGGATTTCAAAGGCTACGTGGTTTCGGATTGCGGAGCGGTACACGACATTGCCAACGGCCACAAATTTGAGCCAAGCGTGGAGCAGGCGGTGGCCATTAGCCTCACGCGCGGCATGGACAACGAGTGCATCGATTTCCGCGCCAAGGTGACCGACGACCACGACTACCGGCCGTATCTCGACGCCGTCAAGGACGGCTACCTGAAAGAGGGCGCCATTGATACTGCACTCGTTCGGCTGTTTACGGCGCGCATAAAGCTCGGTATGTTCGATCCGCCGCAGATGGTTCCTTACTCGAAAATCGACGCGAGCGAACTGAACAGCGCCGAGCATCGCGCACTGGCGCTCAAACTGGCCAACGAGGCGATGGTGCTGTTGAAGAACGACGGCACACTGCCTCTGAAGACAACCGGAGCGAAGATCCTGGTCGTAGGCCCGCTTGCGGAACAGACTCGCGTGCTGCTCGGCAACTACAACGGGATTCCGACTCACACGGTGTCGATTCTGGAAGGGCTGAAGCAGGAATTTTCCGGGGACACGATCCAGTTCATGCAAGGCACCGGGTTCCTGAGCAAGCAGACCCAGCCGGTGCCCAACGCGCTGCTCACTACAGACGGACAACCGGGCGTGAAAGCAACGTATCTGCACCAGGACATCGTGAGCTTCTCCAATGAGAAGTCGAGCGGAACCGCCGCACTGGCCACTCGCGTCGAGCCTGGAATCGATATTTCGGCGCAACCGCTGCCGTCCGCGGCGACCGGCGTCGATCCGCTCACCGTGCGCTGGGAGACGACGCTCACGCCCGCGGAAACGGGCGACTACAACCTGGGCGTCGAGACCGATGGATTCTTCAGGGTGTTTCTCGACGGAAAGCTGGTGACGATCGCGAATTATCCGCACGGCGTGGAGACGGTGACCGGAAAAGCGCATCTGGAAGCGGGCAAGCCGTACCAGCTGGAAGTGGAGTACCAGAGGACAGCCAATGCGACTCCGCACCTCAGGCTGATGTGGGGCAAGATGGATCGTGGGGTTGATCCTGCGGTGGTGACGGCGGCGCAGAATGCCGATGTCGTGCTCGCCGTGGTCGGCATCACCAGCGAGCTCGAGGGCGAGGAGATGAATGTGAACGAGCCCGGATTCAAGGGTGGCGACCGCACCAGCCTCGACCTGCCGGAGCCTGAAGAAAAACTGCTGGAAGCTCTGTCGGCCGCGGGCAAGCCGATGGTAGTGGTGCTCACCAATGGCAGCGCGCTCGGCGTCAATTGGGCCAACGCTCATGCCAACGCCATTCTCGACGCATGGTACCCCGGCGAGGAAGGTGGAACGGCGGTGGCGCAAACCCTCTCAGGCAGGAACAATCCGGCCGGGCGCCTGCCTGTGACCTTCTACAAAGATGTGAGCGAGTTGCCGCCCTTTGAGGACTACTCCATGAAGGGACGGACGTACCGGTATTTCGCAGGGACGCCGCTCTATCCGTTTGGCTATGGCCTCAGCTACACGAAGTTTTCCTATGGCAAGTTGACGCTTCCTGCGGGCCCAGTGGAGGCGGGAAAGCCGGTGGTTTTGGAAGCTACCGTTACTAACTCCGGCTCACGCGCGGGCGACGAAGTGGCACAGCTTTATCTCACGTTTCCCTCCGTTCCCGGTGCGCCGCTGCGCGCGCTACGGGGATTCGAACGCGTACACCTGGAGCCGGGCGCATCGCAGACGGTACGGTTTGAGCTGAAACCACGCGACCTGAGCATGGTGACGGAAGCAGGCGAGCCGATTGTGGCCGAAGGCGTCTACGTGGCCACAGTGGGCGGCGGCCAGCCCAATACCGCAGCGCCAACTGTGGCGGGAAGCTTCGCGATCAAAGGCGCGCTCACGCTGCCGGAATAGCTTTCTGCAGACTGGAAGATTGCGCGCCTTGCCGGCGGCGTTGGGTTGTCGTGCGCAGATTTTTAACGGCCATTCACTCTCCATTTACATGGCTTCGATATCTCTGAGGGGGTTCGGAGGTAGCCGCATTCCCCTGCTCCGGACATAAGCCCTCACATTTCAATCGATTTCCGGAGTTCACCAATGCCCGAACTGGCGACGACCGTAATGCCCCTACCTCACGAGGGGCTCCTGGACAAAAAAATGAAGAAAACCTCCGCCTGGGTAAGTGGCGCAGTCGTTCTAGCTGCGCTTCTCGGCGGGCTGGGCTATATCGGCTTCCACGTGTCGCAGGATCTGAGCAACGTGACGCTGATGAGCATTTGGCCCTGGGTCCTGCTCTGCACGGCGCTCGCGATCGCACTGGGCTTTGAATTCGTGAACGGTTTTCACGATACGGCGAACGCTGTGGCGACCGTTATCTACACGCACTCACTCGATCCCAACATTGCTGTGGTCTGGTCGGGACTGTGCAACCTAATCGGCGTGCTGGTGTCAACGGGTACGGTGGCCTATAGCGTCATTACGCTGCTGCCCGTGGAGCTGATCCTCAAGGTCAGCTACGGCGCGGGATATGCGATGGTGTTTGCCCTGCTGATTGCGGCAATCATCTGGAACATCGGCACATGGTGGTTAGGCCTTCCGGCTTCGAGCTCGCACACGATGGTGGGGTCCATCATCGGCGTCGGCGTAGCGAACCAGCTCATATCCGGCGCCACCGGTACATCGGGCGTGGATTGGACGCAGGTCGGAAATGTTTTCCGGGTGCTGCTGATCTCGCCGATCATTGGCTTCTTTGCCGCCGGCCTGCTGCTACTGGTGGCAAAGGTGTTTATTCTCACGAAATGGGGCAAGACTTTTGCTGTCGCATTCGATGCGAACCACAAAAAGCCACTTTGGATCATTGCCACCATAGCCATAACAGGGATCCCTGGAGCCTATATGTTCTTGTGGGTTGCTCCTATGCTTTTCGGGCTCTTTGGCGCGCCGGGGATGGCAATATGGAAGCCCATTAGCTCTTTCACGTCCTGGAACCCTCCGGTTGGGCTCATCGCCACGATGTTCCTGGCAGGCATCGCGGGGTGGTACCTCATAGCGTTGTTTGCCAGGATCGTTATCGAGGATGGCGATGTGCTGTTTACCGCGCCCCAGGGCGACGCGCCGCCGCCGTGGCCGATTCGTGCTCTGCTGATCTTCACCTGCAGCGGCGTGAGCTTTGCGCACGGGTCGAACGACGGCCAGAAGGGCATGGGCCTGATCATGTTGATCCTCATCGGCACAGTGCCTACGGCGTACGCCCTGAACCACGCCGTGCCGCAGAGCGGCGTGCAGACTTTTGTGGCGGCATCGCAGCAGGCCGACCAGGTGATTAACGCGCACGTGGAAAAGGATGCGGTGCTGGGCCCCGACGCGCGTGACGCAGTGACGCACTTCATCGCCACGAAGCAACTGCAGCCCGATACGATGATTGCGATGCGCGAGCTGATCAACGATCTGACCACCCAGATCGCGATCTACAAGGAATACAAGGCGGTCCCGGCCAGCCAGCAGACCAACGTGCGCAACGACATGTACGTGGTGAGCGAAGGTATCCGCCTCATGCTGAAGAACAAGATTGGCGGCTTCTCACCCGCCGAAGTAAAGACCCTGACCGCCTACAAGGCGCAGATCGACACTGCCACGAAGTTCATTCCCGGATGGGTGAAGGTGGCCGTGGCGCTGGCGCTGGGCATGGGCACCATGGTGGGCTGGAAGCGCATTGTGGTGACGGTCGGCGAGAAGATCGGCAAGGACCATCTGACCTATGCGCAGGGCGCCTGCGCCGAGTTGGTGGCCATGGCGACGATCATGGCCGCGGACAATTTCGGGCTGCCGGTTTCGACTACGCACGTGCTGAACTCGGGTGTGGCGGGAACCATGGCGGCGAATAGGAGTGGATTGCAGTTTTCCACCATTCGCAATATCGCCATGGCGTGGGTCTTCACGCTGCCGGCCGCGGCGCTACTTTCCGGCGGCCTGTACTTTCTTTTCAGGCAGTTTATGGGATAATGTTTCCCCGGCTACAGCCGGTTTCAGAAAGGCGCCCGGCTTTGGCCGGGCGCCTTTTTTGTGGGCAATATGCCGCATCCTTCGCGAATGCGCGAAAGAATACACCGGTTCCAGAATTGCCATGCCCCGGAGCCGCTGCCGCAGAGTGGCATTTTCCTAATGAAAATGCCACCTTTCTCCCGTCTCAACAGAGCAAGTGAATTCTGGGACCGGTCTAGCCGCTTCCGGTAACATACAGAATGGTGCTTAACGAAGAATGAGTCTCAAAGCCAAACTGGAAGCTGTCATTTATGCCGCAGAAGAGCCGGTAACGCTGGCGCAACTGGCGGGTCTGTTTGCCGACGACGCCCTGGAGTTGAAGGCGGAGCAGGAGGCGGCTGCGCAAGCGCAAGCCGAAGAGCCAACTGCATCCGAGGATGCGTCCTTACCGTTTCAGAATGAGAACCTTCCCGATCTCGATGCGGATGCCGGGCAGGACACCGTTGCCGAGGATACGGGCGGCCAGGAGCCCGGTGGCGACACGCCGGAATCCGCTCTCGAAGGGGCCGGGGCGCCGGATGCCTCCCAGGAAGAGGCAGAGGCAAAGCGCGCGGCTCGGTTGCGCGACCGCGAGGTCCGCGGCGTTATCAAGAAATTGCTCGACGAGCTGATTGCCGACTACACCGTCGATGGCCGCGGCGTCGAGATTCGCGAGATCGCCGGCGGCTACCGTATGGCGACCAAGCCGGAGTGTCACGACGCGGTGCGATTGTTCATCAAGGGGCTCAAACCGCCGCTCAAGCTCTCGTTGCCAGCGCTGGAAACTCTGGCGGTGATCGCCTACAAGCAACCGGTGACTGCGCCGGAGGTCAACGAGATTCGCGGCGTGGATGCATCGGCCGTTTTTGGATCGCTGCTGGCGCGCAAGCTGATCGCCACAGCAGGGCGCAAACCGGTGGTCGGCCGGCCGATTCTCTACAAGACCACGCGCGAATTCCTGCTGCGCTTTGGGCTGAAGGATGTTTCCGAGTTGCCATCGATGGAAGAGTTCGAGAAGATGGCCGCGAGCGAGCTGGAAGAAATGGAAATTGCAGAGCCGGAGCTTGCGGGCGGTGAAGCGACCGAAGCCGCTGCCGAGTTCAATCCGGATATAAGCACCGAAACGAATATCGAAACGAACGGAAACGGCGCGAACCACCAGTCCGAAACCGCGACGCAGTCCACACAAGCCGCTTCCAATGCGTCAGCCAGTGACGCGGAGTGAGCAGAAGGTCACAGGTTTCTCCATGACAATCGAAAAGAAAACGAAGTCGGCCGCACCCGCGGCCAAGTCCGCGTCCAAAACCAAGAAGGCGGATGCAGAGAGCAAGAAACCAGCGGCCAAGAGTAAGACGGCCAGTCCGAAGACCGCAAAATCGACGGCGAAAACAGCTGCGCCGGCGAAGAAGCGCGTAACGCCAGCGAAGAAGGTTCCCGCTGAAGCCAAGGCACCCGCTGCAAAAGGCAAAAAGCGCCCAGCCAAAGTGGAGCAGGAATCCGCGCATCGCCTTGACGCACCGGTGCTCGACCCCATTGGCGATGTCACCAGTGGCGAGGCCCATAAGTATTTGGGCGACGTTAAGGATTTGACGCACACAGAAGCTGAAGATGCGCGCGCGAAAACTGCGCCTCTGGAAGCCGGACCGGGAATGACGGCGGCTGCACAGTCATTGCAGGCAGAAGACGCCGATGCCGCAACGGAAGCCGATTCGGAAGAAGAGGGATTCGGGACGGCTAAGAAGCCGCGTCCAGCCGCGAATCCTGAGCGGCTGCAGAAGATTCTTTCGCGGGCTGGCATCGCCAGCCGACGTCACGCCGAAGAGATGATCGTCGCCGGGCGCGTGGTAGTGAATGGCAAGGTAGTGACGGAACTTGGCAGCAAGGCCGATCTCGGGCGCGATCACATTCGCGTCGACGGCAAGTTGCTGCAGGGCGCGGAGCGGCATCGCTACTTCATGCTCAACAAGCCCCGCGGCTACGTCACGACGGTGAGCGATCCCGAACACCGGCCCACCGTGATGGAGTTCTTTGCCAATGCGAAAGAACGCGTGTATCCGGTCGGACGCCTTGACTACCTGAGTGAAGGCCTGCTGCTGATGACGAATGACGGCGAGTTGGCCAATCTGCTGAGCAAAGCCGGCTCGGGCGTGGAGAAGACTTATCTGGTGAAGGTCGCCGGGAAGCCGAGCGCGGAAGAACTCGAGCGCTTGCGCGGCGGCGTGACGATTGAAAAAGGCGAGCCGGGTTCAGCGCGAGTGCGTACAGCTCCGGCGCGCGTCCGCGAGTTCCGCGAAGGCGACAACCCATGGTTTGAAGTAGTGCTCACCGAGGGACGCAATCGCGAATTGAGAAAGATGTTCGCGGCCATCGGTCACTTTGCCGAGAAGATTCGCCGTGTGGGCTACGGGCCGCTGGTGCTCGATGTAGAGCCGGGAAAGATGCGCGAACTCGCCGAAGATGAAGTGAATGTGCTGCGGCTGACCGCTGAGGGCAAGATGAAGCCGCGCCGCGCCAAGATTGAGAAGTTGCTGCCCAGGGAAGCCGGCCTGTCGGCAGAGAAACGCGATCGTCCAAGAGACAAGAAGTTCGACCGGCGCTCCGGTCCGGGTTTTGATCGGAGACCCAATGCGCGCCCGGAACGCGCCGAAAGGCCCTTCAGTGGCGGACAGCGTCCGCCCTTCAAGCCTCGCGGCGACCGGCCGGAGTTTCGCCCCGCACCACGCCAGGATCGGGGTGAAAGGCCCTTCGGCAGCGCACCGCGCGCACCATTCAAACCTCGCGGTGATCGGCCGGAGTTTCGTTCTGCCCCACGGCAGGATCGCGGCGATAGGCCTTTCGGCAGCGCACCACGCGCACCGTTCAAGCCCCGCACCGATCGGCCGGAGTTTCGTTCCGCCCCACGGCAAGATCGCGGTGAGAATCGCTTCGGCAGTGCACCCCGCGCACCGTTTAGGCCGCGCGGCGATAGGCCGGAGTTCCGCCCCGCACCACAACAGGATCGTGGCGAGAGGCCCTTCAGCAGCGCACCACGCGCTCCTTTCAAGCCCCGCGGCGATCGGCCGGAATTCCGTCCTGCTCCACGCCAGGATCGCGGCGAGAGGCCCTTCAGCAGCGCGCCACGCGCACCCTTCAAGCCGCGTGTTGATCGGGAGCGGCCGAACATCGAAGCCAGGCCGCGCCTGGAGATCGAACGAATCGCGGAACCTCAAAAGAGCCCAAGCTTTGTCAGTAGACCGAGGCCGTCGTTCGGCAGCAAGCCGGCCTACCGTGGTAAACCGGGCTCCAGCGGGAAACCAGGCGGCGCGGGCAAATACCGCGGCAACACCAAGGGCGGCCCGAAACGCGGCGCTTCACGACCCGGCGCACCGCGCGGCGGACGGAAACGCGGCTGAGCAACAGACGAAGACCCACTTCCCCTCTGCGCGGCACTTGAGGAGGTTTTATGGCGAATACCTTTGGCACGGACATTCTGATTCAGGCGCCCGACCCTAAGGCGGCTGCTGCTTTCTACGTGAAGCAACTCGGCTTCACGATTACCGACGAGCATGGCAAGTGGATCGATCTCCACGGAAACCACATCAACCTCTTCATCGAGGAAGGACCGGCGCTCGGGCCGGTCCTCGAAGTGACTGTCGACAACGTGGAAGAAGCAAAGCGGCGGCTTGTAGCTGCTGGGGGCAAGATTCTGAAGGATGAGCCGGATTTCCCGCGCTGCTATGTGCAGGATCCCTTCGGATTGATCTACAACCTGACCGCGTAGAGCGATTTTATAGATGGTGTACCTATCTTGCATTTTAAAAACAACCGCAGGTCCTTCGACTCGCTGCGCTCGCTCAGGATGACAGATCGGTAGGAGTGCGAGCAGCAGAATGTCTTGCTTTGTGGGGGCCCGTCGTCTATTCCCCGCGCACGCGGAAGCGCCTCATACGTCCCACAAGTGAAGCCGGCCCGCTGACACTGAGACGGACCACATTGCCTTCGTATTCGCGCGTGTGCACAACCATGCCAGCTTTAATGGCCGCCAGAACCGCTCCCTCATGCTGCGGAACGCGCAGCTCCGCTTCCACGATGGGATCGGAGTGAAGCGCGGCGTCGATGGCGGCGAGTAAATCATTCACACCTTCACCAGTAACGGCAGAAATCGCAACCTCAGCGATGCCAGGGGCGACGTGGGTGCTTTTACCTTTCGGACCAGATTTCGTGCGCGAAAGCAGTGCCGCGCGCTCCTCTTCAGGAAGCAGATCGATTTTATTCAGCACTTCGATGCGCGGCTTCGACAGGCACTCGAGTTCGCCGAGCACCTTTTCGACCTGTGCCTTTTGCTCGTCGCGGTAGCTCGAAGCGGCGTCGCGCACATGAATCAGCACCTCGGCCTGGGCGACTTCTTCCAATGTGGCGCGGAAGCTGGTGACAAGCGTGTGCGGCAGGTTGCGGATGAAGCCGACCGTGTCAGACAAGAGAACGCGGCGGCGGCTGGGCAACTCGATTGCGCGCAGTTTGGGATCGAGCGTGGCAAACATGCGCGCCGACTCGAGCACCTGCGCGCCGGTGACGGTATTGAAGAGCGTGCTTTTGCCCGCGTTAGTGTAGCCAACCAGGGCGACGGTGGGCACCGGAACAGCTTCGCGGCGCTGGCGCTGCTGGCGGCGCACGCGGCGCACGCCTTCCAGATCGCGTTTGAGCTGATCAATGCGACGCTGGATGCGACGGCGGTCGGTTTCGAGCTGTGTCTCGCCGGGTCCGCGGGTGCCGATGCCGCCGCCCAACTGCGACATGGCTTTGCCGCGACCGGTCAGGCGCGGCAGCATGTATTCGAGCTGCGCGAGTTCCACCTGCAACTGCCCTTCGCGCGTGCGCGCATGGCGGGCAAAGATGTCCAGGATCAGCTGCGTGCGGTCGAGCACGCGGCACGGCAATGCGGCCTCAAGGTTGCGCAGTTGCGTGGCTGAAAGGTCGTGATCGAAGAGAACCAGGTCCGCGTTGGTGGACGCAGCAATCGCGGCGATCTCTTCCACCTTGCCGGAACCGATAAGGGTTGCGGGATCGGGGCGCGGACGGCGCTGCAGCACCTCCGCGACTACCTGCCCGCCGGCACTCAGTAGCAGCTCGCGAAACTCGGCAAGCGATGCTTCGGCATTGAGACCTTGCGCCTCACGCGCAGCATCCACCGAACGCCGCGGGTGTGTGGGGGTTCGATTAGTCGAAGATTGAGGGGAGGGCTCACTTGTCGCAGAGTCCAGACACACACTCTGTGCACGCGCCGCATTCACGCTTGCGCGGTTGTCACGCGAGCGAACCCCAAGGTCCACTCCGACGAGGACGGCGCGCTCAGCCACGGTTGCTTTCGTGGGTTGCGGTGCTGCCGACCCTGTACGCCAATCGAGGACGCTCCGGCGCTATCTCTGCTCCGCAGTCACCGGCGTTGCCGACGGTACCGCTACGGGAGCCGGACCGATACCCGACGACACAGCAGCCGGACGGTGTTCGCTATGAATCACACTCCGATTGCTGACCACAGTTGAAATCGCGTGTTTGAAAATCAATTGTTCCTGGCTGTTGTTTTCCAGGAGCACGGAATACTTGTCGAAGGACCGAATTTTCCCTGTCAGCTTAACGCCACTGACCAGATAGATCGTGATGGGGGATTTGTCCTTTCGAACCGTGTTCAGAAAGGTGTCCTGAATATTTTGTGCCGGCTTGTTCTCCATGTGCCGATCTCCTGCTTTCTTGATGAAGGTTGTTGGTGCAACTTTCCTTGCTACATACGTCAGATGCACGGGACGGCTCCGGAACCCCCGGAGTCGGATAAACCCGCAATATGACATGATTATAGAGGTTTTGCGGCCATTTCGACACTTCAGGACGCCGCTTTCCCCTGTATACGGTTACAGAAGGCACCGGCCAAAGGCAGGTTGCGGGACGGCCAACTTCCATGGCTGATAGCATCTAGGTGTGCCAGACACCGCGATTTCGTCTCGCGCTTCGGGCCAGACGGGCCCTGCAACACCAGCGCCCGCGCCCATGCCCGTCCCTATGCTGGACCTGAAGCGCCAATATGCTCCCATCCATAAGGAACTACTGGATGCGCTCAGCCGGGTACTGGAAACCCAGCAATTCATCCTTGGCGGCGAGGTGGCCGCATTCGAAAAAGCCGCTGCGAGGCAATTGGGCGTGTCCCATGCTCTGGGATGCTCGTCGGGCACGGACGCTTTGTGGCTGGCTCTGGCCGCCGCGGCCGTGGGGCTTGGCCAAGCCGTCATCACCACCCCGTTCAGCTTTTTTGCTTCCGTAAGCTCGATCCTCCGCGCCGGCGCAACGCCGGTGCTTGCGGATATCGACCCCGTCAGCTTCAACTTGTCGCCCGAGGCAGTGAATGCCGTCCTCGATAGCCCGCGGGGCGCGGCAGTGCGCGCCATTCTTCCGGTGCATCTGTACGGACAGGTTTCCTTTGATTTTGGCCTTGGACGAGAGCGGGGTTTGACCATCATTGAGGATGCAGCGCAGGCCTGGGGTGCCGAGTGGAATGGCGTGAAGGCGGGAGGTTTGGGCGATGCCGCTGCATTCAGCTTCTATCCGACCAAGAACTTGAGCGCGGCAGGCGACGCCGGCATGGTCACCACGAATTCAGATGAGGTTGCCGAACGGGCGAAGATGCTGCGCCAGCATGGCATGCGCCGGCGCTACTACCATGACGAGCTGGGCTGGAACATGCGCATGGATGGATTCCAGGGCGCGGTGCTGGCGGTGAAGCTCAAATACATTGGCGAATGGACCGAGGCGCGCCGCACACTGGCCGCTCGCTACCACGCCCTGTTTGCGAAGGCGGGATTGGCAGAGGCTGGGACCTACCCCGTTCACGGCGTCGTTTTGCCGGGTGAGCTGCCGGGCGCGCGGCACGTCTGGCACCAATACGTGATTCGCGCTCCGCGCCGCGATGCGTTGCGCGAGTTTCTCAGCGCACGCGGCATCGGATCGGAGATTTACTATCCTGTGCCGCTCCACCAACAGGAAGCGCTAAAATCCCTCGCCTACAAGGAAGGCGATTTTCCCGAGGCTGAGCGCGCTGCGCGCGAAGTGCTGGCGCTGCCCATCTTCCCTGAATTGCGTGAGGACGAGCAGCAGACCGTAGTCGCGGCGATTTCCGATTTCCTCAGCTAAGGCACTTTCACCTCGACGTGCGATGCCTCTTCGACGAACGTCGCGATGGCGGAGTGATCAAAGTCGCCCTTGCCGTCGGCGATCAGCGAGGAAATCATCTGCTGAACTTGCGCGGTTAAAGGCAGGCAAACGCTGTTTGCCTCGGCCGTCTCGAGCGCGTTGCGCAGGTCTTTCTGATGGAGACTGATCCGGAAGCCCGGCTTGAAGTTGCGGGCGATGAGCATGGGGCCCTTGGCGTTGAGCACGGCGCCGCCCGCCAGCCCGCCTTTGACAGCGTTCACGACCACCTCAGGATTGAGCCCACACCGCGTGGCTAGCGTGAGCGCCTCGCCCATGGCGGCAATGTTGCACGCTACCATAATCTGATTGGCCAGCTTGGTGGTGTTGCCTGCGCCCACCGGGCCGGTAAGCGTGACGCTCGAGCCCATGCATTTCAAAATCGGCTCCGCCTTCTGGAAGGCCGCGTCGCTCGCGCCCACCATGATGGCGAGCGTGCCTTCGACGGCCTTGGGCTCGCCGCCGCTCACCGGTGCATCGACAAAATCCACGCCCTTCTCCGCGCAGGCCGCGGCAATCTTCTGCGAGACCAATGGGCTGATCGAGCTCATGTCGATAATGAGCGAACCGGATTTCGAGCCGGAGAGGATGCCGTTGGGGCCGAGCACCACCTCTTCGACTTCTGGCCCGTCGGGCAGCATGGTGACGACAATGGGGGCGCGGGCGCCGACATCGGCATTCGATGCCCCGCGCTGGGCGCCGTCGGCCACGGCAGCGTCGAGCTTTGCCGGGGTCCTGCCGTACGCAACCACCGTGTGGCCGGCTTTCAAGAGGTTCCTGAGCATGGGACGGCCCATGATGCCGAGCCCGACAAATCCAACCGTTGCCATCGTTGTTCTCCGTGCGCTGAATTTAAGATTGAGGTAGTGCGCAACTACTTCAATTATTTTACCGAGATTGAGGAACGCTTCCAGCAGAGACGCGGGGCGCTTTTGCTGCTTTCCACGCTGGATTGGGCTCTGATCGAGACCTGGCGCGAGGCCGGCATTCCCCTGGAGGCGGCCTTGCGCGGCATCGATGCGGCCTTTGACAAGTATGCGGCACGGCAAAAGCGGGCCCGGATGCAGCGCATCAATGGCCTGGCATGGTGCGCACAGGCCGTGATGCAGGCTGCGGTGGAAATGAGCGAAGCGGCAACCGGTTCGGCTATACCGGCGGCTACGGCCGCGGAATCCGGCTTCGAGCATGAGCGTGTCGCGAGCCATCTGACGGCAGCTGCGCAGGCTCTGGATGCTGCCGAAGTCGCTCCCGAAGCCTGCCACGCGACAGCCGCGCGGCTGCGCGAGATGGCGGCTGAAGTCACCGCAGCGGGCGGGGGAAAAAGCGCTGCCGTCGACCTGGAAGTGCTGGAGCGCTCGCTGACCGTGCTCGAAGAGAAACTGTTTGCCGCCCTCACTGCGGCCGCTCCTGAGGACCTTCTGGTGGGCCTCAAGGAGCACGCGGCCCGCGAACTCGCTCCCTACCGCAGCCGCATGGGCGCCGTGCAAATGCGCCAGGTGGAACGCCAATTCGTGCAGAAGCAACTGCTCGCTTCTTACAATTTGCCGCGATTGAGCCTGTTTTATATGAGTCAGCAATGAAAAAGCGTCGAGGCGTAAACGGAAATTCCCAGGGCTCCCGCTCTTTCCGCAAAGAACGCGGAAGGGATGGGGCAACGAGTGCGCGGCCTTTGCCGCCCGTCTCGCATTTGGTGCGCATCGAGAAGCCGATCTACGGTGGCGCGTTCCTGGCGCACGACGAAGGCAAAGCGGTGTTTGTGCCGCTGGCTCTGCCGGACGAGCAGGCGCGGGTGCGCATCGTGGACGGCAAGCGCGGTTACTCGATCGCCGAAGTGGAAGAGATCGTCACGGCATCGGAGCAGCGGGTCGTGCCCGCATGCCCGCACTTTGGCGCATGTGGGGGCTGCCAGTATCAGCAAGCAAATTATGCTGCGCAGCTCGCTTTTAAACAGGAGATTCTGCGCGAGACGTTGGCGCGCGGCGGCGTCGGCGCGCCGGAAGAGATCGCGGTGCTGGCCGCAGAGCCCTGGGCGTATCGCAATCGCATTCGCCTGGCGTTTGACGCCGATGGAAATGTTGGCTATCGTGGGCGGCGTTCGCATGCGGTCATTCCCATCAGCGAGTGCCCCATCGCGGCGCCGCTGCTGGTGCGCGCCGGGCTTGCGGCCGGCAGACTTTTGGAGGAATTGCATACCAGAGCGGGGGTGAGCGAGATCGCTCTTTTTTGCGATGCCGCGGAAACGGCGCTGCTTGTGAATCTTACGGTCGCAGGCAGCGGAAAGCGCGGGTTCGATGATTTTGCGCAAGCTCTCGCCGGCGAAATCCCCGAGCTGAAGGGCGTGGAGTTTTTGGTCGAAGGCGCGAAGGGCCAGCCGCCGCATAGCGTGACGCAATGGGGCGCGAATTCCCTCGTCTATCGCGCCGCTGGCGTCGATTATCGCGTGGATCAGGGCGCGTTTTTCCAGGTGAATCGCTGGCTTGTCGATGCCCTGGTCGGGAATGTAACGACGCATGCGTCCGGCGCGTTGGCATGGGATCTTTTTGCCGGCGTGGGGTTATTTGCGCGGCAACTCGCGGATCGATTTGCGCGTGTGATTGCTGTCGAGTCCGCACCGGCATCGATTGCGGCTTTGACACACAACCTGCACGAGACCAGCGCATCCGCGGTGAAAGCAGACACCCTCGAGTTCCTGCGGAGAGCTCGCTCGGGCGAGCTGCCCGATTTGATTGTTGTCGACCCGCCCCGCACCGGTCTGGGCGCGGAAACCACGGCGATGCTCGCAGAGATTGCTGCGCCCGAAGTCGTCTATGTCTCATGCGATCCCGCAACTCTGGCGCGGGATCTACGCGCGCTGCTCGGTACCGGTTATGCCATCGAACACATCACGCTCGCCGACCTCTTCCCGCAAACCTTCCATCTTGAAACCGTGGTGCGGCTGCGCCGCTAACCTTCCGCGCGCCTGAATCACTGCACAGGTTCCCGGTTCCTGATAGGCTTGATGCCAAATTCACTTCACTCACTCGGGCCATATGTCCATCGCCCCCCCCACCCCCGCGCAGCCCGCGGCCGGTCTGACGACCGTTCCGCTTTTTCATGCGGCGTGGCTGTTTGCGGCGGGAATCGCGCTGGCAGGCCGCCTATGGTTTCAACCCAGTATTGTGCTCGTCGCGTTGGCGCTCACCGCTGCCGTGTGTATGGTGGCAGCCCTGCGCGGGCAACACATGGTCTGGCTGCCGCTGGCCGCGGTATGGCTGCTGCTGGGCGCCTGGTGCGGAGAGATGGAACCCCACCCTGCCGCCGCGCCGGCGCTGACCGCGCTTTCCGACGGGCTGTTACGGACCGTCGAAGGAACCGTAATCAACACAGGTCCCGTCCGCACGGAACTAGAGCAGAATGTGGGTGAACCCTCGGCCACCTCACCCTCCGAGCGCGTCGATATTCGCGTGGCGAGCGTCGAGGTGGTCAACGACGAGAGCGACACGCAAGCGTTGGTGGACGGCGGTGTGCGGCTGACGGTTCGCTGGCCCGCCGGTCAAGGCGAGCAAGCGTTCGAGTGTGGAGACCGCGTGCGCGCCGTGGTGCGTTTGTTGCCTCCGGAGACTTATCACGATCCCGGAGTCTGGAGCCGCGCTGATTTCCTGCTGGACGAGGGAATTACCTCGACGGCGACGGTGACTGTTGACCGTATCGCCCGGCTGGGGCGTTCGCCCGGCGCTTTCGTGTCGTGCCGTGTGAGCGGATGGCAGCACACGTCCACCGAGCGGCTGCTGGCGTTGCCTGCTGCGATGCGGGACTTCCCCGCACCCTTGCGCCTCTCTGAAGATGATGCCGTGATGCTGTCCGCAATGGTGGCCGGTGACCGCACGTACCTGACCCACGTGCTGCGCGTGGGTTTTGAGCGCACCGGCTCCTTCCACATGCTGGTAGTTTCAGGCCTTCATCTTGCCATTGTGGCCGCCTGTCTTTTTTGGATATTCAAGCGACTGCGATTGCCGCGCGTCCCCGCCACCCTCCTCACCATTGTCGCCTCGTTTGCTTATGCACTCTTCACCGGTTTTGCCACGCCGGTGCAGCGCTCGCTCTGGATGGTGACGCTCTATCTGCTGGGGCGGCTACTTTATCGCGAGCGCAGCCCGTTGAACACCATCGGATTTGCCGCACTATGTCTGCTGGTGGTGAGCCCGCGCAGCCTCTTCGACTCCAGCCTCCAGATGACGCTGCTGGCGGTCGTCGCGATTGCCGGCGTGGCCGCGCCGCTGTTGCAGGGCACAATTCATCCCTACTCGGCAGCCACGCGCGATCTCAAATTGGTCGCTGTCGACATCAAACTCACGCCGCCGCTGGCGCAGTTCCGCGTGCTGATGCGGATGGTCGCCGAGCGCCTGCAACGGGCAGCCAGCAGTACCATCGCATGGCGGGTCTTCCCCTGGTGTCTACGGCTCGCCATTCGCTTGGTGGAGCTGTTTGTCATTTCCTGTATCGTCGAGCTTGCCATGACGCTGCCCATGGCTCTCTATTTCCATCGCATCACCATCTTTGCTTTGCCCGTGAATCTGCTCATTCTGCCGCTGCTAGCCGTGTTGATGCCGGCGGCGCTCATTGCCCTGTTGGCGCTCGTGGTGTGGCCCTCGGTTGCTGTGTTTCCGGCGATGGTCGTAGCGCTCGTGATGCACGTCGGAATTACTGTAGTTCGAGTCTTCGGCTCGCTGACTTTCGGTGATTTTCGCATTCCCGGTCCACTGCTTTGGCAATCGGCAGCATTCTGCGCCATGCTCGGAGCGGCGATTGTTCTGGCGCGCGGGAGTTTGAAATCGGCGGATCGGCGATTGCGGGATGGCGCCTGGATTGCGCTGGTGCTCGCGGCGCTTGCCGCCGTGCTGCCGCGACCGGTTGATCGGCCCCATGGCGCAATGCTCTTGGAGGTCATCGACGTGGGCCAGGGTGACTCACTGCTCGTCATCACGCCCGATGGAAAGACGCTGCTGATCGACGGCGGCGGATTTGGCGGCGGCCCGCGACAGGCTCCCCACCCCACGGACGAAGACCTGTCCGCGGGGACCCCGGAACCGCAGGATTTCGACATCGGCGAAGAAGTGGTCTCGCAGGCTCTGTGGGCGCGCGGCATCCGGCATCTCGACGCGGTGGCCCTCACTCACGCGCACTCCGACCACATTGGCGGATTGCCGGCAGTGCTAAGGAATTTCCATCCCGACGAACTCTGGGTGGGCAACAATCCCCACGTTGCCGCTTATAACGCACTGCTCGCCGAGGCGGCTACGCTGCACGTGCGCGTACGCAGCTTTCGCGCCGGCGACGCCTTCGCCTTCGGCAGCACGCAAATCAATGTGCTGGCACCGTTTCGCGATTATCAACCAGAAGCGGTACCCACCAACAATGATTCACTGGTGATGCATATGGCGTACGGCGCAACCTCTGTCATGTTGGAGGGCGACGCGGAAGCGTCGATCGAACAAGCCATGCTTGCCGAGCCCGGACTCGCCAGCACGCTGCTCAAAGTCGGCCATCACGGCAGCATCACTTCCACGCGGCCGGAGTTTCTGGCGCGCGTAGCGCCGCAGTGGGCGGTCATCTCCTGCGGGCTGCACAATCGATACGGTCATCCACGCGAGGAGGTGCTGCAGGCGTTGCAGGATGCGCATATCCGCACCTACCAGACCGACACCGACGGGATAACATGCTTTCGTCTCGACGGAAAGACGGTCACGGCGCAGGTTGGGTGCGGGGAACGGTAGCCGCGGCAAAGATATAGTGTGACTATGCAATTCATAAGAAAGCCCGGAGTCTTCAACCCGCATGAGACTGCGCGCTCTGAATCGCTGGCCGGCGTCCCGCTGGCCTCCTTCGGACGGAGGCTGGCTGCCTACCTGATCGACATGGTGCTGGTTTTTGGTACGTACACGCCGGCAATGGACGGGTTGCATTTTCTGCTCTTCGATGTGCTGGGGATGCGCGAAGAGCTGTATCGCTCGGCTCATGTGCACGCTGAGTTTCGTTTTGACCTACTGACGGAAGTAGCCTGGGCGCTGTGGTTGGTACTCTACTTTGGCATTTGGGTTTGGCAGACGAACGGGCAAACGCTCGGCAAATGGCTGCTGCGCATCCGCGTCGCCTCGCTCATGCACGAGCGCATCACGTTATGGCAATCGGTGGAGCGGGCGCTGGGCTACGGGGCGAGCGCCCTCGAAGCGGGCTTTGGATTTCTGCAGTACTTCCTCTATCCGAATCACCGTTGCCTGCACGATCGGATTGCGGAGACGATTGTAATTGCGGAGCCCGCGAAGAAATAGTTGTTGGCGGCCACACCTAAGCGCCAGCCGCCTTGTGAATCGCCAGTAGCGTTTCCAGCAGCGGCTTCAGCAGCTTTAGATCGAGGGCGTTGGCGCCATCCGACTTGGCGTTCGCCGGATCGTCGTGGACTTCTAGAAAGAGGCCGTCCACGCCGGCGGCAACCGCCGCGCGCGCCAGCAGCGGAATGAACTCCGGCTGGCCGCCACTCACGCCGTTGGCCGCCGAGGGCTGCTGCACGGAGTGGGTGCCATCAAACACCACCGGCGCGAGATTGCGCATGATGGCCAGCGAGCGAAAATCCACCACCAGATTGTTGTAGCCGAAGCTCGAACCGCGCTCGGTGAGAAAGACGCGCTCGTTGCCCGTAGAGCGGACTTTTTCGAGGCCATGGCTCATGTCCCACGGCGCCACAAACTGGCCTTTCTTGATGTTGACCGCGCGTCCGGTACGGCCGGCGGCTACCAGCAGGTCAGTCTGCCTGCAAAGAAACGCGGGAATCTGCAGCACGTCCACGGCTTCGGCGGCAACTTCGCAGTGGCTGGGCTCGTGCACGTCTGTCAGCACCGGCAGGCCCGTGTCCTTCGCAATGCGGCCCAAAATGCGCGTACCCTCAATCAGTCCGGGGCCGCGATAGCTCTTCACGCTGGTGCGATTGGCCTTGTCGTAGCTGGCTTTGAAAATATAGGGAATCCCGAGATCGGCCGCGATGCGCTGGACCGCTTCAGCGATGCTGCGCGCATGCGACTCGGACTCGATGACGCAGGGACCTGCGACGAGGAAGAGCCGGCCCGCGCCGACTACAACCGGGCCGATTTCGAACGAAGCGCTCACCAAGGTGATTTTACAGCGAGCGGTTCGCCGTAAGGCTTGGACCGTGAGTCGTGAACCGTGATCAGAGCCGGGCACTGTCGGCAGCGCGCTCCCCTCAACGACGACCTCGAGAGGGCGAGCACGCGGCAGGCAAGTCTAATCAACCTGGGCCGGCAGTCATTCCGTGTGGCTGCGCGTCCACTCAAACAGTGCGCGATCAATAGTGCGCAACGGCGTGGGGGCCGGCAGATCGCTCTGCGGGCTCACGATGTTGCTTTCGGCCAGGCGCTTGCAAAACGCCAGATATTCCTCGTAAAAGTGCACATCGTGGCGAGCATGACCAAGCGCTTCGAGCGCACGGTAATCCAACACCGTGTAGCGTTCTGGGTAAATTGCCGCCAGAATCGCTGACGCCACGGGAAGATCAACGCCGTGCAGCTCGATCAGGGCCTTCACGGCCGTTTCCGTCGTGGCTTCGGGCGTGGCGGCTGTGGCCAGCACGCGCCGGATCTTTTCGTTGCTGTTCCCGATCAGGTATTGCACCGCGCGCTCAGACTTCCAGCGCACGATCGCTTCCAGGTTCGCTAACGAGTAATCGCCATTGCGGATCGCTTCGCCGGCTTCGAAAGCTGCTTTTTCAAGCTCGTGCTCCTTTTCGCCGGTCGTCTGCCAGTACTGCTCTGCCAACTGCTGCAGCTCCGCTTCTGCGGGCTGAAGCTGAAAGTAGGCAACCATGTTTCCAAGTCCTTTCTATCTTTTATTACCCCAAAAACTTAGTCACAATAGGCCTGTCACGAAATCATTGTCAATAACACGGAGTGGGATTTTGCTACACATGTACCGGACTGATCCAAAAGTCGTAGCTGAAGTGAGCACTCAGCGTTTCCGGCGGGGCCGATCATAGTTTTCCTGGCCAGTTCCGGGATGGTGAACCCTCTCCACTCTTAGTAGACGAAATTGCGAGAAGGTTCGCTTCAAAGGAAGGATGTGCGGAGAAGAATCTTCGGTAAATGCTTGGCGTGTGCGGAGAGGAATGATCGAGTGCGGGCCTGCATTGGTGCAAATAAGAGAATAACTGTCCGTATGCATACATACATAAATATGCTAATATGTAAATATGCGTACAACGATCGACATTCCGGACGAGACCTACCGGAAGTTGAAAGTGAAGGCGGCTATCGAGGGAGATACGTTGCGCCAGATCGTCCTGCGTGCGATCCAGGCAGAGATCGAACAGACTGATGCCGAGCCGGCGCGGCGGATCACGGAACCCATCTTGAAGTCTTACGCCCCTGGCTCTATTCGGATTGAAGAGCGTGAGCAATCTTCCGGCACGAAAGAACTGGAGATCGCAGACCAGTCCAGCCGGGAACCGCAGAATCAGTTTGAGCTACCTGTGATTCGGTCGACTCGGCTCGGCTCCCAGGAGATCGACGACGAGACGACTGACGAGATCATCGGTTTCCCTTGATGTCAATGCATAGGTGAGTCTAAATAGCCTTTTTGCGGCGCTCGCAGAGACCGCGGGAATTCAGCCGATCAGGTTCGGCCTAGCGCCGGCAGCAAAGGTGAAAGCAAAAGCGCTGCTTGGTAGTGGTGGCAACGACTGAAAAGTAACCGCAGATCCTTCGACTCGTCCGCCTCTGGCGAACTCCCTCAGGATGACAGTGCGTTGGTGAGGGTTGGCGTCGTGCTCGCGCGAGTACCGACGCGCTTTACCCGGTTCTTGTAGCTCGCTTCAATAAACGCATGGAACAACGGGTGTGGCTCCAGCGGCTTCGACTTGAATTCGGGGTGGAACTGGCAGCCGAGAAAGTACGGATGGCCGGGAATCTCCACAATCTCCACGTAGGTCTGGTCGGGAGTGGAGCCCGAGATGCGCAGGCCCGCGCCGGTGAGCAGCGCCTCGTACTCGCGGTTGAATTCGTAGCGATGCCGATGGCGCTCGCTGATCTCTTTTTGGCCGCCGTAGGCGCGGCTGGCCAGCGACTCTTCCTGCAGCACGCACGCCCATGCGCCCAATCTCATCGTTCCGCCCATCTCTTCCACGCCCAGCAGTTCGCGCAGCTTGTAAATAACGCGATGCTCGGTGGCGGGATCGAACTCGCTCGAATTCGCGTCCTTCAGGCCGCAGACGTTGCGCGCGAACTCGATGCACGCGGTTTGCATGCCCAAACAAATTCCAAAATAGGGCACGCTTTTCTCGCGCGCATAACGGATGGCGTTCAGCATGCCTTCAATGCCGCGTTTTCCGAATCCGCCGGGAACCAGAATGCCGTCGAACCCTTCGAGTTGTGCCTCGTAGCTGCGATCTTCGGGGCCGGTCGATTCTAGGCCCCCCGCTTCGAGCCACGTGACCTTGAGCTTGAGATTCTGCGCCACCGCGCCATGGGTCAGCGCCTCTTTGAGTGACTTGTAGCTGTCCTCGTACTCCACATACTTGCCCACAATGGCGATCGAGACTTCATCTTTGGGGTGGTAGCAGCGGTCCACGAGATCGCGCCACTTGCTCAGGTCGGCCTCGGGCGCGTCCTTGTGCAGATATTTGAGGATGAGCTCGTCAACGCCTTCCTGCGCAAAATTCAGCGGCACCTCATAAATGTAGGGCACGGTTTTCGCGCCGATCACGGCCTTTTCTTCCACGTTGCAGAAGGCGGCAATCTTCTGCTTGATCTCGCGGCTCAGTGGTCGCTCCGAGCGGCACAACAGCACGTCGGCCTGGATGCCGATCGAGAGCAACTCTTTCACGGAGTGCTGCGTAGGCTTGGTCTTAAGTTCCTGGGCGGCGGCGATCCAGGGAACCAGCGTCACGTGCACGAAGACAGTGCTTTCCCGTCCCAGTTCCTGGCGCATTTGGCGGATGGCCTCAAGAAATGGCAGCGACTCGATGTCGCCCACCGTGCCGCCGATCTCCACGATCGTGACGTCGGCGCCATTCGCGGCCACTTTGCGCATAGCGTTCTTGATTTCGTTGGTCACGTGGGGAATTACTTGGACAGTTTTGCCCAGGTAGTCGCCGCGGCGCTCCTTGAGGATGATCTGCTCGTAGATGCGGCCGGTGGTGTAGTTGTTGTCGCGCGAAAGCGGCGCGTGCGTGAAGCGCTCGTAGTGTCCCAGGTCGAGGTCGGTTTCCGCGCCGTCGTCGGTCACAAACACTTCGCCATGCTGAAAGGGCGACATGGTTCCGGGATCGACGTTGAGGTAGGGGTCGAACTTCATCAAATTCACGCGCAGGCCGCGGCTTTCAAGCAGGCAGCCGATAGAAGCAGCCGCGAGACCCTTGCCGAGACTGGACACAACTCCGCCCGTCACAAAGACGTACTTTGCCGACATCGATGCAACCTCATT
>JBEKEP010000019.1:0-59294 GCA_050013775.1 Occallatibacter sp. | reverse complement strand
AAAGGAGCATCCCGACTATTTCTTCTCGTCGAGGGCTTGCACTGAAGAGATCAACGTAAACAAATGGCTCCGCAAAGTTGATCATCCGGATGACTATTCATCCTTCTCGGATGGGGCCGACGATCCCAAGAAGTTCCTTTAGTATGTGGATACTCTGACCGCACGGATCGTGTGCAGCGCCGATGCGCGAGGTATATAATTTCGCTCACGTGGACATTCTGGAGCTGGTCCGTCGGGGTTACGCTTCCTCAAGCTTCGGGCTCTGAAAAGTAAAAATGGCTGATTTCGGGCAGTCTGATAAGAAATCTGTGCCTAAAGCGCCCGGCTCTCCGGGCGTCGGAACCCCTTTTGCCGGCGAGAGTTCTTCGGGCGGCATTTCGAATCCTCCAGAACAGCCTACTCAATATGAGTCGGATGCGACGATTGTGGACGCCGGACCGCAATTCGACCCCGATGCGACGATCTACGATCCGGATGCAACGATCGCGGATGCTGGACCACGATTTGATCCCGACGAAACGCTGGCGGACCCCGACGCGACGCTTATTGATCTCCATGCGGAGGCGGCAGATTCAGACGCCACGATTGCACCTGGAGTTCCGTCCCGGCGGCGGCCTCTGCCACCTTCGGCGCGCCGGACCCTTGATGCGCGAGCAAACGCAGGCCAATTCCAGATAGGCGATCTGCTTATCGAGCGTTATGAGCTTCTGAAGTTGCTCGGCGAAGGCGGCATGGGCGCCGTATACAAGGCTCGAGACATCGAACTGGGGCGAGAAGTTGCGCTCAAAGTGATCAAGCCGGAACTGGCCAATAACCCTGAGATCCTGCAGCGTTTTAAGCAGGAGCTGATCCTCGCGCGCCAGGTAACGGACCGCAACGTAATCCGCATTTTCGATATAGGCGAAACCGGGAAGACGAAGTTCATCACGATGGAGTACCTGGAGGGCGAGAACCTCCATGAATTGATGAAGAAACGCGGCAAGCTGGAGGTCGCTGAAGCGGTCGACATCATGGCGCAGGTGGCCAACGGGCTCGCTGCCGCGCATCGTGAAGGCATCATCCACCGCGACCTGAAGCCGGGCAACATCATGCTCGACAAGGGCGGCCGCGTAGTGGTGATGGACTTTGGGCTGGCGCGCACGGTTGGCAGCGAGGGAATGACGCGAACCGGCGCGATGCTGGGCACGATTGAATATATGTCACCGGAGCAGGCGCAGGGCCTTGATCTGAAAGCAAGCTCCGATATGTTCACCGTTGGCCTGATTCTGTATGAGTTGCTTATCGGCGTCACGCCGTTTCACTCAGAAAGCGCCATTGCGAGCCTGGTCATGCGCACCAAAGAGCGCGCAATACCCCTGATCGAGGTTGACAAGAAGATTCCGGGCTCACTGAGCAACATTGTCAGCAAGTGCCTTGAGAGAGAGCCTGCGAATCGCTACCAGAGCGCGGATGAGCTGGTGAAGGATCTTCGCGCGTGGCAAGCCTCGGGCGGCAAATCGGGGGGCAAATCGCGTATCTCCGCTTCGTCCGCGCAGCTGCGCATGAACCGACTGCGCGAATTACCCTGGCCGCGGATTGGAATAGCGAGCGCCGTGATTTTGCTCTTGACTGCTGGAGCTTCGTGGTATGTGATCAGGACCCAGCAGCATGCGCAAGCCGTGCCGCACGCCCCAGTTTCGGTGCTCGTTGGTGATTTTGAGAACCATACTGGCGACCCGGTTTTGGACGACACCCTGGAACCGATGGTCGGAGTGGCCCTGGAAGGCGCGAGCTTTATCAACGTCTTCAGCCGCGGTGACGCGCGCAAGCTGGCCATGAAACTTCCGAATCCCTCGAACAAGCTCGACGAGCAGACAGCGAGACGGATCGCCCTGAGCCAGGACATCAATGCGGTGATTACGGGCGAGATTAGTCTGCGCGGCGACGAATATGATATTTCGGCGATCGCGCTGGACACAGAGACCGGCAAGGTGCTGGAAAGAGCCGAGGTCACTGTCGCCAAAAAAGAGGATATTTTGAACAGCCTTCCGAAACTGGTGGCGCCGATTCGCAAAGCTCTGGGCGACCCCACGACCCCTTCAAAGCAGTTCGAGGAGGTCAGCGGAGGTTTCCAAGCCGCGTCCCTTGAAGCCGTTCACCAGGAAGGGATCGCTGTTGACGAACAGTTCGCAGGTCAATTTCAGGAGGCATTTGATTCGTTCGGAAAGGCTTCGGAACTGGATCCGAAGTTTGCGCGGCCCTACACCGGCATGGCGGCCATGGCCCAGAACCTGGGCAGACCCGAAGACGCCGTAAAGTACATGAAGATTGCGATGCAGCATGAAGACAGCATGACCGAGCGCGAACGCTATCGCAACCGCGGAATGTACTATTTCATCACCGGTGACTGGCAAAACTGCGTCCAGGAATACACTCAGCTGGTTACTCACTTCCCCGCGGATCGCGTCGGTCAGTGGAACCTCGGTAGCTGTTATGCGCAGTTGCGCGACGCGCCGAAGGCGCTGGAAGCAGCGCGACAGGCGGTTGCGATTGTTCCCAAGGGGGTTGCGCAGCGGCTGAACCTGGCATTTATCAGTTCTTTTGCCGGAGATTTTGCCGCGGGTGAAAAAGAGGCGCTCGCCGGGCTGGCCATCAATCCCTCAGCCACCCAGGGATTCCTGGTGCTGGCCGAAGCGCAACTGGGAGAAGGGGAACTCGACAAGGCGGCCGACTCGTACCATCAACTGGAAAAATTTGGCGCCTCGGGCATTTCTACAGCGACGGTTGGGCTGGCCGATCTTGAGGCGTATCAAGGGAAGTATGAGGAGGCAGCGAGCCTCCTTAGAAGCGGAGCCGCTGCCGATGTTGCGGCCAAGAACCGCGATGACGCCGCGCGGAAATATGTGGCTTTGGGGAGTATCGAAGAGATCCAGGGCAAGCATGCGGCCGCGGTCTCTGATACCGACAAGGCATTGGCGAACAGTCAGACCACACAGATTGAGTTCCTGGCGGCAATCACCTACGTCGATGCCGGTGAATTGGCGAAAGCGCAAAAGCTTGCGACCAGCCTCTCGTCAGCGCTGACAAGCGAGTCCCAGGCTTACGGCAAGATTGTTACAGGCATGATCGCCCTAAAACGGAAGGATACGAATGAAGCGATCAGACAAATCAAAGGCGCGAACAACCTGATGGACACCTGGATCGGCCACCTCGAACTGGGGCGGGTTTACCTGGAAGCAGGAGCGTTTACTGAGGCTGACTCAGAATTTGATGAATGCGCAAGGCGCCATGGCGAAGCGATCGAACTGTTTTTGGACAACGTGCCGACCTATGCGTATTTTCCGCCTGTCTACTACTACGAAGGGCGCGTGCGCGAAGGAATGAAGAGCGAAGGGTTCGCCGACTTCTATAAGAGCTACCTCGCGATCCGTGGGCAGTCGACAGAAGATCCGCTGGTGGCCGATATCCGTCATCGCCTGGGCCAATAATCGGCGGCCGACGAGCGAAGACCCAGACAACAACAGGAGCGCCGGGGTTCGCGGGCGCTCCTTTTTCTCGGCCCCTGACCGTTTCCTATATGCTCGCCTCTCGCTTGCGGCCGTTCGTCAGGCTAGTTTCCCGTGAGCGTGACGGACTGCGTGCCGGCCGACGTGTTGTCCGTGACGGTAAGGGTGGCGTTTTCGGTTGTGGTACTCGTGGGTTTGAACGTGACTGAGATGGTGCAAGTCTTGGTCGCCGCCAGCGAACTCGTCGAAGCGGGGCAATTGTTGGTTTCAGAGTAGTAGCTTGTGCTCCCCGTGATGGCAATGCCGCTGATGATCAATGGCGTTGTTCCCGTGTTGCTGAGGGTCACGTTTAGTGTGCTGCTCTTGCCTGGACTTACCGTCTGAAAATTGAGGTTCGGACCCAGGGTGGCCACAGAGTAAGTTGCGGCTACCGGCGTCGAACTCTGCATTGCGGCTGCATAGTTCGAGTTGCCCGCCTGATTGGCGATCACCGAGCAGGTTCCTGTACCGCTGGTCATCGTGAAAGTCGCGCCTGAATTAGTGCACACTCCGGAACTGGTGAAGGTCACCGCGTTCCCGCTGGCGCCGCCGGTGGCCGCCACTGTAAAACTGGTCTTGTAAGCAGCACTCGCCGGCGGGCTGGTGGTGTATGTGATCGTCTGCGGAGCCAGGGTCGCGGTTACGTACGTTGTACTCTGCGGCGCGGCTGCGTAGTTCGAGTTGCCTGCCTGATTGGCGATTACCGAGCACGAACCCGTGCCGCTGCTCATCGTGTAGGTGGCCGAATCGAGCGAGGTGGCCGTGATGCTGCAAGAACCTGAACTCTTGAAGGTCACTGCGTTTCCGCTGGCGCCGCCCGTAGCAACCACGCTAAAGCTGGAATTGTAAGGGGCACTCATCGGCGGGCTCTTGGTGTATGTGATCGTCTGTGGAGCCAGGGTCGCGGATACGGTCCTGGTAACCGGCGTGGCTGCCGCATAGCTTAAGTTGCCTGGCTGGCTGACAGTCACCGTGCAAGTTCCCGTGCCGCTGGTCATCGTGTAAGTTGCGCCTAAATTGCTGCACACTCCAGAACTCGAGTAAGTGACCCCGAGCCCGCTGGTGGCCGTGGCCAACACTGAGAAGTTGCTTCCATACGCGGCGCTCGCCGGCGGGTTGGTGACGAACGAAATCGTCTGCGGCTGCAGAACGGTCGCGGTCAGAATCACTGGCTGCGGGCTGTTCGGGGCGTTGTCCATAATCTCGAGGGTTGCGGTTTGCTGGCCGTAGAACGGGCCCGCGACAAAGGCGATGGTGATCGTGCAGTTGCTCCCTACCGCCAATGACGACGGGCAAAGATTGACCGCTACAAATTCGTTGGAGTTCCCGCCCTGCACAATCGAAAGGATAGGATCGGTGACGGTAACGGGCGTCGTTCCGACGTTTGTCACCGTGATGTTCTTGGTTGTGATGCTTCCCAGATTCACCGAGCCGAAGCTGATGTTGGACGGAACCACGGTGACCGCTGGGCCGTTTACAGTCTCAGTGACCGTCGGCGCCGCGGTGTAGTCTGTGCCGCCAGCCTGGCTGGCAATTACCGAACATATTCCGCTGCTGCTGTTGATCTTGTACGTTGCTTTGCCTGATGTTGTGCCCGTGATGATGCACGAGCCGGAACTCCCGAATGTTACCGCGAGCCCGCTGGAGGCCGTTGCTGCGACCGTGAAACTGCTGTTGTAAGGCGCCGTCGCCGGAGCGGGCTGGGTGAAAGTGATCGTCTGACTCGCCTGTTGAACGGTCAAGGTTCCGCTGACGTAGAGGAAGGAGTAATTTGCCGAGAGCAACGAGCCGGTAGATACCGTAATGGGATAGGTGCCGGGAGCGCTCCCTTGCGTCGCGGCCGTCGACAGCGCCGGCAATCCAGTGACTGACGATGCGCCATCATGGCCGATGAAGCCGCTCAGAGTGTAGTTGGTGCCGAGAACTGCCGGAGTCAGGGATGGAATCGCCTGCTCATACATAATCGTGGGGCTGAAAGCCGTCACATCGAGGACTGCCTGGTAAATCGTGAACGACTGGACCGCAGTGGCAGTCTTATACGTGCTGTTCCCCAGCGCGGTGGCTGTAATCGTGCACTTGCCCGCCCCGGTCGTGGTGCCGGTCGCTGTGGTAGCGCTTGTAGGAGTCACAGAGCATGGCTGACCGACACCGGTAGCGAATGTAAACCCGAGTCCGGAAGTAGAACTCGCGCTTACCGTGAACCCACTGCCATACTGCACACCCGATAACGGCGCAAAGGTGATCGTCTGCGTTTGTCCACTGGAGCCGGAAGACTGGACCTGGAAAAATCCTGACACGGGACTTGCCGCGTCAAAGGTGCTCGAACCCGATTGCGATGCGGTGATGTTGCAGGTTCCTGTGCTGTTGAGGTTCACAATTGCCGAGGAAACGCCGCCGCTGCCGCCGCTCCCAAGCGGCGTAACCGTCTGACTGGCGACGGAGCAGGATCCCGTTCCGACAAAGTTCACCTGCAACCCGTTGGGCGCGCTGTTCGTCAAAGCAGTCGCGGTGATTGTGACTGGCGAATTCGACATCGAGACCGATCCCGGCAACGAAAGCGTGATCGTCTGCATGCTCTTCAGCACCGCCGGCGGCGAGGGTTGGCTCTGGCGTACCGATTCGTCGATCGGTACCCCAAGGAGAGTGGTGGTTATTGTGTAGGCTACGTTTCCGGAGATGGGACTGAAGTCGGTCCACGTCGTGCCCGGCGGATTTCCGCCAACTCCGCTTACGCTGCCGACCTCGACCGGCGCGGGCCCGCCCACGAGGCCGCGATAGATGGTGTAGGTCTGAACCACACCGAAGGCCGGCGGGTTCCAGGTAATGGTGACGTACGGCGGGGAGACTCCCGCCGGAGATGGCGTCATGCCAGGCGAAGTCGGTGGACGGACAACCGAGTTTGCGATCAGGTAATCCAATTCGGTGGTTGCGCCGCCGCCGCCACCGATGGTCACCCCGCCACCACCGCCGATCGTGACACCGCCACCGCCACCGATGGTGACGCCGCCGCCACCACCGATCGTGACACCGCCGCCGCCACCGATGGTGACGCCGCCGCCGCCACCGATCGTGACGCCGCCGCCACCGCCGATCGTGACGCCGCCGCCACCGCCGATCGTGACACCGCCGCCACCGCCGATCGTGACACCGCCACCGCCACCGATGGTGACACCGGCGCTGCTATACAAAGTCGAGTTCTGCAGGGATGCGAACTGATCGCTGGAGGCTCCCACCTGACGCAGGTCGAGGTTGATCACGTCGTTGTATCCCCGCAACGTCGTATACGCCGGGCCATCGAAGGCTATGTTCTGGCTATTCGACCAACTCGGCGAGATGGGGTCCAGACTGCCATTCACCCGAACCGACAAATCGCTCGGACTGTTCAGCGGAGTGCCGTCGCAATGCGTCGTGGCGGGGCTGGCTGTAGTCGTCGCGGAATTATATGGCTCATACCAGGACGAGGAGTACGCCGCAGCATTCCCAGAGGCGTCCGTAAGCGATGTCACATTCCCCAGCGTCTCGAAGTTCAAGGGTGTTTGGCCCGGCGCTTCCAGGCTCTGGCTCGAGTAAGTGATGGCTGCATTCGATCCCACCCCATCGAGCTGGAACAGGTAGTTCATCGTGCTCTCGTAGTTCGGCTTGCAGTTGGCTTCAAAGGTCGGGACGTAGCTTCCGGTTGTCGAAACGCTGTCGCGGTAGGTCCCACCATGTGTCAACCCCAGCGGGTGGCCAAGCTCATGGAAGAGCGTGCCGGCGATTACAGTGGCTGGTTTGCTCATGTCCTGGTTTGCATTCTGCGCCCACAGGCCGAGGCTGACGACTGAGTCGGATCCGCCCACATCGGAATAACCGGAGATGCTTGTCACGGTGCCGGACGTCACACCGATCGTCGGTTCGGGCGTTGTGCCGTAGGTATAACTCCAGTTGGGAAGTGCGGTCGAAGGAGTTGTGATGTAGATCGTTGTGGACCCGCTATCACAGCCAGTGGGGATGTACACCCCGTTGAGGTTCGGGTTTGAGATCACTCCCGAAATTGTGATGCGGGTTGGACAAGCACCATTCAAGCCGGTGGTAACGAGGCTCGTTGTGGTTCCGCTTTCCGTAATCGACTTCAATGATCCAAACCAGCTGTTCCAGGCCGGTATCGCAAGAGAGTAACCAAACAGAACGTAGTGATAGCTATCCTTCTGGCCCAGCGGGAAACGAGTTGCGCAATTGGCAAGCGTCGGGTTCGCTGTGCAGGCACTGAAATTGGCCGGCCAAATCTTCGACAGTTCCACGCCGCCTTTCCATGCGACCACACCGGGTTGAGGCGCCGTATTAGTGCTGGGGAACTCGCAGAGCACCGATCCACTGTCGGTGCATGTGTACGTGCTCTCCAGAATCGCGTTTCCGGGTTTCAGATGGAGGTAAATTCCTTGTCCGGTAATAGGGTTGATGGTATTGAGGAATGCCTGTGTGACCATCGCCAGTGGATCCTTGCCTTGGGCGTCTGGGGCGGGATAGGTGTTCTGCTGAGTGAAATCGCACGTGTTGGTGCCTGGGACGAAAGCGGAACACATGTAGTCGAATTGAACGAAGAGATCCTGATGGCCGTGCACTGCGCCGGGCAATCCAACCCATGCTCCGCTCATTACGTCGTAATAGCCAGGGTTCCCGTAATTTGGATCGCTTATTGACGTGGGCCCTGCCTTCCAGGCATCCAGAATTCCATCGGCATCGCTGTTGTTGACCGGCGTGCTCAGAATCACGGCAGCATAACCGTTGCCTTCGCTCAGCGTGTCAATGTATTGACTCGAATTGCCGAGCGTTGGGGAACTCGAGTTGCTGTTCCAGCCTCCGCTCGTGGTGTAGAGGCTGGTAACTTCTCCCGTGCCGTTCGCCCCGCCAACCGCGTCGTAGAATCCCTGGAGCGCCTGAGGAATGTTTCCGGTGCCCGACGTTGGAGCTACGGCGCCGTTGTAAAGAACTACGGACTTGAGGGGGAAGTTCGGGGAGATGACGCGGTAGATGACAACGAGGCTTGCACCCTCGGGGACCTGCAGCGCGGGTCCTCCGTCGGGTAGAGAGACGCTGAATTTGCCCGAACCAACCCGCACTCCACTGGTCGAATTCGGCAGAAGAGGAATATACGGGTTCACATTGGCCCGATATGCGCGCAGAGTTCCCGTATTCGTGCCGTCGGTAAAGTTGGACTGGTCGGCTCCGATCTGTTGCCCCGTGACCTGATAGTTGAGGAAGGTCACATTCGCCGACGAAGCCGCCGACGTATTCTCAATTGCTTCCCAGTACAGATACGCTGCGACAATATCGGCGCCATCAGGAACACCCTGGGTGCCGGGGGTGGTGCTGCTATCGGAAATCATAATGTTTCCAGTGGCTACGCCGTTTGCTCCCATCCCAAATAAATTGACACTGCCGGTGGCATAGTCGCCGGTGACAAAAAAGTTATTTTCGAGCGCAAGTTGGTCAGCCGCGGGCGGCACACCATTTGAGAGCACGATACTGACAGGCGTTCCAACATTGACCATTATCCCGGAAGTGGGATTCTGGCTGATCACATTGCCCGAAGTCACAGTGTCGCTGTATTGGCTTGTCACCGTCCCCGATGTCAGGCCGACACCGGTGATGGCGGTCCCAGCCGCCGTTTGCGTCAGCCCGACCACGTTGGGTGTAGCCACCTGGGTTGGCACGGTGGAGAGTCCGGCGCCCTGGACTGAAACTGCCTGTGTCGCACCTGTGGCGTTGAGAACATTGTCGGTCAGGCCAACCGTCTCGCTGAGCACTGTGCCGCTCGGAGGAGGGCCGCCCGTAGTCGGAGTGAAGTCAATGCTCAGCGTGCAGATGGCGCCGGCGTTCAGGACGCTGCTGGCCGTCGGGCAATCGGTGCTTACTCCGGGGGCCTCGGGAAAGTCGGTTGGATAAGCGATTGAGCTGAAATCGAGCGCAGTGTTCCCGATGCTCTCCACTGAGACCGTCTGGGGGCTGTCGGTCGTGCTGCCCACATTCGTGGCGCCAAAGGTCAGCGATGGCGGCTGAGACTGGTTGATCTTGAGGACCTGTGTGCCATGTTCTTCGGGGAGGTACACGTTGCCCTTGGCATCGACTGCGATGCCGTATGCATCAACATTGCTGATCGTGATCTGGCAGGCGAGATTCTGGATGCAGCCGGCGGGAACTTCCACCACTTTGGGATATTCATCCGCTACGAAGACGTCGCCCGCGGCGTCGACCGCTAAGGCTTCCGGTTGAGACCATCCCGTACCCACCTGAATCCAGCAACTGCTGTTGGCGCAACCGGCCGGAATCTCCACAACATCATGCAGGCCATAATCAGCGATAAATAAATCCCCTGCTGCATCGACGGCCAAACCGATCGGATTAGCGCTCGGTGGGTTGTACACCACGGCCTGGGCGCCGCCGTTCGCCGGAACCTTTACGACCTCACCGTTGAAGCTGGCGACGAAGACATCGCCCGCGCCATCCACCGCCACTCCCAACTGGGCGCACAGACCGCCGGGCGCGCCGCCATCGAGTGGGCATGTCGGGGTTGGGACGACGACTTGACAGCCGCTCCCGGTGCAGCCGGCAGGGACCTCAACCACCTCGTTCAGGTTGTTATCTGCGACGAAGAGATCGCCCGCGCCGTCGACTGCCAAGCCCTGCGGGTAATTGAGACCAACGCCCACCGTAGTCGGAGTGCCAGAGGCCGGTACCTTCACCACATAGTGATTGGCGCTATCCGAAATGAAGACGTCGCCTGCCGCGTCCACCGCCACGCCATTCGGTATGCCGATACTGTACGTTCCGGTGTTGATCGTGGACTGCGTGCCGGGGCCAAAGGCAATCGCCGGACCCTGGCCATCGCCGTAGATCGGCGTACTCGCCAGCGGGTTGCTAAGGCTGTCGAAGAGCCTCACCTCGCCCATCCGCAATCCGGGCGCAATCGGCGCGAAGGTGACGTTCACCGTGCAGGAATTGCCAGCAGAAACAGTGCTCGTGCAGGTGCCTCCGCTCGCCGCAGTGAAATCGAGACTGCCCGCGCCTTGCGTCAGAAACTGAGTCGTGCCGAAGGTCGTGGTTGCCGCAGCGTTGTAACTCATCGTGTAGGTATTGCCGCAGCCTGAAGGCGCGGCCGGAGGGCAAACACTGACGTTGCCGAAGGGACCATATTCGAGCACGCGATTGTTTGACTTGTCGGCCACGTAGAGATTGCCGCTCGAATCCAGGGCCGATGCCGCCGGATTAGACAAGCTGTTGGCGTTCGTGTGCGCGCTGGCGCTTGTGAAGCTGTTGCCCTGCCCGTAGACCCGCGTGGCTGTGGTGCTGCCGAAGAGATAGAACAGGACCCGGTTGTTAAAGTAGTCGGCCACATAAAGATCGCCGCTGCTGTCGAGGGCGACTGACTGCGGGCCAAGTAGGCTGTTGGCGCTGACCCCGCCGTTGTTCGCGGTGTTCGTTGTAAAGTTGCCGCCCTGCCCGTAGACCCGCGTAGCAGTGGTGCTGTTGTAGGGATAGAACAGCACGCGATTGTTACCGGAGTCGGCCACATAGAGATCGTTGCTCGAGTCCAGAGCGACTGCAAAAGGAGTGGATAAGCTGTTGTCGCTGATCCCGCCGTTGTTCGCACCACTGCTGGTGAGGATGCCGCCCTGCCCGTAGACCTGCGTGGCAGTGGTGAGGCCGGCGGGATAGAACAGCACCCGGCTATTCAGGGTGTCGGCCACGTAAAGGTTACCGCTGCTGTCCAAGGCGACTGACTGCGGGCCATTTAAGCTGTTGGCGTTGACCCCGCCGTTGTTCGCTGTGTTCGTAGTAAAAATGCCGCCCTGCCCGTAGACCCGCATTGCGGTGGTGCTGCCTGCGGGATAGTAGAGCACCCGGTTGTTATTCTCGTCGGCGACATAGAGACCACCGCTGCTATCTACAGCGAGACCGTACGGGTTATTCAAGCTGTTGGCGCTGATTCCGCCACTGTTTCCGCTTCCGGTGGTGAAGCTGCCGCCCTGCCCGTAGACCCGCGTAGCGGTGGTGCTGCCGGCGGGATAGAACAGCACCCGGCTGTTCTGCAAGTCGGCGACGTAGAGATTGCCGTTACCGTCCAAGGCGAGATTTTCCGGCTGATAAAAGCTTTTCGCACTGATCCCGCCGTTGTTTCCGTTCGGGGTGGTGAAACTGCCATTCTGCCCGTACACCACGCCCGCCGTAATGGGTTCGAGCGTTCCCGTCTGAGCCGCTCCTGGCACGATAAAGGCCGCGCTGACGCTCTGCGCCGAATTCATTGTCACACTGCACTGCGCAACCGCTCCCGTGCTCGAGCAGACGCCGCCCCAGCCGGCGAATATTGAAGTCCCACCCGCGCTCGCAGTCAGTATCACCGAGGTTCCGCTCGCATAGCTCCCCGAACACGTCCCCGAGCTGCAGCTAATCTGTCCCAGATTGTCGGTTACCGTCCCCGTGCCCGTGCCCGCAAGCGTCACAGTCAGCGCGTAACCCTGCGAAAAGTTGGCGATGATCGTTGTGTTCGCGTTCAGCGAAAACGAGCAGCTGCCGGTGCCGCTGCAAGTGCCGCCGCTCCAGCCAGTAAATTGTGAGCCGACGGCCGCCGACTCCGTACAGTTGACTGTTGTCCCTGACGGATAGGATGCCGACGAACAATTCGTGCCCGACACCGTACCACTACCGCTGCCGGCAGTGCTCACCGCCAGCGTGTAGTTGGTGGGCGACCCTGACGTGCCGTAGCCGCTCAGCGTAATATTCTGCGTAGCGGGGCTTCCATTCAAAGAGTTGTCTGTGACCGTCGCTGAATCGCCCACCTGGCCGACGACGCCGCTCTGCGGCTCGAATTCGAAGTTCTCATAGCAGGTTGCGCCGGGAGTCAAGGAAAACGAAGTGCACGTGGACGAGGGCTCGGAGAAGTTGACACCGGTTGAAAGGGTCCCAACCGAGCCAACCAGCGCCTGGTTGCCGATATCTTGAACCGTGACGGGGTCAGGGCCGATCCCGGAGCCGTCGCTTGTTGTGCCAAAGCTCACCGCCGTCGGCTGAGACTGCACGATCTCGAACGTCGAGGCAGAGACATTATGGACCGACGTACTTCCATCCTGGGTAAAGAAGATATCTCCCGCCTGGTCGAGGGCGAGTTCGCCGGGGTCGGGCGCTCCGCCGCTGGTGTACAACAGGATTTGGCAGCCCGCGTTCGTGCAGCCGGCGGGAACCTCCACCACGCCACCCGCGTCAATTTGGCTACCGATGGTGAGAGCGATGTCAGCCACGATCACGTCGCCGGCGGCGTCTACCCTCACGTCATAAGGACTCTTCCATCCGCTGCCGACATTGATCTGGCAGCCGGCCGTTGTGCAGCCCGCCGGGATTTCCACGACCGTTCCGAGACCGCTATCAGCGACGAAGACGTCGCCCGCCGCATCCACCGCCACGCCCTGAGGCGCAGAGCAAGGTGCGGTATTACAGTGCGGGGTTGGGTTGTACACCGTGCTCTGGCTTCCGCTGGGCTGGACCTCGAAGACGCCGAGGGGATTGTCGGAAACAAAGACGTCGCCCAACCCGTCCACCGCCAAGCCGACCGGGCCTGGGAGCGGAGCCGGCGAGGAATACACCACGGTCCCGCAAGCAGCGCTGCTGGTGCTACTGCTGACGCTGCTGCTGATGCAACCTGGCGTGAGCTTCAACACTTCGCCAAACCCGCCGAGGGGGTTTGATGCGGTGGTTTCGGCGACGAAGAGATTGCCCGCGCCATCGATGGCGACAGCTTGCGCACTAACGAAACCGGTCAGTGTGGTTTTCGCACCAGTGCCGTAGGGTGGCCCCCAAATCACTACGGTTGTGCCGGCGGCCTGGTACAGATTGCCCGACTCATCGGTTGTCATGCCGGTGCCACCGGCCAGGTTTGTCAGTGGAGTTACCTGGCTACTGTAGAGGACTCCCGGGTAGGTGCCGGTCAGCGCGGGACCAAAGGCGACCGCGGGCGCCTGACCAATGCCGTAGATATTCTGCGTTGCCACCACGGTGTTGCCGTTCAGGAGTTGCACTGCACCCAGGCGCAATCCGGGCGCTTGCGGGTTAAAGGTAATGCTCACGGTACAGATAGGGCCAGCGCAGATGCTGCTGTTGGGCTGGAACTCCTGGGTGATGACTCCCTCGGTGAGAGCCTGAGCCTGGGTGACGGTTGCCGACCCGACGTTGATGTTCACCGAGAACGTGCTGTTGCACGGCGCGGGTCCGGACCCTCCGGGGCAGACGTCGGCCGTGGCGAAGTTCCCCGGCGCGAAACTCGCGCTCACATTCAGCGCCGAGTTCATGGTCACGGTACAGGTTGGGTTCGATGCCGAACTCGCGCACGCGCCGCCCCAGCTCACGAATGTCGATCCGCCACTCGCATTCGCCGTCAGCGTGACCTGCGCCCCGTTTGCATAATTGCCCAAACATGCTCCCGTCACGCTGCCGCTTGATTCGCTGCAGCTGATCGCGCTGATATTGTCCGTCACCGAACCGCTGCCCGCGCCTCCTTCTGTCACCGTCAGCAAGTACTCGGTGCCGTTTGCCAAACTCGTGCCGGTGAGGCTGGCGGCTTGCGCCGAAGTGTTATTCAGAGAGTTGTCGTTAAATACGGCCGAGCCGGTCAACGTAAACGGGGAGTTGCCGGTGTCCAAGCCGCTCGTTAAAGGATTGAAGTCGACTTTCAGGGTACAGTCCGCGGCCGGCATGAGCGAGAAGGCGGAGGTGCAGAGGGCTGGGGTGGTCGGAGTGGAATCGAGATAGAAACTGGGATTGTTGATAGCCAATCCCGGGCCGATCGAATTCAAGGACTGATTCCCAATGTTCTGAAATACGAGATATTTTGGACTGTCGCCGCTTTGGTTTGCCACGGACGATTCGGAAAAGTTCAAACCGGCGAATTGCTGAAGGATCGCGTCCACCCTATTCAGGCCATAATCTGCTATGTAGGCGTCGCCGCTGGAATCAACCGCCACGCCAAAAGGCACGAAGTTGGAGCCTAGTGAGAGTTCACTCGCGTTGGCCACAACGATTTGGCAGCTTGTGAGGATGCAGCCGGCCGGAAACTCTACCACTTCCTGGAGACCGCTATCGGCGACGTAGAGATCGCCCGCAGCATCCAGTGCGACGCTTCGCGGGCTTATCCATCCGCTGCCCACCGTGGTTGGTGTGCTTCCGCCAGCCGGGATCTCGAGGACCTCCGGGTCGCCGTAGTCGGCAATGTACACATCGCCCGCAAGATCCACCGCCAGGCCGCCCGGCTCGAATGTGCTTCCGCCAGGGTTGTAAAGAACGATCTGCGATCCCGGATTAGTGACGGGGACCTCTACGACCTCCCTCAGGGACTGATCGCCGATAAATACGTCGCCTGCCGCATCCACAGTTACCGTCGTCGCGGCTGAAAGAGTCCCCACCGATAGCTGGCAAGACTGCTGCGAGCAGCCGACAGGAATTTCGGTCACGGAGGGCCCATACTGCCCGACAAAGACATCGCCGGCCCCATCGACTGCCACGCTCTCCGGAAAGTTCAGCCCATTCCCCACCGTGCTCGCGGTGTTGCCCACCAGTTTCATCACATTCCCGCCGCCGGTGTTGGCGACGAAGATGTCGCCCGCAGCATCGACCGCTACCCCCTCCGGAACCGACACGGGTAAGTTGCCTTGAACGAACGTTATCAGCGGGCTGAACGCACCCAGAGGCGCCTCGCCAGTCCCGTAGATCAATGTCGTCGACAAAGGGGTCGTGCTGTTGGTGCTGCTGAAGAGCTCCACCGCTCCCTCGCGCAATCCGGGCGCTTGCGGTGTGAATGTGACGGTGACCGTGCAGGTGCCCGGCCCTGTGACTATCCCAGAGCATGTGTTGCCGCTGACCAGCGAAAAATCGAGGCCTTGTGCGCCTTGTGTGACCACCACTGGCGTGCCAAAATCGGTGGTCGTCGAAATGTTGTAGGTCAGCGCTTGAGTGTTGGTGCACGGTGCCGGACTGGTTTGCCCCGACGGGCACACGTTAATGCCGCCGAAATTCTGCGGGGGGCCCCATATCCATGTGTCGTTGTCGCCCGGAAATCCGATATCGAACCCGCCAAACAAGACTACCTGTTGTTGCGCCGCATCGTAGGCGAGGCCGTTGGGGACATCGCGCGCGGACGGAGGGCCCGAAGCGCCCGCCGCAGCCCAATTGCTCCCAGTCCAAACATAGGTGTCATCTAAGAAGGACCTGCCGTCGTACCCGCCGAACATGAATACCTGACCGAGCGCGGCATCGTAATCCATACCCTGGTCATACCGCCCGTCCGGGATAGTCGAAGGATAGACCTCGCTCCAACTGCTCCCGTTCCAAAGCCAGGTGTCGTACAAATACCCCCCATTTTCCCCGCCACCCCCGCCCGCGGATATGCCGCCGTCGTATCCGCCGAACATCACCACCTGTTGGTGCACCGGGTCGTAAGCCATGCCCTGGCCATAACGCTGCCCGGGGCCGCTGGCGCCTTGGGTCCAGGAGCTCCCATTCCAAATCCAGGTATCGCTCTTGACGCCGCCGGGGCCGTCTCCTCCGAACAGAACGATGCTTTGGGTGGCCGCATCGTAGACCATGGTCGCGCTATAACGCGCCGAAGGGCCTCCTGCTGCTTGGGTCCAGGTGCTTCCGTTCCACACCCACGTATCGCCGTAAGTGATCGGATCGCCGCTGCTGGGGTCTACGCTGTATCCGCCGAACAGCACCACCTGACCGGTTGCCGCATCGTAAGCCATCGCTGCGGAAGAACGCGGGGACGGGCTGTTGGACGGATTCGAGGGAGTCACATTTGTCCAGGTGTTCCCGTTCCAAGTCCACGTCTCGCTCAGGAATTGGGTGTTGTTGACCTGTCCCCCAAACATGACCACATTCTTCTGCGCCGCGTCGTAACTCATGGACTGGCTGAAGCGCCCAGAAGGACTATTCGCAGGCAGTTGCTGATACCAATTCGCCGCCGGGGTCTGTGCCTGTGCTGAGACACAAAAAGAGCCGAGCAACGCCAACGCCGCTACAAACGAGACAGCACGACGTTCCCGCGCGTCGCTCCGCTCCGCCGTTCCGAGTGGAGAGCTGCATTTCCGATCGCGGGAATTCTTAGAGGCGGCGGATGGGACTGCGAGACACGCATTGGTGGCGGAGCCAGCACGCTGGTTCAACATGTTTGAGAACTCCTGGGGAATCGGAGCTGCGGTGAATAGGCAACTGTCCGACGCGGAACTTTGAGATCAAAGCCGCGCAAAAAAAGCACAGTCGTCTCAAGCGGGGACAGGACACGACTGAGTTAAATCAGAATTAGAGTCTTTCCCTGTCTGCTGCCGTTGGTGTTCGCACTCTGCTTGTTGGCTCGTTCGGCCACTTTGGTATCTACAAATATCGGCGATCCAGCAGCAAAAGCGTGACGATTATGGCGTAGTGTAGCGCGTGAATCTGCTTTTGAAAAGTTAAGATTGCAGCGCGACGATTTTACGTAGGTAACTGGAAGTGGTTACCTCTCCCGCCGAAACTACCGGGAGAAGGTTAATCGAGGTCTATTGGCGGTCGACTGCAACCGCTGCGAATGCATCAATCGATCTTAGAAATTTTCCCGCGCGATTTCGCCGCGTTTTCAACGGCCTTAGTGGACTACGCCCACATCGCGAGCCGGCCAGTAGACGAAGACGGCCTTCCCGTAGATGAGCGAGCGGTCCACCGGCCCAAAATACCGGCTGTCCTGCGAAATCGACCGATGGTCCCCCATCATGTAGTAGCTCCCGGCGGGGATAATCATCTCCGCCACGGACTGGTCGTCGCGATACTCCAGCGGGACATAGGGCTCGTGCAATAGTTTTCCGTTCACGTAGACCCGACCATGATCGATGCGGAGCGTGTCGCCAGGCAGAGCGATGACGCGCTTAATGTAGCTTCTCTGCGGGTCATACGATGCGGGATGCCGGAAGACCACTACGTCGCCGCGTTCGATGGCAGAGATGTGGTAGACGAACTTGTTGATGAAGAGACGGTCGCGGTCTTCCAACCGCGGCAACATGCTGGTGCCTTCCACGCGCACCGGCTGATAGAGAAAAGTGATGATCAGAATCGAGGCGGTAGCTGAGATGAGCAGATCGCGCAACCAGAGCGTAAAGCCCATGGATTTGCTTCGGCGCGCTGGCACGGCGCCGGTGACCGGCTGGCTGGAGCCGGAATCCGTCGCTGCTTGAGAAGTGGAGACATCGCCAGTTTGGGGTTGTATCTGCATCAATTCCAGATTACCCGGTATTGAAGCCGGTTGCACTCTGTCTGCTTGCAATGGTGTTTCAAGAATTGATACTTCGCAGTGAATCGGATTCCACGACGGCCGACGACTGACCCACGATCCGAGGTGCTGACCCTTTTCGGCTGCCGGCGAAATCACCGAAAAGAATTCCGAACCAAACAGGTTAATTACCCTTTCGGAGCTGACCTGGCCTCTTTTGGAGGATGGTGGCGGGTCCTGAAGAATAGTTCAATGAATCGATCCTCAACGAAAGTGAGGCCAATCCTGGAGGTCAAGAATCCCATGACGACGCACAAACCATCTCTCAAAGTGATTCCCGCAAATGACCACAAGCAGGTGAAAGTGCTCGGCGTCTGGAAATTTCGTTTGGCAGCGCCCGTGCTCTTTGCCGCTTTGGGGATCACGTTAGGCGCTCTGACAGGACTTGCCGTCGCGATTTTTAGCGCTCCGGCTGGCGCCACGGCAATTTCCGTCGTTTTTGCGAATGGCGATTCAACCAGCCTTGGCCACGACATGGCCTACGGCCCGACGCAGCAAGCTCATTTAACGGCCCTCGTTCAGGTTTCCCGCGCCGGCAAATGTGCCACGGATGTAGGCCATTTGGCCGCGAACCGGGCGGCGACAGGCACCCCTAAATCAATTCGCGTGGCGGACGTCGTGCGCTCGACTAATTCGCAATTGAGTTCCGGCAAAGCGCCAGCGGGCGGAAAAGCACCGATGACCCGAGTCGCTTATAGGACGCATCATCGGGCAAGGCAGGCGATCACACATCCCCTCATGGAGCCGGCGCTGATCGTAACAGTCAGCGATTCTCATGCCAGCCAACCACTTCTGATTGAGGCAGATGAGCAGCAAAATATCAAGAATAAGGAGAAGTCTTCCAGTTTCTATATTGAAGGGGATTTGAATGTGGTTGACTACGACGCCACCGCAGGGACGATTGAGACCAGCGACGGTAGAATCTTCGTCGTCGGTACCACGATAGCCGCCAGCAATGCGACCCCATGGGGCGAGTATCGCTCGAATCTGCACTACAGGTGCAGCCGGACTGGAAGCTGCGCACTGTCCCGTGCTGGTGCGATCGCGCCGAATGCCCGGCTGATTTAGAAAGACTTGCGTCGGGAATTGCAGACAGCTCGAGTACTGGCCGGATCAACTGCGAACTAGCTTACTCGCAGCCGAGGCTTCCTGGCGGGCACATGATTCGCGGACGATGGGAAGTCATGGGTCTAGGCTGTGTGGAGGCAGGCACGAACGAAGGCGCGGCTCCGGGCGGGCCTACACCGGCCAGATTTTCATCCTCCAGCTGCAGCGGCCGTTGCAGAACCATCTCGACCTGCGTACCAGTCGGAATATCCACATCGGCATTGCGCGTGAAGAGCGAAACCACGCCTACGGTGGCGAGGCCCACGCCCAGCCCTGCCAATCCGCCCTCAATGGGATGGCCCGACTCAGCCCCGCCGATCGTGCCCACCCCAGCTCCTGTCGGGAGAGCAATTTCCGCAGTGCGACCTGCATTTCGGCCTTTATCCCCGTTCTGCTCGATGGTTCCCTCCCCGTCGTTCTTCACGTTCTGGTTCTTTGCTCCCGGCATACTGTCCACAACTCCGGGAATCTCCACCACCGAGCCGTTGGGGAAAATGATGGAGGTAAAGTGCATGTCGAGCTGCGCTTTTCCTTTAATGCGTCCGCCGCGCTGAACCCGATCGACGACACCCTGCACATAGACTCCCGTAGGGATCATCACGCGGTTCCCCACTACGACGGGAAAAATTGAGATCAGATACACACCGTCTCCAGCCTTGGCGCTCCTGGTGTCGATGGCGCTCTTCAGCTGCAAAAGAACCTTGGTGCCCGCGGGAACGGTGTAAATCTTCTTTGCAGGAGATGCGGGTTCCTCGGCAGGAGCCGCGGGTTGGACAGAGAGGTTGGCGGCAGGCGGAGTTGGAGAAGGTGCCGCGACCGGCGGTGGAACGTCAGAAGTTGGTTCAGGCTGGCCCGCAGTCTGGGCGATGCCGTAGCCAGCAGCAACCGAGATCAGACCCAAAAAACACACTGCCCGGAACCATCCCCGCAGCGGCGCCATATGAACCCCCTATGGGATAGACGGCATTCTCGGACACAAGGATAGCCCGAATTTATCCCTCCGGCGGTGAAAAGTGCAGCGTCTTTACCGCGCCAGAGCCGCGCGCGTTACCCTACGAGAAAGCGATGACCTCCAAAAGCCACCCATCTGCTGACTTGCCTCTCGAAAAGACGGGCCGGTTTGCCGCTGCTCTCAAGATCCTGGGGGACGCGATTGCGGCACGGGCCTTCCCCGGATGCGTCTTTGGCGTCCTGGCGGGCAATGACGTCGTGCTTCAAGGGGCTTTGGGGCGATTCACTTATGAAGAAAACGCGCCTGCCGTGGCCGCCGACACCGTGTATGACGTGGCTAGCTTGACCAAGGTCGTGGCAACTACGGCTGCGGCCATGCTCCTGCTCCAGCGCGGGCAACTCGATCTGAATACGGCGCTGGGCGAACTTCTGCCCGGCTTTGTGGCCAGGCGCGCACCCGGAGACTTGGCGCGCACAGTCGCACTGCACCATCTCATGGCTCATAATTCCGGCTTACCGGGATACGTGGAGTTTTTCCGGACTACGACCACCCCCGCCGAGCTATTCGACGCTTGCCTCAAGCTCCCACTCCAGGCCGCACCGGGCACGCGCGCGGAGTACTCTGACCCCGGCTTCATCCTTCTGGGCAAGGCGCTGGAGGTCCTGATTGGCACAGACGTCGCTTCCTGGACGCACCGCGAAATCTTTCAACCGCTGGACATGGCGGCCACTGGGTTCTCCCCATCGCCGGCGGCATGGCCCACCATCCCGCCGACAGAAGTAGACTCCACCTTCCGCCATCGCCGCATCCAGGGCGAGGTGCAGGATGAAAACGCATGGATTCTGGACGGCGTTGCAGGAAATGCAGGCCTATTCTCCAATGTTCCTGACCTTTTGCGTTTCGCCAGCGCAATCCTCCACAGCGCAAAATCAGCCGACTCCGAGAAAAGCCCCTCCCTATTCGATTCGGCCGTATTGAAACGATTTGCTCAACGACAACCGCCCGAGGGCAGCTCGCGTGCGCTGGGGTGGGACACGCCGTCGCAGTCTTCGTCGTCCGGCAAGTATTTTGCGCGGAATTCCATTGGACATCTTGCCTACAGTGGCTGTTCCTTATGGATCGATCTGGACGCGGCGGTCGCGGTGGTTTTGCTAACTAACCGCACCTGGCCGGATCGGCAGAACCAACTGATCCGCGAGGTCAGGCCGCTATTTCATGACGCTGTGCGCGAGGCCCTTTAGGACGCCTCTTTGGGGTTATAAATCGGGGTACAGCAGAACAAATGTTTTAGGTTGCGTGATTTTATAGATACAATAAAAGCTGGGGACTGACGCGATGCTACCCAGCACCACGATGCAGGAAACGGCTGGCACCCGGATAAAAGATACCAACAACGACCAGGCCGCACTGCTTCAACATCTGACGACGGAAAGCCAAAACGAGGCCTCTCAAGGTCTCGATACGAAATCCGCACTCGAAATAGCACGCATCATCAACCACGAGGATGCCAAGGTCGCGGCGGCGGTCAAGAAAGCTATCCCTGAAATCGCCGCAGTAATCGACCAAGTGGCGCGAAGCCTGCGCGACGGCGGCCGGCTCATCTATATCGGCGCTGGTTCCAGCGGGCGGATTGCGGCGCTGGATGCCTCAGAATGTCCACCTACCTACTCGACGGCCCCCGGCCAGGTGCAGTACATCATGGCGGGAGGACCCAAGGCCCTGGCCTCCGCGGTCGAGGTCAATGAAGACTCCGAAGAGTTGGGCCAGCGTGACATCGCGCGGCGGCGTCCCACGCGCAAGGATGTCGTTGTCGGCGTCTCGGCTTCGGGCCGCACTCCGTATGTCGTCGCGGCTGTGGCGTACGCCCGCGCCCGCGGAGCACACACAGCAGCTGTCACCTGCAACCAGGGAACTCCGCTTGCCGGCGCCGCCGACATCACCATCGTGGCCGAAGTCGGTGCCGAGGTCATCTCCGGATCCACGCGCCTGAAGGCCGGCAGCGCCCAGAAGATGGTCCTGAACATGATTACTACTGGCGCCATGACGCGGCTGGGCTATGTGTACGAAAACCTGATGGTCAATGTGCACATGCAGAATTCGAAGCTTGTGGAGCGCGGAATTCGCATCCTGATGCGCGCCTGCAATATCGACCGCGCGACTGCCGTCGACACCATCAAGAGCGCCGGGCGTAGCGTTCCCGTGGCGCTCGTGATGCTGAAGGCCAAGGTGGATAAGCCTGAAGCGGTGCGCCGCCTGGCCAAATCCGACGGCAATGTCCGGCTCGCCATCGAAGATAACGTTTTGGAACTGTAGGCAACGCCGTTGCTCTGCCGATTGAGGAGATCTACGGCAGAACGCGCTGAATGTGCATGAAGAGCGCCAGGGTCATGATGAAACCCACGGCAACGAGCGCCAGCGCAAGGATGGCGACGATCTTGACCTTGTTTGCGAAGGCTTTCAGATCCTCAAGCAGTTCCTGCTGTTCCAGCGTGTTTCGGTCGGTGGCTTCGCGCACCATCTCCAACTGATCTTCAACCCGTTTGAGCGAATTGTTTTGTTCCGTCACCTGATCGCGCAGGTTCCGGTGCTGGGTCTGCAACTCGGCCAATCCGTCTTCGATCGGCACCAGATCGAGCTTGGCCGGCTGCGGAGGCGTTTGCGGATGCGGGTGAGGTGTAAGCAGATTGCCGAGGGCCGTGGCGATATTTCCGTCGAGCAATGGCAGCAGACGCTGCACAAACGGAAGCGCAGAGCGAAGCATCGACATGGTGCGTTGCAAGCTCGAGGATTCTTCATTCGCTTCTGGTGGGCCGCCCAGTGCGCGCCCCGGCGGAGGCGGCGTGAGCCGCTTAACGCCACCTTCGGTAGACGGAAACGGCGCATGTCGGCTGACACCCGTGGATAAAGGCGATCCCACGACGCGAGGGCGCGGCGCAACCGCTTGCGATGCGGCTTGGTCTTGATTGCTGAGGTCGAAACGCTCGAATTCGTTCATGGAATTCTTTCTGCCGCTGCAAGAGACGGCAATCCCCATGTATAGCTGATTTTGCTCGGATTGGAAACAGTTTTTGTGATTTCCGCTGCATTCCGTGCCTGGCCCGTGCCGAGATATGCTCGTAGCAATGATCGTAAAGGGGTGACGTTCGTGAAAGGACCCATCAACCGCACGATGCGCAGTCTGCAGCGCAGTATTCTGGCCGGAATCATCACCATCGGCCCACTCTTCGTCACATATCTTATCTTCAGCTTCCTCCTGGAATCCCTCGCCAAGGCGGGTTTGCCTGCGGTCCAGTTCCTCGCGACTTCCTTTCCCCGGGGGTGGTTCAGCAATCCATGGCTACAGCCCACGCTCGCCATCCTGCTCACGCTGGCCGTTCTCTATGTGGTCGGACGCGTGACTTCCCTTGTTGTCGGACGCCAATTGTTCAGCCTTCTTGAGTCCGTGCTCGAGCGCTTGCCCTTCATCGCCAAGGTCTATACCTCCGTGCGGCAACTGTTGGATTCCATGATGGCCAAGAAAGGCGACAGCCAGCGCGTGGTTCTGATCGATTTTCCCATCGCCGGCCAGAAGAGCATCGGATTTCTCACACGAACGCTCAGCGACGCGACCAGCGGCCGGCCATTAGCTGCTGTATTGGTGCCGAACGCTATCAACCCTACTTCAGCCTTCTTGCAGATTCTGCCTATCGAACGGGTCATCGAGACCGACCTGACCATGGAACAGGCGATGAGCATGATCATGACGGGCGGAGCGGTGGGGCCGGAGACCATTCGCTATTTGCCCGAAGCGGACGGCAATCGAAACTCGACGAGCACGCCCTCGGCAACGTGATCGTGCGCATCAACGCTCGATTGATGCAGCATCCTGATCGCCGTTTCTGGAATCAGGGCCGGTTGCAGCCTCGCCTGCATCCAGGTTTTCTTCCGCCTTCACTTCAGCCTGTTCGCTCTCTGTTGCAACTTTGCGCAGACTGATGTGATCGAAGCGAGCCCAGATCAACCCTACGGGTACAATTCCAAGGAACGTGACCAGCAACAGCGTCGCCGCACAGGCAGTCGCTGCTTCCGCATTCGCGCCTAGAATGGCCGTGAGTGTCAACATCACGGCACCGATCTGCGAGAACCAGCCGATCACAGGAAGTTGAATAATCCAGCCAGCTCCGGGCTGGCGGTGAAGGCCCTGCACGTCTCGAAATAGGCAAAGCAGATCAGCACCCACATGCTGAGCGAAAGGCCAACTACGACAGCAAAGTCCCGCCATGATCGTATGGTATCGAGGCCGGCATGAAACATGCGGATCTTGTTGCCGACACTTTGGCCGAGACCTTTTGAGATCAGACCGAAACTGCGCTCGAAGAATGCAGCGACGGACCCTCCTGCCAAACGAACCGCGAACAGGAAGAGCGTTCCAAGGACAGTGAGAACCAGCCCTCCGTATTGCGCAGCAAATAGGGCAATCAGCCGATGATGGGAGGCGAGGTGCGCCAACAAAAACGTGTGCGACATTGCGTTCAGGATTACATCGCCCGGAACCCATACCATGGCGATCGAAAACAATAAGGCGACCGATCCCGCGTCCACTAATCGTTCAACGATGTATACGGCGACCTGCGAACTCAGCGAGAGCCCCGTCTTTTTCGCGACCAGGTAAGGCCGCACCGGGTCCGCGACGCGCCCGATCAACGCTACGGCGGTAAACCCGATCACCTGCGACCCGACGAGCGACATTGGCGGAACTTTTTGCATATGCCGCACTAGCTGGCTCCAGCGAAATGCGCGAAAAACAAAATTGGCGTAGATGCACAGGCCGGCGAAGACAATCATGCGCCAGTCGGCCAAAGCTACCTGCGAGGTAAAAACGTGGAAATTGAATTGGACGTGAGTGCGAGCCCAAAGAACCAGCGCAATCAGAGCAACCAGCGCCAGAATGCCCACGATCCATTGACTTTTCTTCAAGCAAACTCCGTATTACTCGTAGTGATTGATCTCTATTGACTATGTTCTCACGCGGCCGTGCGCAGAATGCGCCGGGCAATTCGACAAAGGCCCCCTTCCAGTTACGGGCTCCGCCTCAAATTGGAATGATTGAAATGTTCTCTGCGCCGCTCAATGCGAGGCCACGGGATGCACCGCTGGAGCGGTAGGAGCAGCACGCCTCGCTTCGGCCTCGCGTGCCAGGACTCGGCGGTTGAATTCGTGAATCACGCGGGCCACATAGGCACGCGTCTCGCTATACGGCGGAATCCCATGGTATTTGTCCACGGCGTCCGGCCCGGCGTTATACGCGGCCAACGCTAAAGCCAGGTTGTCGTGATAGCGCGTGAGTAGCGAATCGAGATACGTCGAGCCGCCGCGCACATTCTGCTCGGGCTGGAAGCTGTCCTGCACTCCGAGGCCAGCGGCTGTATCCGGCATTAGCTGCATCAGTCCCTTTGCACCGGCGTGGCTCACAGCCCCTGCATTGCCGCCGCTCTCCGCTTTCACTACGCTGGCCAGCAAATCTACATCCAGATTGTGCGCAGATCCCGCGCGCACCAACATCTCACGCAAGTCGACCTGAGTCAGCTTTGCCGTTCGATTCGTAGCCTGCGGAGCGACGGGCGCTGCGGCTTCCGGCGGATCGGGAACTTGTTCGAACGATGCAATCTCCTCTGGAGAGCGATCAATGTAGCTATCCTCGCCCGCGCTCAGGTAGAGACGCACATGTCCATCCACCAGTGCATGGTGATCGCAACGCAGCACGAACCCGTTGCGCAGTGTCACGCGTTCGGCCGCATCCGCATGCACGCCAAAAATCGAAAGCGCCGCGACGACCGCTATAGTAACAAAGCGGTCTGTGTGCAGTCTGCGTCCGAGTTGGAACTTGCTGCTCATGCTTTGGCCGTCGCCATCTTCGTCAGAACTGCTCCCAGAATCACGGCCACTCCATCATCGTCGCTCGATGATGTCTGCTTCCACCCGCGCATTTTTGCGAGCGCGCGCAATTCCGGAGCCGCATTTGCCATCACGATCCCTTGCCCTGCCCACTCCAGCATCTCCTCGTCATTCCAGTTGTCGCCGATTGCCATGGTCTCTTGCCGATCGACCCCGAGCCGCGCCGCAAGCCGCTCCAGCGCATATCCCTTCGACACTCCGAGCGGCAGAAGATCGAGAATCGACAAATCGCGTGCTGGATACTCTGTGCACGCACTATCGCACTCCGCGCCCCACTCGCTCGCCTTCAGCGCTTTCTCTGCTGCTCGCATCCGTTCGATACTCCCGGCCGCCATGCCCTGTATCGGATCCTCGCCATCGACCAATGCAAGCTCCAGCGGTTTCACCACTTCAATCGCATTCCGGTTGGCCTCTACCCACAACGCAAAGCGTCCATTCGCCTGGCTCAGATCTTCGAGAACCAGTTCGCCTCGTCCTGGCCGGTTGAAGGTGAAAACGACAGCCCCAAATGGTCGGAGCACGCCGCACACGCCTCGCGCGACGCGCGCGCTCATGTGGCACATGTCGATGGTCTCGCCGCCCAGGGTACACGTCACCGCACCATTTGACGTAATCAGGGGCGTATCCGCTCGCAGGCCAAGGCCTTCAATCAACGGCAGGGTGTAGGCCAGGCGGCGGCCTGTCGCAATCGCCACCGTGATGCCCGCTGCCTGCGCGGCCAGCAGCGACCTCCCAGTGCGCTCACTCATAGCTTCCGAATGAGCGGGTAACAGAGTGCCATCCATGTCAATCGCGACGAGACGCACGGGGCGAACCAGAGGGGGCATATGTTTAGTGTACGAAAGGCGGGGACCGAGGGGCCCAGGAGGCATGTTAGAGCATCCTTGCGATAAGCTCATCACATGGAACGCGTTTGCAGCCAATGCCATGCGGTGCTGGCCGAGACCACGCAAGCGGATTGGTGCCCTGCCTGTGGAGGCGCCTTGACCGAGCGTAAATGCCTGTCCGAAGAGCAGCTCCGCGCGGTGGAGGTGGATCATCGCGGTATTGTTCTGCCGCGGCGTCATGCGCTCGGCGGCATCATAACTCCGCAGTAAACCTGCTCACTCGTAGCGCAGCGCTGCAGCCGGGAGCACGGACGCTGCCGCCGATGAGGGATACAGCGTCGCCAGCAGCGAGATCCCAATTGAAACCGCGGAGACAATCACGCCATCGAGCACGCGCGGCGCAAACGGCAGCGTGTCGATGGAATAGACCTCGGCAGAGAGATGGATGAAGTGGTAGTACCCGCCGGCCCAGGATGCGAAGTAGCCGAGCGTGAGTCCCAGCACGGTGCCGATTACGCTGATCAGGAAGCCCTGCATTAGGAAGATGCGTCGTACCTGGCCGGGAGTGACACCAAAGCTCATCATCACCGCTATGTCTCGTGTCTTTTCCATCACCATCATGGTGAGCGCGATGAGAATGTTGAGCGCGGCTACGATCACGATGAGCGCAATCACGACGAATGTGACCACCTGTTCGAGCTTGAGGGCGCGAAACAGTTCGCGATTCTGATCGGTCCAGTTGGTCGTCATATATCCCGGGCCCGCGGCTTGTTCAATGGTGCGTGCAATCGCGGGCGCCTGATTCAGATTGTCGACCTTAAAGCTGATCACCGAAAGCAGATCGGGCTCATCGAAGAGACGTTGCGCGTCGGCGAGGCGAAGAAAACCCATTTGGGCATCGTACTGATAAAAGCCGGAGTGAAATGTCCCTGCAACGCGAAACGTCATGTACTTGGGAATGAGCCCGCCCATCGGCGACAGCTCCCCCTGTGGGCTCACCACCATGACTGAATCGCCGGCAACCGCACCGATCGTCTCTGCCAAGTCGCTACCCAGAACAATCGGCGGCAATTCCCTGCTCTGTGCACCGGCTGCTTCAGGGCGCGGCTCCAACTCTTTCACCGCACCCGGTGTGGCCGTTGAGAGCAGATCGCTCACGTTGCGTTCATCATCGGGCAGAATTCCCTCGATCAGCGCGTAGCCGTCGCGTGCGCCACGCGCAACAACTACTTGCTCGTATAAGCCCGGCGAGGCCGCGGTCACGTGTGGCACCTGGCGCAAACGTGTCAACATCGGCCGCCAGTTGGGAATGCCGTTCCCTTCCGTCTGCATCAACTGCACATGTGCGCTTGAGCCAAGCAACTTATCTTGAAGATCGCGCCGCATGCCGTTGGTGATGGCGAGGGCGATGATCAGTGCGGCTACTCCAGCTGTGACGCCTGCGACGGAAATCGCAGTGACGACGCCTACCACAGCTTGTCGCCGTTTGGCCTTCAGGTACCGCGCCGCCACATAGAGCTCAAATCGCATGACGCCTACTGCTCCTGGGCGGGAATCACCGTCTTGGCCGCGCCCACGTTGTCGTAGCGATCGTAGGCGCGCACAGTGATCAGGTGCTCGCCGATCTTTCCACCGGCCCCCGCGTCCAGAGTGACATGAAAATCGTAGTGTTCATGCTTTGAATCGGAAAGCTTGCCCACCGGATCGACATACTGCCAAGGGCCCGCATCCAGCGAGTACTCGGCGTGCGCAATGGGCGAAGAAGCATCTTCAGCATCAAAACTGACGAGCAACTGCTTCTTGCAGTCAGCCCCGGCGCAGCTTCCCTGTTGAGCCGCCGTCTTCAGGTTCGTAATCGTAGGTGGCGTGGTGTCGATCTCGAAGCGGTCGCTCACCTTTTCCCCGGTAAGCGCATCTCCGGGCGCATGCGAGGGCGCGTCGGAAGCGACGACCTTGATGCGATATCCGCCGTCGGGAATCAGCGCGGCGTCGAAACTGTAGGCCTTTTCTGTAATCTTGTCCTTCAGCAGCCGCCACACGGATTCGCCATCGCCGCGCAGGTAGAGCGAATAGATCAGGTCATCGCCGTCGTCGTCGTGCGCAGCCCAGCGCACGGTCACCCCGGTCCGGTCCTTGTTGGCCTGCAGGGTGCTGCTCGATCCGGCGTCGAAGTTCGCTGTCGGCCCCTGACTAGGCGAGTTGAACGCGATGCTCACCGTCTGGTTCTGAGAAATAGAATTCTGCGGATTCAGGCGCGCGCCGGGAACCACCACCAGTTCGTCGACCGCGGGAGCGGAATTCACCGGCAGATAATTAACGCCCACACTTCCCAGCGCACCGTCCTTACGCAACACAGCCTTCCATTGCAGAAAACGACCCGGCGGCGAGGCCACGGAGCCATCCTGCAAGGGCTGCCAGTCGCTCCAGCCGCGCACCGGCTGCTCCACATTGCCGGAGCGGGTCAGGATTTCATAACCGGCCGAACCCGGCTCAACCTCAACGCGGCCAAATCGGGTAAAGGCTCCGGCATCCAAAACGTCACTCGCGTATTCGTGCTTTTCGGATGCGCCCAGCAAAAACACCTTGCCGGTGTTGCCGGTTCCGATGAGAACCCCGCCCATCCCTTCCGCGTCCTGAACGGTAGCGAGGCTCAGACCCTGCTGCGCCTGCAAATGCGCCACATCGGCGTAGTTGCCGTCGTCACGAATGCGGAAGATGCGCCCCCGGTTACCGCTCAGCGCTAACAAGCCGTCGGCACGGGCAGCCAGCGCATAGACAATTTCGTCCTTGCCGGACCAGAGTTTGCGCGGCGCGTGGCCTTCGGTCAGAACGTAAATATCCGTCCCCTCGGGCACAGAGGCGCTGATGTTTGCCGCCTGCAGCGACTCCGGCTGCATGATCGTGATACTTACCGAGCCGATTCCCTGCACCGGCAACGGGGGCAACGAGTTGTGGCTCTTGTCGCCCACGCACGCTTCATAGATGGTGCCGTTCGCTCCGATCGCAATTGACGTAATTTCACGCCGTGGCGCTTCAAAGAGCACGTATCCCTTGCCCTGCGGATCGATGCGGTAGACCAGCCCCGAGCCATCGGAACCGGCAATCAGATTCCCCTTTGCATCCCACGCGAGAGTCCGGATATGTGCTTCATCGCTCTTGAAGAACAGCTCCGGCGCGGCGCCTGGCTTTGCGGGATCAACACGGTAGATCGCACCGGGATTGCCGGTTGCAATATAAAGCCGTCCAGCAGCGTCGAAGGTCAGTGCCCAGATGTAGTGGGATTGGATGCTCGGTTGCGACAAAGCCGGTTTGTTCTCTCCGCCTGCCGCCAAACCCACTTTAGCGACATCGAAGACCACCGTGGCGCTGGATTCGTCCTGCTTCTCTGTGGCGCTGGGATTGAGCTTGTAGACCTTGCCACTCGGTAGCGTGGCTGCGTAAAGCGCGCCATCCGGCCCCAGGCCCAAAGCCTGAACGCTCAGGTCCTTGCTCTCAAACAGCGTGAAGGGCTTATCACCCTTCAGCGCAGTCAACCGCAGCACCGAAGCCGGCGTTCCTGTTCCGGCAAAGACCTGGCCTGCCTTATCGGTAACCAATGCCCATACAAAAGTTGATGGCGTGGTCAGTTGCTCGGTCAGCCCCGGCCCCTGGCGCAGTTGCCCGTCACTTTCAATCGCTACTCCGTCAGGTGTGCCTTTCTCAAATTCCTCCATCTGCGATTGTGTCCAAAGGTGCGTTCCCTGGGCAGCGGCAAGGGAGGATTCTGATGACAATCCTGCGGCAAATACAACCGGAAGGGCGAAAGAGGCGAGAAGTCGGTAAATGGATCGGGAAGGGCCAGACATTCTTCCGTTGAGTCTACTAGAGTTTGGCCTCTGGGGCTGATTCTGAACGGCTGCCGAATCGTCCGGCAATCGGCCCCTAGCCCCGGTCGAGGGCTAGGAGCACCCGACCAAACGCCAATATCGGGCCGACGCCCTCTTCCACGCGACTCGAGCAATTTGGCCGGGCGGAACGGCAGTTCGGTGTGCTGACTCACAAAGTTCATGAAATCAACCAATGGCTTTATATTGTCAACACGACTTTCCCACAGCCTGTGCACTCCCGCTAACTTTTTCCACTGAGGTATTGCCAGTCGTATTTTCAGAAGACTATATTCCGGTTAGTTTCAAGGAGCCGCGACAACGGTCCCGCCTTCGTACCACTATGTATGCAGTTGTTCCCAAGTTCACAGAGCTTCATCAACCAGCGGCGCCTGACCATAGGGGCGCACGCGGACGGAGTGTCTCGTCATGGCATGGTATGCCTACTGCATCGGCGAAAAACAAGCTTTTCCTGCTTTAGCACGTCATCGTAAACCGGTTCCAATGGAATCAGTGCTTGGAGTCAGTGGCAATCAGGTTTTTCTTTATCCGGCCAGCGATCTTGCGGTGGTTGTGAGCGAACACAATCCTCAGGAGGCCTTCAGCCAGAAGTCGGGCGTGGACCACGCCCGAGTGATTGCGGATTGCTTCCGTCATTCCACCGTCCTTCCTTTCCGTTTCGGCACTGTCTTTACCGACGACGAAATCCTGCGCAAGTCCATCCGTTCCAATCAGCGCCAATTTCTCGGCAATATTGATAAGCTGCGCGGTAAGACCGAGATGCATCTCAAGATCTTTGTCGACGACTGCTGCGGCCGCGAGATTGAGAAGCACCTGGCCAGTGAAAGCGTCGGCCGGGCCTATCTCACCAATCTGCGCGAGAATGCATCACGGGCGCGCGAACGGCAAACGCGAGCACGCGCCGTCAGCTTCCAGATGCATCGGCTCTTCCAGCCTCTCGACGAAGAGGTCAGTTGCCGGCTGATGGACAACGGCAAGATGCTTCTGGATATCGCGCATCTGATCGACCGGAAGTGCGTGGAGCGCTACCAGAACAAATTCGCCACAACCAGCGCCCTCCTGCACGAATGCCAGATGCAGCTTTCGGGCCCTTGGCCGCCATATCATTTCGTCCACAAACTCACTCGTCCCGCACACTCGCAGACGCAGGCTGTCGCCGCGGCGCCGGTCCCGGCACCGGCATCGACTGAATCCCCTGTGATCACCATGATGGAACCAGCGCCCGCGTTCGTATAGGCCCACCATCCACCTTAGTCATGCGACGAGGCTCCAGCATTTGCTGGAGCTTTTTCGTTCTGGCGCCGGCGCGACGCCTGCGCGTGCGAAAGTCAAGGGTAGGCTCTAATCTAGAAACATGAGCGATGCAACGGAACATGCGGGGCAGGATGCTGTTCTTGATCTCCTGGTGGTGGGAGCAGGGCCAACCGGACTGGCTACGGCCATTGAAGCGCAAAAGGCTGGCTATCGCGTGGCGCTGGTCGACAAGGGTTGCGTTTGCAACTCGATCTTTCACTATCCCGCGCATATGACGTTCTTCACGACCTCGGAGTTGCTGGAGATTGGCGGAGTTCCCTTTCCCAGCCCCAACGCCAAACCGACACGCAACGAGGCGCTCGAATACTATCGCCAGGTCGCGGCTTATTACCAACTCGATATTCGTCAATACCACCGTGTAGAGCGCGTGACTGGCGCCGACGGCGATTTCACAGTGCAGACCACCGATCGTTTTGGACGCCACGCAGAGCTGAAGGCGCGCAAGCTCACCCTTTCCATCGGCTACAACGATCTGCCCAATTGGATGAACATTCCGGGCGAAACCTTGAGCAAGGTGCACCACTACTACCACGACCCCCATCCTTACTACGGCATGAATGTTGCTGTGATTGGCGGCAAGAATTCCGCGGCCATTGCCGCGCTCGAACTGTGGCGTCACGGCGCGCGAGTTACGATCATTTATCGTGGCGAGGGGATACAGCCCCATGTAAAGTATTGGATCAAGCCAGACATCGAAAACCGCATCAAGAACGGCGAGGTCAAGGCCTATTTCCAGACGCGGATCGTGGAGATCACGCCCGATGCGGTTCTGGTGGAAACGCCTTCAGGCCCCGAGACGCTGCCCAACGATTTCGTCTTTGCCATGACGGGATATCATCCCGACTTCACCTTTCTCGAGCATTTGGGAATCCGCTTTGAGGGCCCTGACCGGTTGCCGGTCTGCAACCCGGAGACACTCGAGAGCAACGTTCCCGGCATCTATTTGGCAGGGGTGATTGTGGCAGGCTCGCGGACCAGCGAGATCTTCATCGAGAACGGGCGCTTTCACGGACGACAAATTGCGGCATCGCTGCTTGAGAAACTGCCGATGCGTGACGAGTCCCGTCAGCCGGTTGCCGCAAATGATCAAGTAGACTAGGGCCTTAGAATTTTCCCGAGGGTAGAGCATTGCGCATACGCTGGTGGCCCCGATCCATTCGCTCGCAGATGCTGGCTGGCCTTGTGCTGCTCGAAATCCTATCGGTCGGGCTGTTTGCCGCATTGCTCACTCAACAGCAGGACTATCGCGTGCAGGTACGCGCGCAGTTCTGGTTATTCTACGAGTCGGAGTCGCTCGCATCGCAGGTGAGCGAAGCACTCGAAGAACAGCGTCCCGGCTGGATCAGCTCGTCGGTAAAGACAACCGGGGAAGCTCCGAATATCGCTATTGCCAAGGTCACCGACCCGGCGGGTAATGTACTGTTCATCAGCAAAGGCGATGCGGACCAGGCTGTTCTCGATCCGGATGAACGATCGCAAATCCCCCTTATTGGCCGCGATGGCGCCAGGCAGTTTACGCTCCCCGGAAATCGCTGGGAGGGTGTTCGGCCCATCTATACAAACAATCAATTGCGCGGCTACGCGTGGGTAGAATTCGACAAGAGCTCGGCCCGTGAGCAGTTGGCCGCCATTCTGCGCGACACGCTCGTCTTCGGCATCATTTGGGTGATTGCTTCCGTGTTGCTTGTGTTTTTGATGGCGCGCTCCATCGCTCAGCCGCTGGCAACACTTCATCGCGGAACTCGCGACCTGATGAATTCGCCTGAAAGCACAGGGAACTTTCCCCTTCCCGTGGCTGTGCATAACGAGATCGGTGACCTCATTGAGGCTTTTAATCGGATGGTTGCCTCGCTGATCGAGCAACGGGCCGGGCTCAACGACACGCTCTCCCTGCTCGACTCGATGCTCGCGAATGCGCCAATCGGGCTGGCATTTGTCGACCGGAATTGCAGATTTGTCCGGGTGAATCAGATCTTTGCAGACCTGACCGGAGTTACCGTCAGCCGCCATCTCGGCCGCACCCTTACCGATTTGCTTCCCACACTCGTGGCTGAAGGGGTCGAAGACGCCGTACAGCACGTTTTTTCGAGCGAAGAGCCGGTACGCAATCTCGAACTGAACGGCGTGGGCGGCAAGCCGCACCGGCCGTGGACCTGGCTCATCAGCGCCTATCCGGTGCGGACCACTCCGACGCAAGTGCGCTGGGTAGGCGTGATCGCGCTCGATGCCAGCGATCGCAAGCGCAGTGAAGAGGCTTTGCGCCGGAGCGAGAAGCTCGCCGTGACCGGCCGCCTGGCCGCCTCCATCGCGCACGAGATCAACAATCCGCTCGAGGCCATTACCAACCTGCTGTTCCTCCTGCGCAACTTCAGCGACCTTCCCGAGGGAGCCCGGCAGTATGTGACCATGGCCGAGTATGAGGTGCGCCGCATCGCTGAGATTACGCAGCAGACTCTGCGTTTCTACCGCCAGCCTACGCAGCCTGCACGCGCCACGCTTGCCGAACTTCTCGACTCCGTACTGAGCCTCTATCAGGGACGCATCAACGCACTCGACATTCGAGTGGAGCGCGATTACGAGCCGGAGCTGAGCCTCTTCTGCTTTGCCGGTGAGATCCGCCAGGTGTTCGCCAACCTGGTGGGCAACGCCATTGACGCTAGCAGCGCGGGTGGCCGCTTGCTGTTGCGCGCTCGCCGTTCCCACGACTGGAAGAACCCCGCGCAAACCGGCATCCGCTTTGCCATCGCCGACACCGGTGCAGGCATGGAGCCGGAGATCCGCGAGCACATCTTCGAAGCCTTCTTCACGACCAAAGAAGTTACAGGAACAGGCCTCGGACTCTGGGTGAGCCACGAGATCATCCTGAAGCATCATGGATCGGTGCGCGTGCGCAGCCGCGCCGCCACTCAAGAAAACGGCAAGGCGCCGGCGACCATCGGGACTGTTTTCGAGATTTTCATCCCCGACGATCCGAGCTTTGCCAAGGAAGCCACTGCGGCACCCGATGCGCGGACTTCGTCTCCGACAACTGCATAAGCCGCAACTGCCGGGCTCCTGAAACCGACTCTCAATTGATATGTTTGTGCTCTTACGGCTGCAAACCCAGCTGCTTGCGCGAGAAAGACACGCCAATGCCATTCGCCGGGTGCGTGACTGGATGCGCCATGCAGTGCCCCGTGGAACGAACCGGCCCCTTGAGATAAGAGCGCGTTACGTGCAGCCGGTCCATGATGACATACCGTGTGCGCAGGCCATTGATGATCGGTGGCAGCGTCGCCGGAACCTGTCTGCGATCGACGTAGACGACCAGTGACGCTTCTCGCGGATTGTCGAGGCTTTGCCCCACGCCCACGCCAAAATACGCGGGATTCTGCTGCATCAAGCTCTGCGCCACTTGCTCCTTGGCCGCAACCGCCTGGCTGAATACCGCGGATGGCAGAGGCGCTGGCGCACTGGGTTTTGCGGCAGACTGCGGAGCGGTTCCCGCCTCGACCGCCTGCATCGTCGTGGGAATCACTTCCGTCCGCACACCGCTTATGGTCTGCGGCACGGAGACGTTCATGCTCTCGTCGACATAGAAGACCAGTGCCGCTTCACCGGCATGATCGCTGCTCTTGCCTGTGCCCACGCTCAGGATGCCCATGGTGGGATTGACAAGCATACGTGCCTGCCCGAGAGCCTGCTGCGCCAGTTCCGATTGCGGGCCAGAGAGCGTGATACCCTGCGCCGCCGTCGCCGTCTCGGCGCCGTAGTTCAAACAACTCACAGGATGATCTGTTGTGCCCACAAACGTGTAGGACGTATTTTCCTGCGTCCCCAACTCCGCCAATACCGTAGGCGCGGGATTCGCCACTCCTTCGCTTACGCCTGTGTTCGTTACACCGCCGGCAAAAAACAGTCCCACGGGCTCGGCGTTGCCGGCATCCACAACCAGCGATCCCGAGTCGCCCGCATCGCTGAACTCGTTGCCTTCAATCGAAATCTGGTTCGTATACGTCTTGGTCAGGTACGCAATGGTTTCCGCGCAGTTCTTGAAGTACTCGACTTCCACTGTTAGATTCAGCGCCGAGATACTGGCGCAGGTAAGTCCAGTGGTGCGTCCGCTCTTGGCTACAACCAGATTGAGCGATCCAGGCTCGCCTTTTCCGCCGGTCGATGAGATGCCGGGTGGCGCCGCGGCCAGCGTCCCGTTCCCTTGCGGCAAGCCCAACTCCAGAATTTCGCCGCTCGAGTTCACCGCTCCTGATTCCACTTGAGCGATGGCCGCATCGACATTCGTTGCGCTTGAGCTCAGTGGAAGCCAGGCGGTTAACGTCCCCACTTGAGTTGTTCCGGAGCCGTCGCCGCTGGGCGTACAGTTGTTGTCGATCAGTCCCGGCTGCACAATGATTTCGCCCATGCTGGCCTGGTCACTGCGCGCGAGTACATGGTTGCAGCTCAATAAGTACTGAGTTCCGCTGCTGTTCTGGATCAAAGAACCTAGCGTGCCACCGCAACAATCCACAATCTGGTTGCTCTTGTTGGTGTCGTAGTCATTGTTATTGCCACCGGAACTGCCCAGCAGGACGGGCGTCGCCAACCCCTTTTGGTGCGATGCGGGACTGCTTGAAATCCCTTCGGTGTTCAACAGGACGTCCGTAGCCTCTTTCGAGGTCGAGGTTCCGATGGTCGCCACCACGTAGGTGGCTGCGGTGGCTGTTACGGAAGTTGGAGCGGTATACGTAACCGAGCAATAGGTGAACGCGGTGCTGCTGCGCGTGCAGCTTGAACTGCCCACCGATCCTTGTCCCCCGCTGGACCCAGTGGAAGAGCTCGCTACGGCATAGTTGATGCCAGTTGTGCCGCCAGCTTCCGCGATATAACCCGTAATCGTAACGGCTCCGTTTGCGCCCAGAGCGACATTCTCTGGCGTCAGCGGCTGCAGGAAGCCCGGCGTCACGGTCAGCGTTGCACTCGCGGTTGTCGACGGGCTGGAGATCAGTGCCGCGGTCACCGTCACCGAAACGCTATTTGCCGTGAGATAGCTGGGCGGCGTGTATTGTCCGTTCGAATTAATAGTTCCGGGGCCAGCACTCGCGTCTCCGCCTGAGACTGTCCAACTCACATTGGGCGCGCCGCCGTCGAAAGTGGCCGCAAATTGCTCCGCCAGTCCGCCTGACGGGTTGGTGGCATTGCACCCAGTGCAATTGGTGTCGATGGTTCCCGTACCGGGAAGAACGGCGAGAGTGCCGCTCGAAGAACCGCCGCTCGACGCGCCGCTGACGCAACCCGTCAGGACAACCATTGCGGGCAGCATCGCGCTCGCAAAAATGCGTCCGGGCGATTGCCGCAACCAATGAAATCCGCTTCGCTGACCCACGGGCTTTGAGACGTGTCTTTGACGTTCTATCATTCCATCCGTTTTCTGGCTCAAGTCGGAGGGCGCCCCATCTGGCCATCTTCCCCGCTCATAACGCATTTCACGTTCGCAAGCTCCTGTAAATGAGTAGGCTTGAGGAAGTTACGTACCCGCATCGCGCCGACAGCGCAATGCTTGCTTAGACCCTGCGCCGGCTCGAAAAGTTGCCCGGCAAAGCCCTTCCAGTACAAATCCAATCACTTTAACCACATAGGGCGCAATGTACTAAAGTACCAGGCTCCTTTCTCATATATACGCTGAGAGCGATCCACTCGCCAATCCGCCGTTCGAGCTATTTCCCAGCTTGGTTCACGTTGAGTAAACGCGTCCCAAAGAGGATATTGGCGGGTAAAAGATCAGTCTGAGCAAAACCGCACTTCGGGAGCGAAGCCCGTCTCGAAGTTGAAGCTTTTTGCGGCACAACTGAAGTCGGCCTCTTTCACGCCGAACTCAAACTGGCCCATTACCCATCCGCCCATCGATTCGAACCGGAACCGTGCCGCGCACTAAACTTAAGGCAGGAGGCAACATGGAATACACACGCCTGGGCCGCACCGGTTTGAAGGTTTCGCGCATTTGCCTCGGCTGCATGACCTATGGCAGTCCGGCCACAGGAAAGCTGCTCCCGGGCCGGCAGGCCTGGGCGCTGAACGAGGCCGAAAGCCAGCCTTTCCTGCGCCAAGCCCTCGACTTCGGCATCAATTTCTTCGATACAGCCAACGTCTATTCCGGCGGCGACAGCGAAGTGGTCCTCGGCCGGTTCCTCAAGGCCAATACACGGCGCGAAGCTGTCGTCATCGCCACCAAGGTGCAAGGCCTGATGCGCGACGAGCCCAACGGCCGCGGACTATCACGGAAAGCCATCCTCTTTGAGCTCGATCAGAGCCTCAAGCGTCTCGAAACCGACTACGTGGACCTGTACCAGACTCATCGTTGGGACTACGAAACGCCCATCGAAGAGACGCTGGAGGCTCTCCACGACGTCGTCAAGGCCGGCAAGGTCCGCTACATCGGCGCCTCGTCGATGTACGCCTGGCAGTTCGCCAAAGCCTTGTATCTCGCCGATCAGCACGGATGGACGCGATTCGTCTCCATGCAGAACCACTACAACCTGCTCTATCGCGAAGAAGAACGCGAGATGATGGGGCTTTGCCAATCCGAGGGCGTCGCCGTCATTCCCTGGAGCCCTCTGGCACGCGGGCGACTCACGCGCGCGTGGAAGGCCGAAACCACCAACCGCTCCGAAACCGACGCCTTCGGCAAGACTCTCTACTCACGCTCCGAAGATGCCGACCGCAAAGTGGTCGACCGGCTGGGTGAGACTGCGGAAAAGCGCGGCATTCCCCGCGCTCAAGTGGCGTTGGCGTGGCTGCTGGCGAAGCCGGGCGTCAATTCGCCGATTGTGGGCGCAAGCAAGCCGCACCACCTGGAAGACGCGGTCGCAGCGCTCTCCGTCCACCTCACGCCAGAGGAGATGACAGCGCTCGAAGAACCATACGTGCCGCATCCGGTACTGGGGTTCAGCTGAAATCTGATGCGGCGCGACTCGCCGAGACAAGTTGGGGCCAGATTAGATCAGCTTCATCGCATCCGGATCCCAGCTCACGATCGCGCTGCGCTCTATGCTCAGATTGCTCAGCAGCGCCGCGCCGGCCGCGCGGAAGCCGAACACCGCATCCTCCACCGGCGCATTGCGCGTGCGCACCGAAGCGAAAAAGTTCCTGAAGTGGTCATAGCTGTCGCTATACCCCGACGGCGCAACATACTTCTCGTTCCCCGCTGACAGGCCACCTTCGGGATGCTTTTTCGGATACTTCTTCGCGTACTCCGCCAGAATCGCTTTCTGCGTTGCTTCTGCAAAGCTCTCGATGGAAAGACCCGGCACCTTCTCGCGCGGCACGCGGCTCACGCTCACAGAGTTTCCGGCAATTTCCATGGTGCCTTCGGATCCGGTAAAGATCAGCCCCTCACTCTCTTCGCCGCCGTCCACAAAATTTACCCGCAGGCTCAGGTTGAACCCCTCGCGGTAGTCGAATAGTCCCAGCATCACGTCGGGCACGTCGCGCCCATCCTTCCAGTAGCGCAGTCCGCCCGTGGCCATACCGCGCGTTGGCCCATGTGAGCCCGTGATGAAATGCGTGCCGCTGAAGAGATGCACAAACAGGTCGCCGGCCACGCCGCTACCATACGCCTTCCATTTGCGCCACTGGAAAAAGTGCTCGGAATTGAACGGAATTTCGGGCGCCGTCCCGAGAAACCGCGGCCAGTCGCAGGTCTCCGGCGAGGCATCGGGCGGAACGGTGTAATTCCAGGCGCCGATGGACGAGTTGCGGTCCCAACGCGCCGTCACCATGTTCAGCTCGCCAATCGCGCCGGCCTTCAGCAACTCCCTGGCCTTCGCGTAGACGACCGAGCTTACTCGCTGGCTGCCGACTTGCATGATCCGCCCAGTCGCTTGAGCCGTCTGAATGATCTCCGGCCCATCTGCATAGAGATGGATCATCGGCTTCTCGCAGTAAACGTCCTTGCCGGCCTTCATCGCATCAATTGCAGCCTGTTTGTGCCAGTGGTCGGGCGTGGCCACGATCACAGCGTCAATGTCCTTACGAGCGAGGATCTCCTGGTAATCTCGGGTGGCGAAAATCTCCTGGCCCCATATCTCTTTCGCATGTTCAAGCCGCCCGTTGTAACAATCCGCCACGGCCACAAGCTTCACGCCCGGAACCTGGACAGCGGTCCGCGTGTCGCCCTGTCCCTGCCCGCCCGCACCGATCAGCGCGATCTGGATGTGATCGTTCACTGCGACGGCTCGCGCCGGTTCGGCCTGTGCCGCCAGCGCCCGGACTCTGCCGCTCAGAAGCGTCGCGGCCGTGGCCGTTCCCGCAATCTTCAAGAAATCCCTTCGCTCGTATCCGCTCATCTTCGCTCCCCGGGAATTGCCAGCAACTTCCCGCTCCTCACGATACACGTACACCCCAGCCGCGTTCCCGTAGCTAGACGCAGCTCACCGCCCTCGAAATTGCGAAGTGCGACGTTCGAAAAACGAGCGCGCAGTTGTAGCATCGATACGTGCCAGCTCTCGATACTCCAGTGAAATTTGTGCGCGGCGTCGGCCCGCGGGTGTCGGAGATGCTCGCCGAAAAGTCCATCCTGACTGCTGAAGACCTGCTCTACCACCTTCCTTTCCGCTACGAAGATCGGCAGAACCCGCGCAGCCTGGACGAATTGAGGCCTGGCGAAGTGGCGAGCGTGATCGCTGAGGTCCGCGGGGCGATGCTGATGCGGACGCGGCGCGGACCGATGTATGAGATCACTCTCGGCCAGGGCCGGTTCGCAATGAAGTGCCTCTGGTTCCACGCAGCCTACCTGGACGGCAAATTCCAGGCCGGTCAGACCGTTGCTGTTTACGGCAAAGTCGAGGCGTCGCGCTCAAGCAGCAACTTCAAAATGATCCAGCCGCAGTTCGAGATCCTGCCCGACGCGAGCGACGACGCGGAGACCCGGTTGCTCGAGGTGGGCCGCATCACGCCGGTCTATGAATCGCTGGGCGGCAGCCGTCTGGCTTCGCGCTGGCAGCGCAAAACCATCTTCAATCTGCTCGAATCCATGCACGGAGATGTGCCCGATTGCCTGCCCCAATCGATGCTTGACCGTCTCAGGCTTCCGGGGCGCGAAGTTGCGCTCAACGAAGTTCATTTCCCGCTCGAAGGCACGCCGTTTCCTCAATTGCAAAGTTTCTCGACCCCCGCTCACCGCCGGCTCATCTTCGAAGAGCTGTTCTTTCTTGAATTAGGCCTTGAGCTCAAGCGCCGGCGCATGAAGGAGCGCCAGGGCATCGCCTTCGCCACTAATGACAAAGTGCGTGAAGCCATACGCGAGGTGCTTCCCTTCCATCCCACGGCCGCACAAAAGCGGGCGCTCGGCGAAATTGTCACTGACATGCGCGAACCCAGTCCCATGCGCCGCCTCTTGCAGGGCGATGTGGGCTCGGGCAAAACGATTGTCGCGTTTCAGGCCATGCTTGTTGCCATGGAAAACGGCTACCAGGCAGCCCTGATGGCGCCCACGGAGATTCTCGCCACGCAACATTTCCTGGCTGCGCGTAAGCTCCTCGAACGTTCGTCGCGCAAGCCGCGCATCGTGCTCCTCACCGGCTCGCTTGATGAGGACCGCAAGCGCCACAACCGCGGCCTCATCAACCGCGGCGAAGCAAATCTCATTATCGGGACGCACGCGCTCATCGAGGAGAAAGTGGAATTCGACCGCCTGGGCTTGGTTGTAGTCGACGAGCAGCACCGCTTTGGCGTGCTGCAACGCTTCAGGCTGATGAAGAAGCCCAATCAGCCCGAGCCCGACGTGCTGGTGATGACGGCTACGCCCATCCCACGCACGCTCGCGCTCTCGCTCTACGGCGATCTCGATCTGAGCATTCTCGACGAGCTGCCGCCGGGCCGCATGCCCATCGCCACGCGCCGCGTCCCTGGCGAGCGCTCAGAGGAAGTCTGGGAGTTCGTGCGTAAGCAGGTCGCGCAGGGCCGGCAAGCCTACATTGTCTATCCCGTGATAGAAGGCAGCAAAGACGACCAGCCCGAATTGGATTTTTCCCACGACGAGGCGCAGGCGGGGATCCAGCCTGCCCGAAAATCTACTCCAAAGAGCAAAACAACGGAGTTGCTTTTTCCGAAGTCTGCGCAGGAAGCTAACCCCAGCGCGCGGCCGGGTCTGCGTTCAGCGGTTGAGATGCACGAAAGGCTGCGCACCGGGCCGCTTGCTAACTTGCGCGTCGGCCTGCTCCACGGGAGGCTTGATGCCGACGAAAAAGAAGTGATCATGCGTCGTTTTCAGCGCGGCGAAATCGACGTTCTGGTATCGACAACCGTCATTGAGGTCGGCGTCGACGTACCGAACGCAACGGTGATGGTGGTGGAACACGCGGAGCGCTTCGGACTGGCGCAGCTGCATCAGTTGCGGGGACGCGTAGGCCGCGGCGCGGCCAAAAGCTACTGCATCCTCATGACCGGCGAGCGCATTTCTGAGGTTGGCGAGGAGCGGTTGAATGCCATGGTGCGCACGCAGGATGGGTTCGAGCTGGCTGAGCTGGACCTCGCCCAGCGCGGACCTGGCGAGATCTTTGGCACCCGTCAGGCCGGCCTTCCTGATTTTCGCGTGGCCAACCTGCTGCGCGACCGCGAGCTACTCGAGCTGGCCAAGCAAGAAGCGACGCGATTTGCCATCGATCCGGGTGCCGAGGTGACGGCAGACGAGCGCGCTCGCGTACGTGCCCAATTGAAACAGGCCTGGCAACGACGCTATGGACTGGTAGAGGCTGGTTGACCGTGCAGAACGTCTCGGAGATTCTCAGAATGCCGGCCTACATTTGGCCTGTATAGGGCGCAGTGCTGATGATTTCTGGCGGATAGGTCTGTACTTCCAGATCGATGCTTGCGATCTCAGTGCCGCAGTCGCGATGCTGGCTGCGCGTGCATTGGCAAAGTTCGGTAAAGCGCAAGTGTCCATTTGGGCTCAGTTCTAGACCCGCCGCGATGAGAATGCTGTAGATTTCCACACACGCCCGACGCTCGAACTCGAAGAGCATGTTGATCATGCCGGTGTCGTTGGCGCCGCGGCTCAGCACCCAGCCCCCGCAACCGAGAATGGCGCCGGTGAGACACTGCACCAGGCGCGACGGATCCTCGATGCTCACCGCCTTCATCTGCATCGCCCAGGGGACACTGATCATCTGGGCCCTGCTCTGGTCTGGTATCTGGCTTCTCACAGTGTTTTTATCGGTGGCGCGCGAGGCGGCATCAAGGCTGTCGCAGACTCGAACGGCGCATGACCGCCTTTGGCACAACTCCCTCTGTTCCCGGCATCGGCACACGCAACAAAAGCCTCCTGTTGTAGCGTGGAAGATAACGTGATTACCGGTTCCGGAATCGATGTAGTCGAGATCGGCCGCATCCAGCGCGCCATGGATCGCTACGGGGGGCGTTTTCTCGACCGCGTGTACCTCGCCGCGGAGAAGGCCTACTGCCTGCGCAAGCGAAAATCCGCCGAGAGTTTTGCCGCGCGTTTTGCGGCAAAGGAAGCTGCCGCCAAGGCGCTCGGCACGGGCATCAGTTTCGGCGTCAACTGGCTTGAGATCGAAGTCGTGCGGGAGCCAAGCGGCCGGCCCAGCCTCCGTTTTTACGGCCGTGCCGCCGAGATTGCCCAACGCCAGGGGGTCGTGCGCTCCAATCTTTCACTCACCCACACGGACCTCCTCGCCGTCGCCAGCGTAATATTGGAGGACGGCCGGTAGGGTCCAAACCTCGCCGATTCTGCTATTCTCTAGGCTTGAATCGGCTCTTTTTGTAAGAGGAATAACGTGCCAAGCCGCAAAGAGATTCAGTGGTCACAACTGAAGGTCGGATCGCTGGTACTGGCCGCGATGATCGTGCTCATCGGACTCATTTTCCTCATGAGCGGAACCACGGGTGGCCTGTTCGGACGCAAGCTAGTCCTCCGCTCCTATTTCGCGAATGCCGCCGGACTCAAGGATGGCGCCGTGGTTTCAGTGGATGGCGTAACCATCGGCAATGTGAAGACAACCCGCGTGGTCCCCGATCGGAATCCTTATCCTGTCGAAGTCACCATGCAGGTAGGAGAGAAGTACTGGTCCGACTTGCACACGGATTCGACAGCGCGCATTGCTCCGGCTGGTGTCCTGGGCGACAGCTTTGTGGATATCGATTCCCGGCACGCAACCGGGCCGAGGCCCGCTGACAATTCGGAGCTCACGATCTCCGGATCGCCGACGATTGAAGACGTGATCGGCAGCAGCAAACTCTCGATTGATGAAATCGATCAGCTCATGGTGAAAATTGGGACGCTGATTGACACGCTGAACACAACGCGCGGCACCTTCGGCGAAATTATCAACGATCCGATGATGAAAAAGAACGTCGTCACCATCGCGGCGAATCTGCAGACCATCACTCAGGCGATGGCCGATGGCAAAGGATCGCTTGGAAAACTCCTCAGTGACGATACGCTTTACACAAAAGTAAATTCGACCGTCGATCAGCTGAATTCCATTGTTTCCGACTTAAACGCAGGAAAAGGCACAGCCGGGAAACTGCTCAAGGACGAAACGGCGTACAACAACATCAACTCCGCTGTGAAGAACCTGAGTGACCTGCTTGCTTCGATCAATACCGGCAAGGGCGCCATGGGGCAGCTCGTCAACGATCCCGATGAAGCGAAAAAACTGAACGACGCGATCACGAACCTCGATGACATTTTGAAGGGCGTGAATGCCGGTGAAGGCTCGGCCGGACAGTTTGTGAAGAACTCGGCGCTCTACGACCATGCGAATCAGACCGTGGACCAGGCGCAACAGCTGATTAAGGCAATCCGCGCAGATCCCAAGAAGTATCTCGTCATCCAAATGAAGGTGTTCTAGAGCGACGGCTCCTGCCGAAACTTCTCCCGGAATGCAAGAAAGGCTTCGAGCCGCACCACCTGAAAGAAGTCGTTAGCAACAAAATAGAAGACCACCGAAGCGGCCGACACCAGATGCAGCGCGTCGCTGCCCAACTCGTCGCTGAACGGCAGCGGAGCTGCAGAAAACACCATGGCCACGACGATCAAGGCGAGCTTGACTATGCCCAGCACCAGGTTGATTTCCACGAGCTTTCCGGTGAACGGTTTTCCCAGCCTCAGGCTCTCTCGAAGAGCAGAGGCAAACGAACGCTTTTCGCACAGCACAAGAATCGGCGCGATTGAGAACGGCCAACTGGTGAGCGCAAACGCGGTGAAGAATCCAAGTGAGAGAAAGATCGCCCAGATAAAGTAACCCACCAGGTCCGGCTCGCCGGAGACGTTGATATGCGTAGCGGCGACCCATTGCATCGAACGCAACCATCCCCAAATGGCAACGACGAACAGGCCGAGCCACGCACCTTGCGTCACCATCATAGTGAGGGGGCGAAAGTGAATATCGGCATCCATGCGGTCGAGCAAAAGCCCGCGTCCCAAGCCTGACAAAATGACCCAAAACGCCGCTGACGCCGGCAACAACCATCGCAACGCGGCCAGCAGATGCGGCTCGTAAAACGAAATCACACTCGAAATTTGTATCGCAGCGACCCACGGATTCTGCGTATCAATGGAATTGAAGCCGGAGGATTCGAGCGGATTCGCGGCGAGGATTTGCTGCGCCTGTTGCCAGCAAACGAGAAGAAACGGAATCCCGAAGAGCCATCGCCAACCAACCTCTATGGCGATGAGCGAAGGGCGACGGAAAACGCCGCCCATGTGCTCTACAAGTAATTGAGTTCCGCGCACTGGCTGCGTCGCGTTAGGCTCCATGGCGCCGGCTCTCACTTCACGACCAGGTTGACGGCCCTGCCCGGCACCACGATCACCTTCACAACATTCTTGCCTGCCGTGCGGGCACGCACCTTTTCGTCAGCCAGCGCCGCGGACTCGATGGTCTTCGCATCGGTGCCTGCCGCCACGCGCACCACGGCCGTCAGCTTGCCGTTGATCTGTATCGGAATCTCAATCTCGTCTTCTTTGGCCAATGCCGGATCGGTCTTAGGCCATGGCGCACGCAGCACAGCACCTTCTCCGCCGAGTTCTTCCCAAAGCTCCGCGGCGAGAAACGGCGCAAACGGCGCCACCAGCAAAACCAAGGTCCGCAAGAGTTCGCGCACAACCGGCGCAGGAACTTCGCCCGCCGCCAATTGCGCATCGGCATCCTGCAGCTCGTTCACCAATTCCATGATGGCCGCCACGCACGTATTGAAGTGCCAGCGACCTTCAAAGTCGAGTGTGATCTTGGCGATCGTCTGATGCAGGTTACGAAGCAGCTTCTGCTGCAACGCACTGCCGTTTGGCGACGTGGCCGACGCATTCTCACCGTTGCGAACCAATGCCGCGTGCTTCGAGACCAGCCGCCATACGCGCGCCAGGAAGCGGCTGACGCCGGCTACGCCATCTTCCTGCCAGTCGAGGTCGCGGTCGGGCGGCGCGGCAAACAACGCATACATGCGCGTGGCGTCTGCGCCATAGCGGGCAACCATGTCGTCCGGCGAAACCACGTTCCCTTTCGACTTCGACATCTTGGCGCCGTCTTTGATGACCATGCCCTGCGTGAACAGCCGCCGCGCCGGCTCATCGTTCTTCACCATCCCCAGGTCGCGCATCACCTTGGTCCAGAAACGCGAGTAGATCAGGTGCAGAATGGCGTGCTCCACGCCGCCGATATATTGGTCGATCGGGAACCAGTACTGCACCGTCGCCGGATCAAATGGCGCCTTATTGTTGCGTGCGTCCGTGTAGCGATAGAAATACCAGCTCGAATCGACGAAGGTGTCCATAGTGTCGGTCTCGCGCCGCGCCGGGCCGCCGCACTTGGGGCAAGTCGTATTCACAAACGATGGCACTCGGCCCAGCGGTGAACCACCCTGCTGCGTGATGCCGATCTTCTCGGGCAGGAGCACCGGCAATTGGTCGTCTGGAACCGGAACCAAACCGTCGCGCTCGCAGTTGATCATGGGAATCGGCGTGCCCCAGTAGCGTTGCCGGCTCACGCCCCAATCCTTGAGGCGGAAGATAACCTTGGCCTCTCCAAAAGCGCTGTGCGCAGCAGCCCTTTGGAGTTGTTCCTGGGCTTGGACGCAAGTCAACCCGTCGTATAAACCTGAGTTGATCAGCACGCCATCTTCCGAAATGAAGGGCAGGTGCTCCGCACTCTCCTCGTCTTCGAGAGGCTTGATCACCTGCCTGATCTCGATGCCGTACTTGGTCGCAAACTCGAAGTCGCGTTCGTCGTGCGCCGGCACGCTCATGATGGCGCCTGTGCCGTAGTCCATCAGGATGTAATTCGCGACCCAGATAGGCACGCGCTCGCCGCTATAGGGATTGATGGCGAAATGGCCTGTGGCCACGCCATGTTTCTCGATGGCGCCCACGTCGCCGGCTTCCCTGGCCTTCTTCTGTTCGTCCAGCAGCTCCGCGACTTGCGCCCGAAGGTTGGCATCAGCTGCCGAAAACGTCGTAATCAGCGGATGCTCCGGCGCCAGCTGCACGCTGGTCGCGCCAAAAATCGTGTCCACGCGCGTAGTAAACACGCGAATCTTTTCCGCGCCGCCCTCGAGAACGAAGTCTACCTCTGTGCCTTCACTGCGCCCGATCCAGTTGCGCTGCATGATGCGCACTTTATCCGGCCAGCCTTCCAGTTTGCCCAGGCCGTCGAGCAGTTCCTGTGCATAGGCAGTGATGCGCAGGAACCACTGTTCCAGATCGCGCTGCTCGACCAGCGTGTCTTCGTGGCGCCAGCAGCAGCCGTTCACCACCTGCTCGTTGGCCAGCACCGTGGCGCATTCCGGGCACCAGTTCACCTTGCTCTTCTTGCGGTAGACCAGTCCCTTCTCATACATGCGCAGGAAGAACCATTGGTTCCAGCGGTAGTACTCGGGCAGACATGTGGTCACTTCGGTTGCCCAGTCGTAGCCCAAGCCGAGGCGCAGCATCTGGCGCTTCATGGCGGCGATGTTCGCTAGCGTCCACTCGCGCGGCGGCGTATTGTTCTTGAGCGCGGCGTTTTCTGCGGGCAGCCCGAAGGCATCCCAACCCATCGGATGCAGCACGTTGTAGCCGCGCATCCACATCTGCCGTGCCAGCGCGTCGCCGATCGCGTAGTTGCGCACGTGTCCCATGTGCAGTTGGCCACTGGGATAAGGCAGCATTTCCAGCACGTAGTACTTGGGCTTATTGCTTGTGGCCGGCTCCGCAGCGTAGAGCTTGGGGTTTGCAGCCCAACGCTCCTGCCACTTCTGTTCGATTGTTGCCGGGTCGTAACGCAGTTCTCTATCGTCCGCCATACCTCTCAAGTGTAAATGGCAGCGGCGTTTATGGTTGCAACAGCGATTCGCCGCCTTTTCATTTGTTCCCCTCGCCAGACCGCGCCGATTTGCCCGTTCCCTAAATTGCTATACTCGAGCCCATGAGAATCCGCTTCCCGTTTCCGTTGATGCTTGCCGTAGGAATCCTGGCGGTCCAGCTCCCAGCTTTTGCAGCTCAGGACAAGGACGCACTCAAGTTCGTGCGTATCGCGGCGGACGTCGCAAGCAACGTGCAGACCCGCTCGATCGACGGATACTTCGCGATTTATATCAGCCCGCAGAACTGGACATCGGCTTCCGCCGACGGCGATCTCGGGCCCTTCATCCAGGCTCAGGAAGCAGGCGCTGCGCGCAGCATGGCCTGCTTGTTTTCAGCGATCAAAAACAATGCTGTGTGCGTCTACTTCGAAGGCGAACGCGCCTACGGATTAACGGCGCTTAGGTCCGACCCGAATCAACCGTTCACTTCGGCTGCTGTCGCCGCCTCCTACAAGCCCATCACGCGCGAGCTGCTCAAGAAAGCGCCGGGAAAGATCGCCTTCTCGCCGGTCAACATCAAACTCGACAACGGCCAGGCTGTCGATGGGTTCCTGGTGAAGCTCGGCCAGTAGAACAACCAGGAAGGCACGGAATCATCGCGCTCTTCAAACCTTCACAAGGCTCTTGAGCGCGCGCACGTTCCGTTCCTCGTCGCCAGGCTCGTCGACGGGCGTCTCTGCGATGAACGCGGAGTGATGAAAGCGCGGATCGTTCAGCAGACGCCGAAACGGCTCCAGACCCATGGTTCCCTGCCCGATGTGCTCGTGACGGTCGAGCTTTGATGCGCGCGCGGCTTTGGCGTCGTTGCAGTGCCACACGCGAACCGCTTCGAAGGTGACGGTCGCGGCTGCCTGCTTCATGGTTTCGGCGTAGCCTTCTACGCTTACGAGGTCGTAGCCGGAAACCCACGTATGACAAGTATCTAAACAGACAGCGACAGGCGCGTGATGCTTCAGCCGCGATACCAGTTCTGCTACCTGGTCAAAGCTGCCACCTAAGGAGAACTCCGCGCCCGCGGTGTTCTCTATGAGGATGTGGAACGGAGTTGCCTGCCACGGAAGTCCGTCGATGGCGCGCTGAATTGACTCCGCAGCCAGCTTCAGGCCTTCGTCGCGCGTGAGGCCTTTCCACGAACCCGGATGAAGAACAAGGTACTCAGCGCCCAGTTGAAGCGCGCGCTCGATCTCGCCGCGAAAGGCAGTCACGCTCTTTTCGCGCACTTCGTGCGTCTGGCTGCAGACATTGACCAGATAGCTTGTGTGAATGACCAGCGGTCCGACGTCGTGTTTGGCACGCAATTCGCGCATGCGCTCGGCCTGTTTTGGGTCAACTTTGGGCGCGTGCCACATGCGCGGGCTTGAAGAGAAGATCTGGAAAGTGTTGGCGCCGATCTCGCGGCCGCGTTCGACAGCGTTGGAAGCTCCGCCCGCCGTTCCCAGATGCACGCCGATTCGCTTGGTCATTGAGAAAGTCTACAAGGCGACGCTTCACAGTTTCGCAGAAACGCACAGAGTGTGGGGCTGTGAGATTTCTTCGCCTACGTGATTGATTTCATAGGGCAATTTAAGCTTCACAGTTTCACAAATCGTTTTTTGGGCGAGGAAACCGGGGCGGCTTCGATTGGTGTGAGTGCGAGTGTGAGTGTGGGCAGGCACAAGATATAGGGGTTGGGTGGATGGGGTGCGTAGACGGTCGGGGGGGGAGGGGGGTGTGAGCCGGGAACGCTCCTGACAATGCGGCGCGGGGCGCGGAGGGGCAACTCGTAGCTCTCGAGTTGAGACAGCATACACTTTGCTCCAGGCTCCCTGATCTTGCATTCATTGTGCGGCAAGACGGGAGAATTTTGTGCAAACGCGAGGCAGGTTTTTGGGCTGTCGTTTCAGAGGGTTGCGGCGGAGTGCGGGCGGAGGGAGTTGACAGAGGCAGGGACAAAGGGGCCAAGGGACCCAGGGACCGAGTAGGCGGAGACCGAACGACCAAGGGACCAGGAAATCAGGGGCCGAGGAGCTGGGTTGCCCCGGACTGCTGGACACGAGACACTCGGCTGGGTACTTCGGTCACAAGCGCATCACTTTTGCATGGCGGCGTATGCCGAAGACGCGGTTAAATTGGGTCCACCATGATTGCAAGTTCCCCCGGGGCCATTTCAATCCGGCGCTTTGTCGATGGAAAATTCCCCCTTCTCCAGCAGTTGGGCGGGACGGAGTGGAGCGCTGCCTATTTAACCGAACTTGGTGAGCCCCGAGCGCAAAAAGCTGCCATTAAGATCTTCCCGTTTGATTCTGTGGATGCCGGTGTCACCATGGCTCGATGGGAGATCGCCAGGACCCTCTCGCATCCTCACCTGATGCCGCTCATTCATGCCGGAAGATGCGAATTTGAGGGCGAAGACCTGCTCTATGTCGTAACCGAGTACGCCAATGAGCTCCTCTCGCAAATTCTTCCCGAGCGTCCCCTTTCGCCCGAGGAAGCCCGGGAAATGCTGGGCCCCGTATTGGGTGCTCTCTCCTATCTTCACGATCGCTCGCTCACGCACGGACATCTCAGACCAACGAACATCATGGTCGTCAATGACCAGCTGAAGCTTTCGCCAGACTTCGGCTGGCGCTCTCGCACACGGAACATCTACGATCCGCCGGAAGCCGGCATCGGAAGCCCGGCCCCCGCGGCCGATATCTGGTCGCTCGGCGTCCTTCTGGTCGAAGCGTTGACGCAGCAGTTACCCGTCCTGGACCGATGGCAAGGCGGCGAACCGGAGATACCGGCCACCGTTCCCGAGCCATTCTTCACGATCTGCCGGGAATGCCTGCGCGTTGACCCAGAGCGCCGCTGCACCCTTGCCGGCATCAAAGCGCGCCTCAAACTTCCTCGGGCTGCCGAGCGTGCCGTCGAGGCCGCCGAAGCGATTGTTCACCAGGCCGCAAAGCCGTCTTACCGATTCCGCGTCATGATTCTCTCTGGCGTGGCAATCTTCTTGTTCCTGCTGCTTGCCGCTTTCAAAATCGGCTGGGACCTGACCCCGTGGTATTCTGCGCCGGCGGATCATCAGGCTCCGGTCCAAGAGGCCGCCGCGGCACCGGCGACTCCTGAGGCAACTGCTCCCGCACCATCGGCAGCGCCCACTGCGGAGCTGGCGCCGACACCCACACCAGCGTCGAGCTCGCCAAAGGGCGGTATCGTCAAGGGATCTGTTGTGCATCAAGCCCTGCCCGACATCCCAAGCAAGATCCTTGACACCATTCATGGCCACATCGAAGTGGGAATCCGTGTCGAGGTCGATGCGCAAGGGAATGTCTCCCAGGCTTCTATCGACTCGCCGGGCACAAGCAGCTATTTCACCAATCAGGCTCTGCACGCAGCGCAGAACTGGAATTTCGTGCCCGCTCAGGTTGACGGCAGCCCTGCCGCCAGCACGTGGCTCCTGCAGTTTCAGTTTGACTCATCGCAAACTGCGGTCACGCAAACTGAGAAAGCCCCGTAGCCCGGAGCAAAGCGCGGCGCTGCCAGTTCAGGAACAATCTGCCTAGGCAAGCTGGGTTGACGGTGGGCTCAGTCAATTTTCTGCCATGCTAAACTGACACTCGCCGCAGCACAAACCGCCGGACAGACCGGTTCTATGCCGCGAGTCAAAACAATCTGACAGCGCATGCATGCTGGGAACTGGATCAGGAGGACTTGGCATTGAAGCGGAATTTGTCAGTTCCCAAGCCTCGGTTAGCCATGTTGCGCCCGAAAGTGCTCTCCGCGAAGTGGAAGTTGATTTGTGTTGCACTTGGCTTCTACTTATTCATTGGCCTCACGCAGATCGTAGTTCTTTATCCACTCCATAAGACAATGGACCTCCCAACATGGGATGAAGCTAACTACATGGGCGGGGGCGATATTTTCCTGCATGGAGGCAACTTAGGCCCGCTCGACATTTCCCCCGTTTACACCCTGATTTACGCAATCCTCATAAAAGCGGCTGGAAGAATAGCCAGTATCTTTTGTGCGCAGTATCTCGTGAAGACATTCGTTTCAATGATGCTTTTCTGTTTCTTGTCTGCACGTTTTAAGTCGCGATTAATGGCCCTCTTGCTCACCATGATTTGGGTCGTCAGCCGTGTGAACGTCTACGAGGATGTGCTCGTCAACTTCGTCGCCCTTGGGCTATTCCTGCTCGCGCTCGCCTGCGTCGAGAGGCATCGGATCATGGGATTGTTGTTGCTGTGTCTTTGTTGTCTGGCGCGACTGGAATACATTTTTGTATTCATTCCCCTGGCCGGTTATCTGGCTTGGGAAAGCTTGAGGATCGGAGTCGGCAGAAGGCAATCCGCGCAGAGCGGCCCGAAGATCACCGGCATGAGGGCCTGGGAGTACACTTCAGCCTCCCTTCTGGCACTCGTAGTCGTCTACGTGCTGTTTCACGTGAGTGCTTTCGGTCAAGGTAGCCAGCATGCCTGGTTCACATTCAATCAACTGTACGCGGAGCACGAGGTTGAAGCAGGTCGCTTTCAACTAAACCCTTTTATTGATTACAACCTGGTGATGAAGGTCGACTTTCCGGGTGCAACTTCATTGCTCCAGGCTTTCGAGGTGAATCCACGCGCCTTCACAATGCATATCGCGAGGAATGTTCCCAAAACAGCGATGGAGGCGTTCTGGATCCTCGCTGAGCCCTACAGGACCCCATTACTTATCGTCATGCGCGGAGTCATCATCGGATCCTTCATGACAGTGATTTTGCTGGCATCCGCTAGCGGAAAGTTCACTCAAAACTTACTCACCGCTTTGCAGAATAAGAAAACGATTATTTATGCCACCGTCGTGAGCTTGCTGCCCTTGATTCCGGTTCAGTTGGGCTACCCGTTGCCGCGCTATGTTGTTATCACGGTTCCTTTCATTTTGTTTTGGTCGGGCCTCGTCTGTCAGGAAGCACTGGAAGTTACAAATTCTCCGCGATTCTCCAGACGGGTTTGATTGCTCTGACGCTTCTCGTCGTTCTTTCCATTGCGATATCGCCAAAGCCTTACGCTGCCGAGGCTCCAAGTCGCCCGATACTTTCTGAAATCTCCGAATTGAATCAGTTGTGGCCAAACAAGAGAATGAAGCTGATGGGAGTTGGTTCGACCTGGATCGCAGACTACATGGGGAGCGATAAGGTGGTGGCGATTGAACCGATTGGCACGGTGGATGACGAGAGGATGCAGGATATCACTGGGGATATGCCGACAATCATCGAGCGATTTGATCCCGACGTTGTGCTCGTTAACGAGGGGCTGATTGATTCCTTGAATTTTGATAGTCATTCGCTAAGCGCACTCAGTTCGAGGAATTGGCACCTTTGTTTAATTGGAACTGACAGCTTTTACTTCAAGGCTGGAGAAAGTGACACACACTTCCCGTGCTTTTCCAAGTAGCGAGTCTTTAGGGCACACCACCGAACTGTGGGGCAATCTCTGCTACGACGAGTATTGGTGCAGCGGGAGACCCGCGTTACGGGTTCCCTGTGCGATTTCTCTTTTCAAATTTGTCTGTGTCAGGGAGAATGAATCCACTGACTTCCCCTGTCGGAACCGGACATCCCGGAGGAACGCCCTTGTCCAACTCCGAAGCCCAGATTTGGAAAAGCCGCAACTTCTCGATCGCGGCGAATACGAGTGATGTGCCCGACGCTGTGATTTTTCGCTTCGTTGGTCCCTTCACCGCGCGGGACATGTACAGCACGCTCTCACCTAATCAGGTCCGCCAGATCTTTGAAACCCTGCCCGAAAAGAAGCAACCCTCCGCGCAAGTCTTCGATCTCTCCGGTGTCCCCTACATGGACTCCATAGGCCTCGGTATGCTCGTCAGTCTCTATGTCAGCTCGCGCAGCAAAGGGATTCGCATGTCGATTATTGGCAGCACTCCTCGCGTACTCGAGCTTTTCAAGATGACCAAAGTCGACACCGTGCTGCCGATTGAGAACTGATTCTCAGGGCGTTGTGAGGCAGCGGCGGCCCGGGCTTCCATGTTTCGCCTTATTTTCGCCATTCTGCTAGAATCTAGCCATGGACTTCCAGCTCGTGACCAGCTACAAGCCCAAGGGCGACCAGCCGCGGGCGATCGACCAGATTATGGAAGGGCTTGCGGGGGGCGAGCAGCACCAGGTGCTGCTGGGCGTGACCGGTTCGGGCAAGACCTTCACCATGGCCAAGGTCATCGAGCAGTCCAACCGGCCGGCGCTGATCCTGGCGCACAATAAGACGCTGGCCGCGCAGCTCTATCACGAGTTCAAGCAGTTCTTCCCTTCGAATGCAGTCGAGTACTTCGTGAGCTACTACGACTACTACCAGCCCGAAGCCTATATTCCGGCCGGCGACCTATATATCGAGAAAGAAGCCACGATCAACGAGGAGCTAGACAAGCTGCGACTCTCGGCTACGCGGTCGCTGTTCGAGCGGCGCGACGCGATCATTGTCAGCTCGGTGAGCTGCATCTACGGCCTGGGGTCACCTGAGGCGTATTACGGGATGCTGCTGCTACTCGAGAAGGGCCAGCACATCAGCCGCAAAGACCTTACGCGCCGGCTGGTGGAAATTCTTTACGAGAGGAACGACACCGATTTCCGGCGCGGGACATTTCGCGTGCGCGGCGACGTGATCGAGGTCTACCCCACCTACGACGAGTGCGCTTATCGCATCGAGATGTTCGGCGACGAGATTGAATCGCTGTCGCAGATCGATCCCCTGTTCGGTACCGTGAAGCAGAAATATTCGCGCCTGCCGATTTATCCCAAGAGCCACTACGTGGTGCAGCCGGAGCGCAAGTCCGAAGCCATCGATTCCATCACGACCGAACTGAATCAATGGGTGACTTATCTGGAGTCGGAGGGGCGCGCGGTGGAAGCGCAACGGGTGCATCAGCGCACGCGCTTCGATTTGGAAATGATCAAGTCGATGGGATATTGCCATGGAATCGAGAACTATTCACGGCACTTTAGCGGGCGACTGCCTGGCGAGCCGCCGCCGACTCTGCTCGACTACTTCCCGCGCGACTTTCTGCTTTTTATCGACGAGAGTCACGCCACGATTCCGCAGGTGCACGGCATGTGGCATGGGGACCGCAGTCGCAAGCAGACGCTTGTCGACTATGGTTTCAGACTGCCGTCGGCGATGGACAATCGACCGCTGAAGTTCGACGAGTTTGAGAACCGCGTGCACCAGGTGGTGTACGTTTCGGCGACGCCCGGGCCGTACGAATTAACAAAGTCGGCCGGCGTGGTCGTTGAGCAGGTGATCCGGCCCACGGGCCTGGTGGATCCCGAGGTCGAGATTCGGCCGGTGAAAGGCCAGATCGACGACCTGCTGGCCGAAATTCGCGACCGCGCGAAGCGCAATGAGCGCGTGCTAGTGACGACGCTGACGAAACGCATGGCCGAGGACCTGGCCGGCTATTACACCGAAGTGGGCGTGCGCTGCCGTTACATGCATTCCGAGATTGAGACTTTGGAGCGGGTGAAGCTGCTGGCCGGATTGCGCAAGGGCGAGTTCGATGTGCTGATCGGCATCAACCTGCTCCGCGAAGGTCTCGATCTGCCTGAGGTTTCGCTGGTGGCGATTCTCGACGCCGACAAAGAGGGATTTCTGCGCTCAGCCGGGTCGCTGATCCAGACCATGGGCCGGGCGGCTCGGCACGTCGAGGGCCGAGCCATACTTTACGCGGATAGAATCACCGACTCCATGCGCAGGGCGATGGACGAGACGGATCGCCGCCGCGTGATCCAGCGCGCCTACAACGAGGAACACGGGATTACGCCGCAGTCCATCCTGAGCAAAGTGGATATGGGCCTGGCGCACATTCTGAAGGCGGAATACGGGGAGATTGACGTGGAGGAGACTGTGGGCGTTCCCGAATTCAATACGCAGGAAGAGCTGGACGCTTACATCGCGAAGCTTGAAGCTGATATGCGCGAGGCAGCGAAGAGATTCGAATTTGAGAAGGCCGCACGGCTGCGCGACTCGATCAAGGAACTGCGTGAAAAGGAATTTCTTTTCGGCTAGAGCATTTTTCTCACTTCTGAAGAATGCGGCGTTGACCAGGAGGTCTACGCGACAGCCCGCCGGGAGGCCGGCGCTAGCGTTGCGCGGAAACAGCACTTTGAAACTTACGGCGTTGACAGCACTTCCACCAGATTGAAACTCTGGAACGACGGGTTATCGTCATAGCGAATCCTGGCTCGGATCGTCGCGCTGGGCGAGAGACTGTTCAAGCTGGACGGCGGCGCGTTTCGGTAAAACGCCTTCAGCCGATCGAAACCGTGGTCGTTGCCCATGGCGCGAAGAACAACGCTGATGGCCCGGCGCGGCCGCATGTCTGCCGGGTAATGGGGCAATTGGGCGCGGGGTACGCCGAGGTCCCTGCACTGCGGGCCATTCGGGTTGGTCGTGCGGATGCAGTAGTCGATTTTGAAGCATTCCTTCATTGTCCTGCCCATGCAGATGCTCACAAGGGGATCGGGGAGCCAGACCAGAACAAGGCTGTCGCCGCCGCCGGAGAAGTCGGGCGCCTGTACGTACAGCGTTTGTTCCATTTCAATTCCGTCCGACTGGCCGCCAGAGGCTGCCGAAGCAACCGGCGAATGCGTCGCCGCGCTGCCCAGCGCAGGGGTACACAGTAGCCCAGCAACCAACGCTAAAACAACTTTGGCAGTTGGCTTCATAATCCTGCTATTGTGCCACAGAGCGAAAGCTCTGGTTCTTGCTACCCGACCAAGAAGCTGCGGGAGAGTTTCTGTTCGGCTAGGCCGGGATTCAGCGCCTTCGCGGACAACCTGAAGCTTCAAAGCGCCATCATAGTGTTCAGTTAGTCAATAGAAACGGCGCGTTGGACCGGGGTTAAGACGCGCCAGCCGGGCTCCATGACAACGATCCTCCTCGTCGATGACGACGCACTTCAGGCTTCCTTGATGCTTTCAATTCTCGGGCAGCGCTTCGGCGATGTGCGCCGAGTGAGCGACGCAGCCGAGGCTCTCTGCCTGATCGAGCAGCCTGAGTTCACGAGCAAATTACGACTGGTCATCTGCGGCCACCAAACGCCGGGGATCGGCGGCCCGGCGTTTGTGAACGAGTTGCGTACCCGGATGCCTGACCTTCCGGTTCTGGTTCTGGGCTCGGTGGGAGAAAGTTCCGCTGACTATGCCGCGGTCCGCGTTGTCTTCATGGAAAAGCCCTTTGCCGCGGAAAGAATGCTCGCTCTTGCCAGACAGATGCTCGACAATCAAAAAGCCGCCGTAGCCTGAAGACCCCTCGCAGCTGCCAGAGCCGATTCCGCGCGACCCATAGTGTGAGCTAAATCACACCGCACACGCCTATCATGGATAGAGAATAGGTCCATCGGGGAGGTCTCCGGTTCCCCTGATGTGCGTGCGAGAATCATTGTGGAGTCATCATGGCAGCCTTCGGAAGTTTCTGTCTTCTTATTGCCTTAGCCCTGGCCGCCTATAACCTTTTGGCAGGGGCAATTGCGTTGCGGCTGCTCGCTACCGGGCAACCGACGAGGATTTCGCCGGAACGGCTGGCCGATACCGCCCGCCGGGCTGGAATTGCCGGCTTTATCGCTGTGACCGGAGCCGCTTTTGCCCTCATCTGGTCGGTGTTTACCAACGATTTCTCGATTACATACATCCTTGAGCACTCCAACCGGGCCCTGCCCATCCCCTACAAATTTGCGGCGCTCTGGAGCGGGCAGGAAGGCTCACTGCTGCTTTGGGCGTGGCTGCTGGGGACCTATGGCTTCGTTTTGCGGCTGCGGCACAAGACGGATGTGAAGCTTTATGCCTATGCGGGAACGATTCTGTCCGGGGTGCAGGTGTTCTTCCTGTCGGTGCTGGTTTTTGCCGCGCCGCCGTTTTCGCTGCTCCCGGGGTATGTTGCCGGGGGCCCGGTTCCCGCAGACGGCAACGGGCTGAATCCGCTGCTCCAGTACCCGGAGATGGTGATTCACCCGCCGATGCTGTACCTGGGCTATGTGGGATTCTCGGTTCCCTTCGCGTTCGCGCTGGGCGCGCTGATGATGCGCTACCCCGGTGAAAAGTGGATCAAAATCACGCGCACGTGGACCATGGTGACGTGGCTGTTTCTGACATGCGGGATTTTTCTGGGCATGCACTGGGCTTACGCGGTGCTGGGTTGGGGCGGCTATTGGGGCTGGGATCCGGTGGAGAATGCAAGCTTTATGCCCTGGCTGACCGGGACGGCCTTTCTGCACTCGGTAATGATGCAAGAGCGCAAAGGGATGATGAAGAGCTGGAATGTGTGGCTCATCTTTTCCACGTTTCTGCTCACACTGCTGGGAACGCTGCTGACCCGCGCCGGCCTGGTGAGCTCGGTACACGCTTTTGCGCAATCGTCCATCGGCACATGGTTTGTGGTCTTCATGTGTATCGTGCTGGCGGTGTGCATCTTCACTTATGTGCTGCAGCGCAGCCACTTGAAGACCGAACACCAGCTGGAATCGCTGGTGAGCCGGGAATCAAGCTTCCTGTTCAACAACCTGATGCTGCTGACGGCCTGCTTCGTGATTTTATGGGGCACGCTGTTCCCTGTTCTTTCGGAGTACGTGGAAGGCAGCAAGGTGACGGTAGGCGCGCCGTTTTATAACGCCGTGGCCGTTCCGATTGGACTGTTTTTGCTGTTTTTGACCGGCGTGGGACCGCTGCTGCCGTGGCGCTCGACGTCGATGAAGGCCATCAAGCGGAATTTTGTGATGCCGTCGATTGCGCTTTGGGTCACGGTGATTGTTTGTTTCGTGGCGGGAGCGAATCCGTGGAAGGGCGGCACGTTCGACCAGGGACGCTTTTATGCCATGGTAGCGTTCGCAATGTCGGCGGCAGTGTTCACTGCGATCGTGGCGGAGGTCCTGCGCGGGGCTGCGGTGATTATGCGGCAAACGGGGCGCAATCTCTTTGCGGCACTCTGGCTGCTGACGCGGCGCAATACGCGACGCTACGGCGGCTACCTTGTCCACATTGGAGTGGTGATTGTGGTGGTGGGACTGGCTGGCGCCGCTTTCATCAAGAACACCGAGAGCGAAATGGGCCTGCATAGCAAGATCAGCATCGGCCCGTACACGCTGGAGCAG